>DATJNS010000399.1:0-41276 GCA_035507915.1 Candidatus Sulfotelmatobacter sp.
AGGCCGTCCTGGCGGCTCGGAAGCACGCGCAGGCGTTCAACTGAAGCCGTAGTCAGCGGGCGGACGCGCGCCGCCTGGGAAGCGAGGCGGGCCTTCCGGCCGCCTCGCTTCCGCGGCGGCCCGCGCGACATCGGCCTGGGCTCGGATTGTACCGCCGGTTATACTCCGGCCGAAAGCCGGGCCCGCCGACAATCCAGGAAGAACAAGGGTTTGGGCAATAATTGGCGGAGTGTCCCACCCCCTCCGCCACACCCCCCTTCACTGCCGTCCGCCAGCATCCGCTGACGTTCTGAAAAGCCCGAAGAAATACGGGGTTATAGAGTTTATTCAGCTTGCCCTCGTCCGCTGCCCCTCGCTAAGATCCGGTCTCACAACGTAGGTAGAGACGGGGGTAAAAACAGGTGATACGGGCCCACAACCGGCTCCCTGATTCGGTGCTCTCTCCGACGAAGTGTCCGAAGAAATATCGCGCACCCGGCATGCACCCCGATGGCGGTGGCCTGTACCTGCAGATCACCGGCGAGAACGCGCGCTCGTGGATCTTCCGGTTTGTCAGTCCGCTGCGTCGTCCTGAAAAACCTGATGCTCCGTGGGAGCGGCAAATGGGACTCGGTCCGGTGAACGACGTCTCGCTTGCAGACGCGCGCGTGGAGGCCGCGAAATGCCGAAACCTACTCCGCGAGCATCTCGACCCGATTGAGGCGCGCGCCGAGCGCCGACGCGCTACGCGGGCTGAAGCGGCCAAGTCCGTCACCTTCGACTGGTGCGCCGAGCAACTGATCAACGACCGCAAGGCCGGGTGGCGCAACCGGAAGCACGCCGGTCAGTGGAAGGCGACCCTCGAGACCTATGCCGGCCCGGTGCTGGGCAAGCTTCCGGTCGGCGCAATCGACACCGGCCTGGTCATGAAGGTGCTGCGCCCGATCTGGACGACTAAGCCAGAGACTGCCGGGCGCGTCCGCGGGCGCATCGAGACGGTGCTGAGCTGGGCGACGGTCCACGGCTACCGACAAGGCGACAACCCTGCCCGCTGGCGTGGGCATATCGATCAGCTGCTGCCGCGGCGCTCGAAGATCCAGAAGGTCAAACACCACGCTGCCCTACCCTATACGGAGATCGGTGCCTTCATGTCTGACGTCCGCGCGAAGGAAGGCATCGCCGCGCGTGCGCTCGAGCTCTTGATCTTGACGGCCGCACGCAGCGGCGAGATCCGCAACGCGCCGTGGTCAGAGTTCGACCTCACAAAGAAGCTTTGGGTAATCCCAGCCGCGAGGATGAAGGCCGGCCGTGAGCATCGCGTTCCGCTGTCGAGCACAGCGGTCGCATTGCTCGAGAAGCTGAAGGCCGAGCGCGACGAGAGCATCGACCTCGTTTTTCCAACTTCGAGCGGAGACCCGTTATCGGATGCAGCGATGAAATCCCTGCTCAAGCGCATGGGCTATGGCGACTTCACGGTGCACGGTTTCAGGTCGGCATTCCAAGATTGGCGGGCCGAGGTGACGCACTTCTCTCGTGATCTCGGCGAGGCAGCCCTCGCCCACACAATCGGGGATCAAACGGTCGAAGCCTACGAGCGTACCGATTTTCTCGAAAAGAGACGTCCGATGATGGAAGCGTGGGCCCGCTACTGCGACACGGTGCGAAACGGCGACAACGTCGCATCAATCGCTGCCGTGACGCCAAGCAAAGGTGACATGGGTCGTCGGATCGCCTTTCTCGACTGCGAAGCGAGCTCACTCGATGAGCAGAAGAGCTATCCGATAGAGATCGGATGGTGCTTTGCGGATGCTGATGACGTCGAGAGCCATCTCATCATCCCCTATCCGGATTGGTTGGACTGGGATCCCCAAAGCCAGAAGTTGCACGGCCTCGACCGCAAGACCCTATTCGCGCAGGGTGAGCCGGGACCGCCTGTTGCCCGACGGCTGATCGAGGCGCTCGGCGGTGCTGATGTCTACGCAGACAGCGAGAAGGATCGCGTCTGGATCGAAAAGCTGTGCGCAACCGCCGGCGTCGCTGCGACTGTGATTGTCGGACGGTTCGAGGCGTTGCTCTACGACGTTGTTCCCGGCGATCTTGGCGACGTCAGCCGGATGGAGCTGATCCAGGAGGGCCGACGCCTTGCTGATCAGCTCGCGCCGCGAGCGCATCGGGCCGGACCCGATGCCTGTCACCTGCGCGCGTGGTATCGGATGACCTTGCGGCTCGTCAGCTTTGAGACCTGAAGCGTCGCAACCATCCGGCTATGCTCGGCTTCACCGGCGTCATGCGATGGTTAGCGATCGGGTAGCAACCGAAGGGCGGCGCCCGTCACCGACCACGCCTTTGGCGCCCATGGGCCTGTATCACAATCCCGAGCACCAAGTCTGGGACTTGGACGGAGAGGGCCGCCGCAAGATCGATTAATGCGAGTAACGTGGGATTTCGTCTGCCGCGCTCGATCCCGCTGACATAGGTCCGATCGAGCCGGGCTCGTGCAGCGAGCTCCTCCTGGGTTAAGCCCGCCGCCTCCCTAATACGTCTCAGGTTCCGCCCTAGCTGCCGACAAGCGTCCATCCGGGCTGGATTGAACCTTGTCGACTATATTCTCCATGGACTATAGTCCACATCTCTGGCTCCCCCGTCTAGGACCCACAGTCGGTGGTCGGACAATACGTTAACCAACTTGAGCTGATCAGAGCGTACTTGACGCTCATCTCTGCAGAGCCTGGCTCTGATCGCTGGCACGTCGTGGCCTATGCCGACGAGATTAACAGCGCGGATCGCACCGCTCTGCTTGCGCTTGCAGGAGTCCCCGCTTTGGAAGGTGATCCCGAGAGGCTTGGACACTTCAATATGATCCACCTGAGCTTCTCGACCGGCATCCCCCTGCTCCGCATCATGCGCGACTATGCGCTGAAAGTGCGCGGACCAACGGAGCTTCTCTTCTTCGGCCCTTCCAAGAACTGTGCGCGAACGCGCCCACGATGAACGGAGGCGACCCCATGACAGCAGCTCCGCCCGACGGCGAGAAGCCGCCCCCTGACCTGCTCGAACCGCCAGCTCGGCTCGCCGCGGACGCGCCGGGTAGTGGGCCCCCAGAAGAGCCGATCGCTCCGAGCGCCGGCGACGCGCCGGCCGCCATCCCGCACAAGCTCGCCTAGTCGATCGACGAGGTCGTCGCGCTGACCGGTATCGGGCGCACGACGATCTATGAGGAGATCAAGGCCGGGCGGCTCCGCAAGAGCAAGGTCCGGGGCCGATCAGTCATTCGGCATGCGGACCTGATGGCGTGGCTGGCGACATGGTGACCGATCCGCCGATGTTCGCCGCCAACCGGTTTTCCAACGGGGGTAAAAATGGGGGTACGGGGCAAAGCAGACGACGGACGCCTTCCCCTACCCCTTTGTTACAGAAAGAGATTTCTCAATTATTAAGCGGAGCAACTCTCCGCCACCCCTCCGCCATCCTCCTTGCCGACACATTTGACCGCCACGCGCCAGCAGGCCTCGATGCGGTTTGGCGCGCTGTAGCGCCTCGGTAGCCGCCAGCGTAGGGTTGAGGCGTCGTCCCCGGGGGCCCGGATGTCGCAGATCCTGTTCAAGAATATGAGCCTGCTCGATCCGCGCTGGGACGCGGCGCGGGGCGGCTATCAGGTGCTGGTCGAGGGCGAGCACATCAAGGAGGTGTCGGCCGCCCCCATCAAGGCCACCGAGGCCCGGGTCGTCGATTGCGGTCGGCGCACCCTGATGCCGGGCCTGATCGACAGCCACGTCCATGTCGTGCTCAGCGAGGTGAACATCCGCAACCTCGAGAGCGTCCCGTTGACCCTGATGACCGCGCGCGCCATCGACACGATGCGGGGCATGATCGACCGCGGCTTCACCACGGTGCGCGACACCGGCGGCGCCGACTGGGGGCTCAAGACGGCGGTCGAGCTCGGCCTGGTGCCCGGTCCGCGCCTCTTCATCTCCGGCCGCGCCATCGGCCCGACCGGCGGCCACAGCGACGCGCGGCGGCGCACCGACCAGGGCGCGCCGTGCGGCTGCTGCAACGCCATGGTCCACGCCATGGCGATCGCCAACGGACCCGACGAGGTGCGCAAGACGGTGCGCGAGCAGATGCGCCAGGGCGCCGACCAGATCAAGATCATGTGCTCGGGCGGCGTCGCCTCGCCCTACGACCCGCTCGACTCGCTGCAATTCTCCGAGGCCGAGATCGCCGCCGCGACCGACGAGGCCAAGAACTTCGGCCGCTACGTGCTGGCGCATGCCTATTCGCCCGAGGCGATCACCCGCGCCGTCGCCAACGGCGTGCGCACCATCGAGCACGGCAACCTGATCGACGACAAAGCCGCCAAGCTGCTCAAGTCCACGGGCGGCTACATGGTCGCCAACCTGGTCGCGTACTTCGTCATGCGAGAGCGCGCGGCGGAGTTCGGCATGTCGGCCGACATGCTGGCCAAGAACGATCTCGTGATCGACGGCGCGCTGCGCTCGCTCGAGATCTGCAAGCAGGCCGGCGTCAAGGTCGGCTACGGCTCCGATCTCCTGGGCGCGCTGCAGATCGATCAGAGCCAGGAATTCATCTATCGCGCCCAGGTCCTCAAACCGCTCGAGATCATCCGCCAGGCGACCACGGTGGGCGCCGAGATCCTGCGCCAGGAGGGCAAGCTCGGCGTCATCGAGCCGGGCGCGTTCGCCGATCTGATCGTGGTCGACGGCGACCCGCTGAAGCGGCTCGAGCTGTTCCTCGACCAGGGCGCCCACCTGCCGGTCATCATGAAGGCCGGCAAGTTCCACAAGAACGCGCTGACGTAGCGCATGGTCGGAGCAATCGGCATCGCCTGCGCCAACACGTTCGCGTCCCCTCCCCCCTTGAGGGGGAGGGTTAGGGAGGGGGGTAAGGGCCGGGCGTGGAGAGTGAGCACGTGCTCCAGCATTGCCGACGACAGCGCGTGCGCGGTGAAACACCCCCCTCCCCAACCCTCCCCCTCAAGGGGGGAGGGGGAAGTGCCCGCTCCCTGGCGCCTCGCGTGAGGACCTCGTGATGTCGTCGCTGCTGTTCAAGAACCTGACGCTGCTCGATCCGCGCTGGCAGGACGTGCGCGGCGGCTACGAGGTGCTGGTCGAGGGCGACCGCATCAAGGAGGTCTCGGCCAAGCCGATCAAGTCGGCGGCGGCGCGCGTGATCGACTGCGGCGGACGCACCGTGATGCCGGGCCTGATCGACTGCCACGTCCATACCCATCACAGCGAGGTCTACATCAACCGGCTGGAGCCGATACCGCTGACCCTCATGATGGCGCGCTCGGTCGGGCGGCTGAAGCGCATGCTCGACCGCGGCTTCACGACGGTGCGCGACGCCGGCGGTGCCGACCACGGCACCAAGGCGGCGATCGAGGCGGGCCTGATCCCCGGGCCGCGCCTGTTCGTGTCCTGCCGGTCGATCGGCCCCACCGGCGGGCACAACGACCGCAACCGGCGCACCGACGTCGCCGGGCCGCCGTGCCTGTGCTGCAACGCCATGGTGTTCCTGCGCGCCATCGCCGACGGGCCGCACGAGGTGCGCAAGGCGGCGCGCGAGCAGATGCGCCAGGGCGCCGACCAGGTGAAGCTGATGGTCTCGGGTGGCGTCGCCTCGCCCTACGATCCGCTCGAGTCGCTGCAGTTCACCGAAGAGGAGATCGGCGCGGCGGTCGAGGAGGCGCACGCCTTCGGCCGCTACGTGATGACCCACGCCTACACGCCCGAGGCGATCACGCGCGCGGTCAATTGCGGCGTGCGCACCATCGAGCACGGCAATCTGGTCGACGCCCCGACCGCCAAGCTGATGGCCAAGAAGGGCGTCTACATGGTGCCCAACCTGGTCACCTACGACGCCATGCAGCGCCGCGCCAGGGAGCTCGGCATGCCGGCCGAGATGCTGGAGAAGAACGACGAGGTGCTGAAGTACGGCTACGCCGAGCTCGAGCATTGTCGCGCGGCGGGCGTCAAGATGGCCTACGGCTCCGACCTGCTCGGGCCGCTGGAGGACGAGCAGACGGGCGAGTTCCAGATCCGCGGCGCGGTCATGCCGGCGATCGACGTCATCCGGTCGGCGACCTTGATCGGCGCCGAGGTCGTGCGTCAGGAAGGCAAGCTGGGCGTGATCGAGCCCGGCGCGTTCGCCGACCTGCTCGTGGTCGACGGCAATCCGCTGAAGGATCTCGGCCTGTTCAAGGACGGCGGCCCGCATCTCGCGGCGATCGTCAAAGGCGGCCGTTTCCACAAGAACGCGCTCTGACGCGCGATGGTGTCGAGGCTCGTCAGACGCCGCGGCCGCCGCTGGGCGCTGAACGCGGCGGCCGCCGTGGCGCTCGGCTACATTCTCCTGCCGCTGATCTTCGTCACCTGGCTCGCCTTCTTCCGGCAGGAGATCCCGTCCTTTCCGCCCGAGGGCTACTCGCTGCGCTGGTTCGCGGCGATCCTCGACGAGCGGAAATTCCTCGACGGCTTCGAGATCAGCTTCGAGGTCGGGGTGCTCGCGACCGTGATCGGCCTGGGCTTGGGCGTGCCCGCGGCGCTCGGCGTGACGCGCCACCAGCTCGCCTGGCGCGGGCCGCTTTCCAACCTGTTGCTGATGCCCTTGATCGTGCCGGGGGTCGTGCTCGGCACGGCGATGTACGTCTTCCATGTCGAGCTCGAGAACGCCCTCGACGTCGACGTGATCGGCACCTTCTATGCGTTGGTCGCCGGCCACGTCGTGATCGTGATCCCCTGGGTCGTGCGGCTGGTGACGGCAAGCCTCGCCGGCGTCGACCGCACGATCGAGGAGGCGGCGCAGAATCTCGGTGCCGATCCTTGGACGACCTTCTGGCGCATCACCCTGCCGGCGATCCGGCCGGGCGTCGTGGCCGGCGCGCTGTTCGGCTTCGTCGCCTCGTTCGGCAATCTGGAGCTGAGCCTGTTCCTGGTCGGGCCCGGCCGCACGACCCTGCCGATCGTCATCCTCCAATATCTCGAATGGAAGATCGATCCGACGATCGCCGCCGTCTCGGTGGTGCAGATCTTGCTGATCGCCGCGATCATGCTGATCACCGACCGCTACATCAAGCTGGCGCGGGTCGTCTGAGATGGCGCGGCTCGACATCGACGGCCTCGCCAAGCGCTACGGCGACGTCTACGCCGTGCACGACGTCTCGCTGAACGTCGCGGACGGCGAGTTCCTCGTCCTCCTGGGTCCGTCGGGCTGCGGCAAGACCACGACCTTGCGCATGGTCGCGGGGTTCGTCGAGCCCAGCGCCGGGCGCATCGGGCTGGGCGGCGGCGACGTCACGCTGCTGCCGCCCTGGAAGCGCAATGCCGGCATGGTGTTCCAGAGCTACGCGCTGTTCCCGCATCTCACCGTGGTGCAGAACGTCGCGTTCGGTCTGGAGATGCGCAAGCTGGCGCGCGCCGAGATCGCGCGGCGGGTCGACGAGGTGCTCGCCCTGGTCCGGCTCGGCGGCTATGGCGATCGGCTGCCGCGTCAGCTCTCGGGCGGCCAGCAGCAGCGCGTGGCGCTCGCCCGCGCGCTGGCGATCCGGCCCGACGTGCTGCTGCTCGACGAGCCGCTCTCCAACCTCGACGCCAAGCTGCGCCAGGAGGTGCGGGTCGAGATCCGCGAGCTGCAGCGCCAGCTCGGGCTCACCACCGTCATGGTCACGCACGACCAGGAAGAAGCCCTGACGATGGCCGACCGGCTCGCGGTGATGAACGAAGGCCGCGTGTGCCAGGTCGGCACGCAGCGCGATCTCTACGAGCGGCCGGCCGACCGGTTCGTCGCCGGGTTCGTCGGCCGCAGCACGTTCCTCGACGGCGCGGTCGAGGCGCCGGATCGCTTCCGCACCGACGGCGGCCTCGTGCTGAGCTGCGTCGGGCGCCGGCGCGGGCGCGGCGTGCTGGCGTTGCGGCCCGAGCGGCTGCAGGTCGCGCCCTCGCCGATGAGCGCGCTCGACAACGCGCTGCCCGGTACGGTGGAATTCGTGTCGTATCTCGGCGCCCTGATCGACGTCCATGTGCGCCTGTCGCCGGCCGACCGCCTGGTCGTGCAAATCGCCAATCGCGAGGGCGGTTTCGCGCCGGAGGTCGGTCAATCGGTTCATGTCGGCTGGCCGGCGTCGGCCGGCCTGGTGTTCACCGAGTAGCAACCGGACCAATCAACAGGAGGCTTTCATGTCGGACCATTTCACGCTCCATCGTCGCGCCGTGCTCGGCGGCACGGTCGCGCTCGCCGCCGGCGCCGTCCTGCCGGCCGCGGCGGACGACAAGCGCATCATCGTCGGCACCTGGGGCGGCGACTATTCGCGCCTCCTCGCCAAGAACATCGAGACGCCGCTGCTCGCGCCCAAGGGCTGGGAGGTGGTCAAGGCCGAGGAGAACGCGCCGCCGCGCAAGGCCAAGATGATGGCCGAGAAGGCGCTGCGGCGCGGCACGTCCGACGTCCAGGGCCTGTCGGCCAACGACATGTACGAGGTCAACCAGCAGGGGCTGGTCGAGCAGATCGATTACGCGAAGCTGTCGAACGCCAAGAACCTGATTCCGGCGATGAGATACCCCTACGGCATCGGCCACATCTTTTCGGGCAAGGTCGTGCTCTACAACCCGAAGCTGATGGCGGCGCCGACCGGATTCGCCGACACGCTCGACCCCAAGCACGGCAACAAGCTCGGCATCATCGACATCCAGTACCAGTACGTCATGCTCGCCGCGTCGCTCGCGTCGGGCGGCACGGTGCATGACTTCGATGCGGGCAAGGACCGGTTGATGGCCTGCAGGAAGGCCGGCGCGCGCGTCTATCCCAGCAACGAGGCGTTCGCCGAGGCGCTCAAGACCGAGGAGATCGCCTGCGGCATCATGTGGAAGGCGCGCGCCGTGCAGTGGCAGAACGCCGGCATCAGCGTCGAGACGGTGGCGCCCAAGGAAGGCGTGCCGATGTACGTCTCGGGCTTCGTGGTGCCCAAGAACGCGCCCGACAAGGCCGGCGCCTACGCCTATCTCGACGCCATGATGGCGCCGTCGGCGCAGGAGGGCTTCGCGGTCGACATGGGCTACAACCCGACCGTCACCGACGCGCACGTGCCGCCCGACGTCGAGAAGCGCATCGGCTTCACCGATGCCGAGAAGAAGCTGCTGGTCGATCTCGACTACGGCTACATGGCCAAGAACGACGCGGCGTTCCAGGACTGGTGGAACAAGTCGTTCAAGGGCTGAGCCGCGCGGCATGACCGACGCGGCTCTCGCCGCGCGCCCCGTCGTCGAGCGGCGGCGGGGCGAGACGTTGACGGCGACCGCCCTGCTGGGGCCGGCGACGCTGTTCGTCGCGGTCAGCCTGCTCGGACCGCTCGTCATTCTCCTGCGCTACAGCCTGAACGGCTTCGCCGAGGCGACGAAGACCATGGTCGCGGCGGTGACCCTCGCCAACTACGTCAAGTTCTTCACCGATCCCTACTACACCGCGATCCTGCTCACGACGGTCCGCATCGCCGTCCTGGTGACCGTCGTCTGCCTCGTGCTCGGCTTTCCGCTGGCCTACGTCGTGGCGCGCACGCACAGCCGGTTCAAGAACCTCCTCCTCATGGCGATCGTGCTGCCGCTGTTCGTCGGCAATGCGGTGCGTGCGGCGGGCTGGATGGTCGTGTTCGGCAACAAGGGCTTCTTCAACACGACGCTGGCGTGGCTCGGCGTGATCGACGCGCCGCTCGAGATCATGTTCACCGAGAAGGCCGTGGTCATCGGCATCATCGCCGTCAACCTGCCCTTCATGGTGCTCAGCCTGCAGAGCGTCATCGAAGGCATCGATCGCGCGGTCGAGGAGGCCGCCTACAGCCTGGGCGCGCCGCCGCTCACGATGTTCCGCCGGGTGCTGTGGCCGCTCGCGCTGCCCGGCGTGCTCGCGGGCACGATCCTGACCTTCATCCTGGCGATGAACGCCTACGCGACGCCGTTCCTGCTCGGCGGACCGCTCTTCAACATGATGGCGCCGCTGATCTACAACCAGTTCACGCAGCAGAGCAATTGGCCGTTCGGCGGCGCGATCGCCATCATCCTGATGGCGGTCACGCTCAGCCTCACCGTCGCCGCCAACCTGATGCTCCGGCGCCCGGTCGCGCGCTGAGGTCGCGCGTCAGGCCGGATCCTCGACGCCCTTCGGCAGCTTGCCGGCCAGGCCGGTGATCTCCTCGCGTCGTGCCATCTCCTCCCAGATCTCCGACGGCAGGATGCCGAGCGAGGCCCAGGCGACGGCGAGGTGGTAGATCAGGTCGACGCTCTCGTGGATGACCTCGTCGCGGTTGCCCTTGACGATCTCGAGCGAGACCTCGAGCGCCTCCTCGCCGAGCTTCTGGGCGATGCGCGAGGCGCCGCCCGACAGCAGCTTGGCGGTGCGCGGGTGCTGCTCGCCGTCGGCGCCGCGCATCAGCAGCGCGTGGTAGAGCCGCTCGATCGCGTGTCTCACCGCGGCTGCTCTCCGGCGAACCCGTGGGCGCCGCGCGTGTCGGTGGCGGCCTGCGCGTCGGCATCGAGCGTCTTGAGGCGGCTCGGCTGCAACTCGCCGGTCGTCTCGAGGATCGGATAGGCGACCGAGCAGATGTGCGAGTGGATGCGTTTCAGGTCGCGCAGCACGTCGAGATGCAGCGAGCTGGTCTCGATGCTCTCGGTGCGGCCGTCGCGCAGGCGGGCGAGGTGCCGCTCGGAAGCGTCGCGCTCGGCCTCGCGGACCGCGACCTTTTCGTCGAGCAGCTGGCGCGCGATCGTGGCGTCGCCAGACATGAACGCACCGAGCGCCAGCTTCAGGTTGTCGACGACGCGCCGATGGAAGGCGGTCAGCTCGGCGGCTCCCTCGTCGGAGAATTTCAGCTTGTTCCTGATCTTCTTGGCGGCGAGCTCCATCAGGTTCTTGTCGATGATGTCGCCGATGTGCTCGAGATTGATGTCGAAGGCGATGATCTCCATCGCGCGGCGGCTATTGGCCTCGTCGAGGCTCTCGCGGGTGATCTGCGTGACGTAGAGCTTGATCGCCTCGTGCAGCTTGTCGACGGCATTGTCCATCCGCTCGATCTGGCCGACCAGCTTGCGGTCGTCGGTCAGGAATGCCGTCATGCTCTGGCGCAGCATGGTGTCGATCAGGTCGCCCATGTGGAGCACTTCGCGCGCCGCGCAGGTCAGCGCGACCGAGGGCGACTGCACGGCGCCGGCATCGAGATAGAGCGGCGTTCCCGGGTTGGCGCTCTTCGGTTGCTCCGGCATCAGCCGTTCGAGCAAACGTGCGAACGGCCGCAGCGGGACGATGAACAGGCTCGCCAGCGCCAGGTTGAACAGCGTGTGGAAGTCGGCGGCCTGGCGGGCGGGTTGGGGATCGAGCCAGGTGATCGCGTCGGCGATCTGCGGCAGGAACGGCAGGGTCAGCACGCAGCCGACGAGCCGGTTGATCAGGTTGCCGACCGGCACGCGGCGGGTCGCCGGATCCGCGGTCGTGCCGCCCTCGACGACGGGGTTGATCGCGCTGCCGAGATTGGCGCCGATGATCAGCGCCAGCATCGCGACCGGCGTGATGAAGCTGGAGTAGCTCAGCGACATCACCAGAAGCACGACGGCGACGCTGGAATGGCCGAGCCAGGCGAGCAGCGCGCCGATCACGACGTTCAGCGCCGGCTGGCCGGTGACGGCCTGCAGCACGGCCCGGACGCTTGGCGCTTCCTCGGCCGGGGCCAGGCTGCCGAGCAGAATATGGAGCGACAGCAGCATCAGGCCGACGCCGATCGCGGTCCGGCCGAGGTCGCGCCAGCGCGTGCGCCCGCTGCGCTTGAACATCGCCACGCCGATCACCAGCAGCACGGGCGCGATCCACGACACGTCGAACGACAGCAGCTGGACGATCAGCGTGGTGCCGACGTTCGCGCCCAGCATGACGGCCAAGCCCGGTACGAGCGCGATCAGGCCGGAGGCGGTGAACGAGGCGACCATCAGACCGGTTGCCGTGCTGCTCTGCAGCACGCCGGTGACCGCGGCGCCGACGACGAACGCGCGCAGGCGGCTGCGCAGCGCGCTCGCGAGGAACCGGCGCAGGTCGGCGCCGAACGCGCGCATCACGCCGGTCTGGACCATATGCATGCCCCAGAGCAGCAGCGCGACGCCGCCTGCCAGATCGAGAATGACGTTCGTGCTCATCAACGCAGCCAACTTCGGTCTGCTCGATACTCGGCGTCGTTGGCCGAGTCGCGAGTACGCATCTGATCGGGTTATACATTGGAATCCCGGGCTTGAGTACCAGAGAGGCCCGCGCCAGGAGGGACCGGCATGCTGACGATCTACGGCGTCTACCGCTCGCGCGCGTCGCGCAATCTCTGGCTCGCCGCCGAGCTCGGCATCCGCTTCAAGCATGTCCCAGTGATGCAAGCCTACCGGCTGGCGGGGCCGGGCCGCGGCGACGCGCCGCTCAACACCCGCTCGCCCGCGTTCCTGAAGGTCAACCCGAACGGCCACATTCCGACCATCGACGACGACGGCTTCGTGCTGCACGAGTCGCTGGCGATCAACCTCTATTTGGCCAAGAAGCACGGCGGCCCGCTGGCCCCCGCGACGGTCGCCGAGGACGGCTTGATGACCATGTGGTCGCTGTGGGCCGCGACCGAGGTCGAGCCCCATTCGATCCAGATCATCTATCACCGGGTCGGCAAGCCGCCCGAAGAGCGCGACCCGGCGGTCGCCCAGGCGGCGATCGATGCGCTGCATGCGCCGTTCGCCGTGCTCGACGACGCCTTGGCCGCGACCGGCTTCATCGTCGGCGGGCGCTTCACGGTGGCGGATCTCAACGTCGCCGAGGTGCTGCGCTACGCCATGCCGGCGCCCGAGCTGTTCGACGCCGCGCCGCGCGTCAAGGCCTGGCTCGCCGCCTGCCACGCCCGCCCGCCCTTCATCGCGATGATGGCGGCGCGCGAGACCGAGCCGGCATGAGCCGGTATCGTCGTCGGGTGAGGTGCCGCCCGAGCGTGAAGGAGGCCGACCGATGAAGAACGCCGACCGCTGGCGTCCCGCGACCCTGGCCGCGCAAGGCTTGGGCTGGGTCGACGACGCGACCAAGGCGGTGATCCCGCCGGTCCACATGAGCACGACCTTCCTGCGCGATCCCGACAACCAGTACAGCAGCGGACGCATCTACGGACGGCCGAACAATCCGACCTTCGAGCAGCCCGAGGCGCTGCTGGCGCGTCTCGAGGGCGGCGCGGCGGCGCTGCTGTTCTCGTCCGGCATGGCGGCGGCGACCGCGGTGTTCCTGGCGCTCCGGCCCGGCGATCACGTGGTGGCGCCCAAGGTCATGTATTGGGGCCTGCGCAAGTGGCTCACCAGCTTCGCGACCGAGTGGGGGCTCGTGGTCGATCTGGTCGACGGCGGCGACCTCGACGCCATCAAGGCGGCCCTGCGCCCGGGGGCGACCAAGCTGCTGTGGCTCGAGACGCCGGCCAATCCGACCTGGGTGGTCACCGACCTCGCCGCCGCCGCGGCGCTCGCCCACGCCGCCGGTGCGCGCGTCGCGGTCGACAGCACGGTGGCGGCGGCGCTGCTGACGCATCCGCTCGCGCTCGGCTGCGACCTCGTCATGCACTCGGCGACCAAGTATCTCAACGGCCACACCGACGTGGTCGCGGGCGCGCTGGTCGCCGCGCGCCTGGACGAGTTCTGGGAGCGCGTGGTCGCGGTGCGCAGCATGAACGGCGCGATCCTGGGCCCGATGGAAGCCTGGCTCTTGCTGCGCGGCATGCGCACCTTGCCGCTCCGGGTCGAGCGCGCGTGCCGGTCGGCCGAGCGCATCGCCCAGCATTTCGCCCGGCACGACCGCGTCTCGCAGGTGCTCTATCCCGGCCTGCCCGAGCATCCCGGCCACGCGGTGGCGGCACGCCAGATGACCGGCGGCTTCGGCGGCATGCTGAGCATTCGGGTGGCGCGCGGCGAGCTCGCGGCGGTCAGCGCCGCGGCGCGCGTCGAGCTGTGGAAGCGCGCGACCTCGCTGGGCGGCGTCGAAAGCCTGATCGAGCATCGTGCCTCGATCGAGGGTGCGGGCACGCCCGCGCCGCCCGACCTCCTCAGGCTGTCGGTCGGTCTCGAGGACCCGCAGGACCTGATCGACGATCTCGAGCAGGCGCTCGGCAACTGATCGATCGGCGCGCCTGACGCGCCGCCGTGAACCGATCGGCGCGTTCCGCTGTTAATGACCAGGCTGGTCGAACAGCGTAAGGGCGCCCCATGGTCGTGCGGAAACTCTTGTGGCTTCTGGCGCTGGCGCCCTGGTCGCTGTCGGCCTCGGCGGCCGTCACGATCGACGAGGCGCAGGTCGCCAACGCGGGTGGCCTGGTGGTCGCCGGGCAGGTGTCGCCGCCGGTGCGCTCGGTCACCCTCACCATCGGACCGGTGACGTCGGTGCTCTTGACGCCGGACTGGGCGGGCCGCTTCGTCTGGATCGACCAGCAGGTCCCGCCGGAGTGCGTCGTCGCCGTGACGGCCGGCGGCGAGCGCGTCGTGGCCGGCATCGCGGGCTGCGGGCGCGGCGGGCCGTTTGCCGTGCAATCCGCGCAGACGACCACCTCGACCACGTACGCCTATGGCTCGAGCGACGCTCGGGTGGACCAGCCGGCGGCCGGCGGCGGCGCCACCACGCAGACCACCACGACCACCGGCCGCGTGCTGCGCCCGACGTTCATCTCGCCCAACGATCCGCGCTACGCCGAGGACGAGCCGCCGCATTGGGGCGAACCGGCTGCCCAAGGCACGCATAGCGCCGAGATGCTGCCGCCGTCGCACGGCTTCTACGCGAAGATCCGGAACAAGGACGCCGGCGGCGACTGAGCGGCCGCCGGCGCGGCGTTAGAACGACTCGGTGGTGAAGCGCCAGGCGCGGAAGGTCGGCGACCAGTGGGTGCCGGCAAGGCCGGCCTTGATCTTGAGCTGGTGCACGAAGGCGCGCGGGTTGGGCAGCGACTCCCACACCTGGGGCAGGAACAGGGCCTGGTGGGGCCCGTCCTTGATGATCAATCCATCTTTGCCGGGACGCAGGCTGTCGATCAGCGCCGACTCGCTGTCGACGACGATCTCGCGATCGTGGCTCATGATCGAGATGCCGATGTCGAGCGCGGCCGCCTCCTCCGGCGTCACGGGCGTGAAACGCGGGTCGGCGGCCGCGGAGCGGATCGTGCTCTTCAGCACGTTCACGACCAGGGGCTCGCCCTCCTCGAGCGATCCGGCACAGCCGCGCAGCTGGCCGTCCGGCCGGCGTAAGGTCACGAAGGTGCGGCGGGCCGCCAGCAGCGCCGACGCGAAGCTGTCCGGCACGACCTTGATCTCGGCCTTGCGCGCGGTCTGATCGAGCACCTGGCGCACCGCATCGCGCAGCTGCGCGCGGTAGGCATCGGGCAGGCGCGCCTGCTCGGCATATTCGAAGCTGTAGGCGCCGTAGCCGACGACGCGCTGGCGGTCGCCCGCGGTGTCGCCCGAGCAGCGCAGATCGAGCGTGGTCGCGCGCAGATCGAGCGCGGCGGCGCGGCGCAACAGGCCCGCGATCGCGCGGCAGCCGCAGGCGAGCTGTCCGTGCAGCGCGTCGGCGCGATGGACCTCGATCAGCTTCGAGGTCGCGGCGTCGCGCTGGCGCGCGGCGTCGTAGCTCTCGTAGTGGCTCAGATCCGAGCTGATCACGATCAGGGTCTCGGGTCCGCCCCACAGCCGCTCGAGCACCGCCTCGACCGCGGGCGCGCTGGCGTCGCCGACGACCAGCGGCACCAGCGCGAAGCCGGGGAACACGTGCTGCAGGAACGGCAGATGCACCTCGAGCGCGTGCTCCTGGTCGAACGCGCGATCGAGCACCATCACCTCGGGCAGGCCGGCGAGGTCGGCGAGCGCATCGTGGTCCACCGGCACCACGCCGAGCGGAGTCGCGAAGCCGCGCGCGGTCGGCAGCGCGATGCCGCGGAAGCCGAGCCGATGCGCCGGGCCGAGCAGCACGACGCGGCGCACCTGGCCGGCGCGGTGGGCGAGGGCGGCGTAGGCCGTGCCGGCGATCGGTCCGGAATAGACGTAGCCGGCGTGCGGGGCGATGATCGCCTTGGCGTCGATCGGCCAGGGCGACGCGCTGACATGGCCGCTCAGCGCGGCCTGCAGGCCGCCGGCATCGGCGGGATAGAACAGGCCCGCGACGGCGGGTTGGCGGATCTCCGTCATGCTTCTTATATAAGCCGGCAGCGCGACAAACCCAGCCATAATACCACCGTGAGCGAAGCCGCCCCAGACGCACGAAATGCCGATCCCGTCGAGCCGATCGTCGGCGTTCCGACGCGCTACTGGCACGCGCTCGACGACGGCCGGGTGCAGTGCGACGTCTGTCCGCGCGCCTGCCGGCTCGGCGAGGGGCAGCGCGGCTTGTGCTTCGTGCGCGCGCGCGCCGGCGACGCGGTGGTGCTCACCACCTACGGGCGTTCGAGCGGCTACTGCGTCGATCCGATCGAGAAGAAGCCGCTCAATCACTTTCTGCCCGGCTCGGCGGTGCTGTCGTTCGGCACCGCGGGCTGCAACCTCGCGTGCAAGTTCTGTCAGAACTGGGACATCAGCAAGTCGCGCGAGTTCGACACCCTGGCCGACGCGGCGTCGCCCGATGCGGTGGCGCGCGCCGCCGCCGCGCTCGACTGCGCGTCCGTCGCCTACACGTACAACGATCCCGTGATCTTCATGGAGTACGCGATCGACGTCGCCCAGGCGTGCCGGGCGCGCGGCATCCGTTCCGTCGCCGTGACGGCGGGCTACATGTCGCCCGAGCCGCGCGCCGAGTTCTACCGCCACATGGACGCCGCCAACGTCGATCTGAAGGCGTTCAGCGAGGACTTCTACTGGCGCGTGACCAACGGGCACCTGCAGCCCGTGCTCGAGACGCTCGAATACCTCAAGCACGAGACCGCGGTATGGTTCGAGATCACCAACCTCGTGATCCCCGGCGCCAATGACGACGAGCGCGAGTTCGAGGCGATGACCCAGTGGATCGTCGAGCATCTCGGGCCCGACGTGCCGATCCACTTCACCGCGTTCCATCCCGATTACCGCATGCGGGACGTGCCGCATACGCCGCACGCCACCCTCGTCAAGGCGCACGCGATCGCGCGCAAGAACGGCATGCGCCACGTCTATGTCGGCAACGTCGCCGATGTCGCGCGGGGCAGCACCTACTGCCATGCCTGCGGCGAGCTCCTGATCGAGCGGCGCCAGTACACGCTGGGACGCTGGCAGCTCGCGGGCGACGCCGCCTGCGCCGCCTGCGGCACGCCGTGCGCCGGGGTGTTCGCCCCCGCGCCGGGGCGCTGGGGCGCGCGCCGCCTGCCGGTCCGGCTCGCGGACTTCGCCTAGCGGCCGCGTCGGCCATCGCCGTGCTGCCGACCGATCCGACCTCGCTGCGGCTCGCCGCGCGCATCACGATCGCATCCATGGCGGCCTACGTGGTCGCGGCCGCGGTCACCCTGCCGGAATCGCTGTGGGCGGTGATCACCGCGCTCATCGTCGTTCAGATGTCGGTCGGCGGCACCATCGGCGCCGGCCTCGATCGCATGATCGGCACGTTCGTCGGCGCTGCCGTCGGCGGCCTCGCCGCGACGATCCACGCGTTATGGGACGCGGTTCCGATCTGGCTGTTGCTGCTGCTGTCGATCGCGCCATTGTCGCTGTTCGCGACGCGGCGCCCGAGCTATCGCGTGGCCCCGGTCACGGCGGCCCTCATGCTCCTCATCGTGCACGACCCGACGATGTCGATCTCGTTCGCCGTCGACCGCGTGTTCGAGATCGCGATCGGCTGCGTCATCGGCGTCGCGGTGTCGATCCTGGTGCTGCCGTATCACGCCGAGCAGCAGCTGGTCGATCGCGTCGCGCGCGGGTTGCGCATCCTCGCCGAGCTGGTGCGCGCGCTGCTCGGGGCGCGCGACGCCCCACCGACGGCTGTGGTCGATCGGTTGCTCGAGCAGGTACGCGCGGTGCTCGCAGCCTGCGAGACGACCGCGACCGATGTCCAGCGTGAGCGGCGCATGCACATCGGCAGCGGTCGCGATCCGCAGCCGCTGTTCCGCACCTTGCGCCGTCTGCGCAGCGACGTTGCCATCGTCGATCGCGCGATGCTGGACCTGCGTGCGGTCACCGGCGCAGCAGCGACATTGCCAGATCTCGCGCCGCTGGCCCTCGCGATCGCGGATTTCTTCGATCAGGCGGCCGTTGCGCTCGGCAAGCGTGCGCGGGCGCCGTCGCTGGCGGCGTTCGACGCCGCGGTCGCGACGCATCTGGACGCCTCGACCCGCGGCGAGCTGCTCCCGCTGTCGTTCGCGGTGGCGGCGCTACGCCGCGACTGCGACGACCTGGCCGAGCGCATGGCGGAGCGCGCGGCCGATCAGGCCGGCGCGCCCGCCTGATGCCGTCGCCGGGCGGCTACAGCCCCGCCTGGGTGACGAATTTCGTGTTGAGGTAGCCCTCGATCGCCTCCGAGCCGCCTTCCGAGCCGTAGCCCGAATCCTTGATGCCGCCGAACGGCACCTCGGGCAGCGCCAAGCCGTGGTGGTTGATCGACACCATGCCGCTCTCGATCGCCGCGCCGATCGCGGCCGCCGTCTTCGCCGAGCGCGTGTAGGCGTAGGCGGCGAGCCCGTAGGGCAGCCGATTGGCCTCCTCGACGACGGCGTCGAACTCCTTGAACGGCGCGATCGGCGCCAAGGGACCGAACGGCTCCTCGTTCATGATCTTGGCGTCGAGCGGCACCTCGGTCATCACGGTCGGCTCGAAGAAGAATCCCTTGTTGCCGATGCGCTTGCCGCCGGTCTGCAGCTTGGCGCCCTTGGCGACCGCGTCCGACACGAAGCTCTCCATCGCCTCGACGCGCCGCGCGTGGGCGAGCGGCCCCATGCGCGTGTCCTTGTCGAGCCCGTCGCCGACTTTCAGGTTCTTGGCGGCGGCGACGAACTTGTCGACGAACGCGCCGTAGACCTTCTCATGCACGAGCAGGCGGGTCGGCGCGATGCAGACCTGCCCGGCGTTGCGGTATTTGTTGGCCGACAGGATCTTGACCGCGGCGTCGACGTCGGCGTCCTCGAACACGATCGCCGGCGCGTGGCCGCCGAGCTCCATGGTGACGCGCTTCATGTGCTTGCCGGCGAGCATGGCGAGATGCTTGCCGACCGCGGTCGAGCCGGTGAACGAGATCTTGCGGATGATCGGATGCGGGATCAGGTATTCGGAGATCTCGGCCGGCACGCCGTACACGAGGTTGACGACGCCCGCCGGCAGCCCGGCGTCGATGTAGGCCTGAATCAGCGCGGCGCACGACGCCGGCGTCTCTTCCGGACCCTTGAGGATCACCGAGCAGCCGGTCGCGACCGCGGCCGAGATCTTGCGCACCGCCTGGTTGATCGGGAAGTTCCACGGCGTGAAGGCGGCGACCGGACCGACCGGCTCCTTGATCACGAGCTGGTAGACGCCGTCGGCGCGCGCCGGGATGACGCGCCCGTAGGCGCGCCGGCCTTCCTCGGCGAACCAGTCGATCACGTCGGCGCCCGCGAGCGTCTCGCCCTTGGCCTCGACCACCGGCTTGCCCTGCTCGATCGTCATGATGCGCGCGATGTCGTCGGCGCGGCTGCGCAGGATGTCGGCGGCCTTGCGCATCAGCTTGTAACGGTCGAACGCCGAGACCTTCTTCCAGGCCTTGAAGCCCTTCTCCGCGGCTGCGAGCGCCCGGTCGAGATCGGCCTTCTCGGCGACCGGCAGGTTGCCGATCGAGTCGCCGGTCGCCGGGTTGAGGATCGGCACGGTGCGGCTGCCCGATGCCTTGCACCACGCGCCGTCGATATGGAACGAGACTTCCGGATACATGTGTCACCTCGTCGATGGAAAGGGGTGATGGCGGCGCGCGCCGGGGCGGGCCGCCAAGCCGGCGCAGTATAGCGAGCCCGCACGAGCGGTCGAGCCGATCATCCCATCAACATGTGACCGGATCGCCCGTCGATCAACGCCGCGCCTTGATGGCGACCCCGGCGGGAAACTCGAGCGCGACAAATTCGCACGCATCGAAACCGGCGGTCAGCGCGTCGGCCCAGACGTCGGCGCCGAACTCGGTGTGGACCAGGAAATCCTCGAGCTCGATGCCGGGCGCGCCGTGGAAGCTCCGCGGCAGGCCCGCCCGGCCGCGGCTCAGGCGGCCGACCACCACCGGGACCGTGAAGCAGCAGAACCCGCCCGGCGCCAGCACGCGACGGCATTCGGCCAGCGCCCGCCGCGGCGCGGCGACGTGCTCCAGCGTGTCGGAATGGACGATCAGGTCGAGCTCGCCGTCGGGGAGGTCCATCGCCGTCATGTCGATCGCGGGATGCGAGACCTGACGCAGACCCGGCAAGGTGGCGAGCGCGGCATCCAGCCCGACGATCTTGTTGATCTGCAGCACGCGCAGGCTGCGCGCCGGCGCGTGCTCGGCGATGCGCAGCAGGGGCCCGGCATGGCCGGCCACGCGGCAGATCGCCTCGGCGAGCGCCATGGTGCGCAGGACTGCGCCGCACTGCGTGCAGTGCAGTCCCTGCTGGCGATCGAGATAGGCGACCTCGTCGGGCGCGAGCTGCCAATCGGCGATCAAGCGCTGCCACAGCACCGGGTTGAAGCCGAGCCGATCCCCGCCGCACACCCGGCAGCTGCGCACGGGGCCGCTCATCGCCCGTCCAGCATCTCGACGAACAGCGCTTCGAGCGCCCGCGCGAAGCCGGGGCCGTCGCACAGCGGCGAGGCGCGCATGCGCTCGCGCAGGCTGGCGCGCGCCGCGGTGAGCCGGTCGACATCGCGTGCGAGGTCCGTCGCAAGCGCGACGAACCCGGCATCGTCGCGCGCCACCCATTCGCCGAGGCCGAGCCCGTGCAGGATCATCGCGGTCTGTCGCGCCGTGAAGCGCTCGCCGTCGAGCGTGACGACCGGGACACCCATCCACAGCGCCTCGAAGCTCGTCATGCCGCCGTTGAAGGGGAACGTGTCGAGGCTGAGATCGATCGAGCGATGGAACTCGGGCAGGCGCGCCTTCTCGACATGGGACAGGAAGTCGATGCGTTCGGCGGCGACTCCGTGATCGGCGAACACGGTCAGGATGCGGCGACGCAGCCGCCAATCCTCGATGTGCCAGCCGAGCAGGCGCAGGCGCGAGGCCGGCAACTGCGCCAGCACCTCGGCCCACAGATTCAGCACCGCGTCGTTCAGCTTCAAGCCGCGGCCGGTCGAGCCGAATGTGACGTAGCCGTTGGCGAGCGCCGGCAGCGCGCCGGAAGCGAGCTCGTGCGGTGGAGTCCAGAACCACTGGCTGTGCGGCATGCGGAGCACGTGCTCGCTGAACCAGCGCTCCTCGCCGGGCTGGATCAGATGGCCGTCGGCGATCAGGTAATCGTATGCCGGACTGCCGGTGGTCGAGAAGCAGTTGAGCCAGAGGCACTGCACCGGCGCCACACGCCGGCGCAGCGCGCGGAAGGGCCCGAACAGCTCGGCGCGCGGGTATGGACCGACGACGTCGATCACGAGATCGATGTCCATCGTGGCGCAAGCCTGCGCGAGATCGACGCCGTCCAGGCGATAGACCGACAGCCGCGCGTCGCGACGGGGCAGCATCGCGGGATCGGCATCGGTGAACAGCGAGATCTCGAAGCGGTCGTGGTCATGGAAGCCGATGTAGCCGTCCATCAGCTCGCGATGCAGCCAGTTGCCGACATAGGCGATGCGCGGGCGCCGTCCGACGCTGGGCGTTCGCCTCGGTGACGCCGGGACGCTCGCGCCGAACCGGTCGGCGGCATGGCGCAAATCCTCGGCGGTCTGCGTCTGGTCGTAGACCAGACCGAACTGGTGCGCCGCTTGGAGCAGATCATCGTCGGGGAATTCCGCCAGCGCGTGCGCCACGATCGCCTGGTATTCGTCGAGCGCGAGCCAGCCGATCGCGGCATCGATCGTGTCGGCGAACCGGTCGCGGCGTTGCGACGGGACGAGCGCGGCGAGCGCCTGTCGCGCCGCCGGCACGCCGCGCGACGCGAGCCGCACCAGCTGCCACCATGTCTCGCGCGGACAGTCGTCGATCGCGGCGGCCTCGGCCAGCGCCGCGGCGGCCTCGTCGTCGCGCTCGGCGTTCACCAGCAGGCGGCCGAGCGCGAGCCGGCTCGACGCCTCGCCGGGCTTGCGCGCGACGATCGCGCGCAGCAGCGCCTCGGCCTCGCCGAAGCGGCCCCGGCGATCGAGCACCTGGGCAAGATCGACCGCGGCGACGGTCAGGTCGGCGTCGGCGTCGAGCGCGCGGCGCAGCATCGCGTCGGCCTCGTCCAGACGCTCGAGGCGCAGCAGGAGCCAGCCGAGGCGGCGCAGGAGCTGCGCGCTGCGCGCGTCGTGGGCGAGCGCTTGGCGCAGCCAGCGTTCCGCCAGGTCGTAGCGCCCCTGACGGAGATGCAGCTCGCCCATCAGCCCGTGCGCGTCGGGGTCGTCCGGACGATGCGACAGCAGGGCGACGCAGATGCCGGCGGCGTCATCATGGGCGCCGCGTTCGAGCAGCACCCACGCGAGCTGCCGCAGCGCGTCGGGCCGATCGGGCGCACCGGCGACCGCCCGTCGCGCGGCCGCCTCGGCGCCGGCGAGGTCGCGGCGCTCGAGCAGCAACCAGGCGAGCGCCTGATTGAGATCGGGATCGTGCGGCGTCCGGGCGAGCGCCGCATGCAACCGCGCCGCCGCCTCGGCGCCCGATCCCAAGGCCAGATCGAGCTCGACGAGCAGGCGCACGGCGATGGGGAAATCGGGTTGCAGCGCGACGGCGCGCTCGAGCACGGCGCGGGCTTCCGCGGTGCGGCCGCGCCGCTTCATCACCCAGCCGAGCAGATGATGCGCGGCCGCGTCGTCGGGCGCCGTGGTGACGGCCAGGCGCGCGATCGCTTCGGCACGCTCGAGGCGGTTCGTGTGCTGCAGCAGCCAGCCGAGCCGCCGCATCGAGTCGACGTCGGGATGGCCGAACATGATGGCACGTTGCAGATGGTCCTCGGCCGGCTCGGCTTCGTCCGCCTCGGCGAACAGCCGGCCGAGCTGACGGTGCGCGGTGGCGCATTCGGGATCCAGGCGCACCGCGCGCTCGAGCGCGTGGCGGGCGTCGTCACGATGGCCGCAGGCGAACAGCACGGCGCCGAGTTGGCTCAGCGCCGCCGGATCGTTCGGCGCCAGCTCGACGACGTGCCAGCAATGGGCGAGCGCCTCGTCGAAACGCCGGTCCTCGAGCGCGAGTCGGGCGAGCAGGCGATGGGCCGATGACTGCTCGGGCGCCAGCGCCAGCGCGGCGCGGCAGAGCAGGGTGGCGCGATCGCGCGCGCCCTCGCCCGACACCAGCCCGCCGAGCGTCGCCAGGGCATCCGCCACCGCCGAGGGCTCGCCGAACGGCTCGGCGCGCGCGGGATCGGGCACCGCAAGCGGTCCTTCCTCGACCAGCCGGCGCGCGTCGTCGGGCAGGCCGCGGCGCATCGCCAGGGCGGCTCGCAGGATCCGCAATGCGCCGTCCTCCCGCTGCAGCGCCTGCAAATCGTCGAGCGCCGCAGCGGCGCCGGCGAGATCGAGCGCGCGGAGGCTCGCGAGCGCGGTGTCGAGCAGCGCGTCGGCCGTGGGCGGGGGCGCGGCATCGCCGTCCGGGTGCGTCCAGGCCGCCACCAGTCGTTTCAGGCCCTGCGGCGTCGCGGCGTCGATGCATTCGCCGTCGGCGAAGGTCACCGCGCGCACGTGCAGCCCGTCCTCGATCGCGCGTTGGAACAGCGTGCCGATGCCGGGATGCCGGTCGGGTCCGTCGGCGGCCAGGCGGCGGTGGATGTAATCGCTGAAGGCGGGCGACCAGGCGGCGACGCCCCAACCGTTGGTCGGCGCGCCGTTCGCAGGGTCATGAACCGCGAGGACTCGGCCGTCCGCCGCCGTACGCACCGCCCCGGGCGAGCTCGGATCGGCGACCGCGAAGACACCGAGGACCAGGTCGGCGCCGCTGTCGGTCAGATGGCGGCAGACACGATCGAGCGCGTCGGGCGGATTGACCACCCAGTTCGCCAGGACGAGGCAGCAATTGCGTCCGCCGAGCCAGGGATAGGTCGTGTCGACGGCGTCGGCGAGGCCGCGCGGGGTCGGCTGGACGAGGTAGCCGAGCGTCATATCGGGGTCGCTGCCGTTGCCCAGGCGGCTGGGCAGATCGGGCCGCGCGGCCGATACCACGACCAAGCATTGACGGACCCCGGCGAGGTACATGCTGGCAAGGCCGAACTCGGTCGCGCTGATCGCTTTCAAGCCGGTGCCGTCCTCCGTGCCGACGTGGAGGATCGGCGCCAGCGCCGCGCTCACGCCGGCCGCGGGCAGGATGCCGACGAATCCGTCGCCGCCGCCGGGCTGCGTTGCCGGGTGACGCCCGTCGCCGCGCGCCGAAGACGCCGGAGCGGGCGGGTCGGGGTCGCCGTCGCGGTCTGGTTCGGGGCGCTGTTCAGCCATCGCGGATGCGCTCGGGAGCCACCGTTGCCTGAGTTGACGGCCGCCGCGGTCGGCTTCGACGGTCCAGGTTCCGCGGCTAGCGGTAGGTCAAGTCGACGACGCCCGCAAGTTTTCCTCAGATCGTCGAAGGTTTGAATCAAATCCTGCGCGCACTCCGTTGCGATGGCACGACGTCTTGGAAAGTAACAAAATGCTGTGTTAGTTTCCCGCGACGTCGATTCGAACGGTGGGGCCGCCTTGTCGAATGCGCGACGACTGATCGGGAGCGGAATCGCCGTCGGCGCGCTGGCCTGGATGACGTTCCCCGCGGCGGCGCTGCCACCCGAGGTCCAGTCGCAGATCGATCAAAGCTTCCGCGAGGTGCTGCGCAATCCGGGCGACACCGCGGTCAATCGGTCCTATGCCGAGCAGCTGATCGAGGCGGGCGACTACGAGAAGGCGGTCGCGACCCTCGAGCGCATCCTGATCGACGACCCGGCGCAGAGCACGGTGCGGTTCGAGATCGCGGTGCTGTACTTCCGTCTCGGCTCCTACGAAGCATCGCGCGCCTATTTCCAGCGCGCGCTCGCCGACCCCACTCTGCCGGCCGACCTGCGCGCCCGTGGCGAGCAGTTCCTCGCCGACATCGCCGATCGGCTGAGCCGCCAGCAGATCACCGGCTTCGGCGTGGTCGCCGGGCGTTGGCAGTCGAACGCGAACACGGGACCCGATCCCGTCACCCTGCGGGCGTTGGGCACGCCGATCAGCCGGCCGCCCTCGATCAGTCCGAAGGGCGATTTCGATTTCTTCGGTGCCGGTAATATCCAGCACAGCTACGACCTCGATACCCAGAACGACGCCCACATCGTCTCGACGTTGATCGGCTACGGCGACGCCTTCTCGCGATTCTCGCGTCAGGATCTGGTGCTCGGCGAGCTGACCTCGGGCATCCGCTTCAAGCCGGACCCGTTGGACTTGAAGAACTTGCAAATCCGGCCGCACGTGATCGCCAACTACGTCTCGCTGGATGGCAACCGTTACGAGAGCACCTACGGCTTCGGGCTCGACGTGACGTACGAATGGAGCGAGCGGCTGGCGACGGAACTCACGTTGGAGTACCGCCGCCCTCAGTACGGTACGATCGCGTCATTGGGCGACAACCAGCTGCAGAGCGGCGATGAAGAGGACGCCAAGTTGCGCGTCGCCTATCAGCTGTCGGGCGATCAGGTATTGCTCGCCGATCTCCTCTACCGTTCCGCCGGCACCAAGCGCGGGTTCTACGACTTCGACCAATACCAAGCGACGCTCATGGACAATGTGACGTACCGCGCGCCGGTGCAGCTCTTCGACCAGCCGTCGTGGACCGTCGCGCCATATTTGAGCTGGTACTCTCGGGACTATGGCGGACCGGACCCGTCGGTCAGTCCGGCATCGACGCGGCTCGACAACATCGTGATGATCGGCATCAACCACACGATCCCGATTACCGGCAGCTGGTCGGCGATCCAGAGCGTGACGCACACCTGGGCGGACTCGAACGTTCCGAACTACACCTTTCAGGACACGACGGTACTCGTCGGACTACAGCGACGCTTCTGAGCAGCGAGGCGCATCGTGGGCACCAAGGAGTGGTTGACGGCGATCGGCGCATTGTCGCTGTCGCTGAATTCATCGAGCCAGGCGCAGCAGCCTGACACCGAGACGCGCGCCGGCGTGGCGTCGGCGGTCAACACCACGGCGTCGGGCGTGATGGGCGGCGCGACGCGCACGCTGTTCATCGGCAACGACGTGTTCCGCGACGAGCACATCGCGACCGATGCGAACGGCCGCGCGCAGCTCCTGTTTCTGGATCAGTCGGCGGTCACCGTCGGACCCAACGCCCAGATCATCATCGACCGCTTCGTCTATGACCCGAAGACCAGGCTCGGCACCTTGTCGGTGCAAGCGAGCCAGGGCCTGCTGCGCTTCGTCGGCGGCGACCTCAGCAAGCAGCAGGACGTCGTCGTCCGCACGCCGACCATGCTGATCGGCATCCGCGGCGGCATCAGCTTGATCAATGTCGATCAGAACGGCGGCACCCAGGCGATCTTCATGTTCGGCAACCAGCTGACCGCGACGGCCACGCAGGGCGGTCAGACCGTGGTGATCAACCGGCCCGGCTTCGGCGTGACGAGCGCGCCCGGACAGCCGCTGTCCGAGCCCGCGCGCGTGTCGGCGACCCAGATCAGCAACCTGCTGGCGCAGCTCGAGGCGCCGACGCCGGCGGGCGCGACCCCCACGGGATTGGGGCCGGGCCCGACGCCCGCGCAGATCGCGCCGGACCGCACGCTGAACCAGCTGCGCGCCTTCAGCGGGGCCATCGAGCTCTACGATCTCGGCACCGGGATCACGCGACAGTCGACCCAGCAAGGTCAGCGGCGCAACCTCAGCCAGTCCTGAGGCGTCGGCGCCATGCGCCTCCTGTTCGCCTCCACGTTCGGCCACCTGCCGGAGCTGGTCGGCGGACTGCAGACGACGACCGACGAGCTTGCCCAGGCGCTGCGCCGCCGCGGCATCGAGGTCGCGGTGCTGTGCGCCACCATCGACCTCACGGCGACCGTGCCCCGCGCCGATCGGCTGTGCGGCTATCAGGTGGTGCGCGCGCCCGAGCCGGCGCTCGCCTTGCCGGCTGTCGTCGCGGCGCTGCAGCCGAGCGCGATCGTCGTGCAAACCGGGCCGGGCCTGGTCCAGCTGCTGATCGCGGCGGTCGAGAGTGGTGTTCCGACCGCGGTCTATTTGCACAATGTCGAGCAGGCCGAGCTGGGCGGCGCGCTGCTGCCCGATCCGAGCGTCCTCTATCTCGCGAATTCGCGTTTCACCGCCGCGCGCTGGCAGGCCGCATTCGGCCTCGCGAGCGAGGTCGTGCCGCCCTATGTCGAGCGCGACGCCTACCTCACCGAGACGTCGCGCGAGCGCATCCTGTTCGTCAATCCGACCGTGCCCAAGGGCGTCGAGCGCATGTTCCAGCTCGCCGCGGCGCGGCCCACGCTGCCCTTCACCGTGGCGGAGAGCTGGGCGCTGCAGCCCGAGTGGCGTCGGTTTTGCCAGGACCGCGCAGCGCGGCTGGGCAACATCGAGTGGCTGGCGCCGACGCGCGACATGCGGGCGCTCTACGGTCGCGCTCGCCTGCTCCTGATGCCGAGCCTGTGGGAGGAGACGTATGGCCGCACCGTGGTCGAGGCGCAGCTCAACGGCATCCCCGTGCTCGCCTCGAGCCGCGGCAATCTCGCCGACACGGTCGGACCGGGCGGCATCGTGATCGATCTGCATGCGCCGCTCGACAGCTGGGCGGCGGCGCTCGATCGACTGTGGCTCGACGCCGGCCGGCGCTATGCGGTGGCGGCGCAGGCGCACGCGCGGCGCGCCGAGATCGATCCCGCGCGCATCGTCGATCGGTTCGCCGATCTCCTGTCGCGTCACAGCCAGACGCTCGCGGCATGAAGCTCCTGATCGCCACCGACGACGCGTTCGTGCCCGGGCGCCTCAACGGGTCGTTGCGCGGCTTGCTCGCGCTGACGGCCGTGTTGATCGAGCAGGGCATCGAACCGGCGTTGCTGTGCCGCGATCCGAGCGCCGCCGATGCGCGCGTGCGCCGTTACGAGGACGGCGTGCCGATCTACACCGCGGCCGACCCGGCGATCGCGGCGGCGCCACTCGCGGTCGCCGGCGAAGCCGCGGCGCTGCTCGTGATCGACGGTGGCGACGGTCGCATCCTGTCGGCGTGCCATGGCGTGACGCAGCCGATCATCGCGTGGCTCGCGCGTCCGCTGACCTGGCGCGCGTCGGAGCCGCTCGCGGAAGGCGTCACCCTGATGGCGGCGAGCGCGCCGCTCGCGGTTGCCGCGCAACGCTGGTACGGCCGCCCGGCACGCATCCTGCCGACGCCCGTGATGCGTCTCGATCTGTCGCCGACACAAGAGCAGGCGGTGCTGCTCGATCCGCGCCCGGCCGGCGGGATCGAGATCCTGTTCGAGCTCGCCGCGGCCCGACCGCGCGCGACGTTCGTCGTTGCCGAGACCGAGCCGGTGCCGGCCGCCTGGCGTGCGGCCTGTTTCGAGCGTGCGCTGCGCTGCGGCAACATCGATTGGCGCACCGACCCGCGCGACCCGGAGGAGCTGTTTGCCCGGGCGCGCCTCTTGATGGCGCCGGCGCTGGCGGCCGATGCCGATCCATGGGCGATCCGGACGGCGCAGACCGCCGGTATCCCGGCGTTGGCGAGCGATCGGGGCGTGCTGGCCGAGGCGGTCGGCGATGCCGGAATCGTGGTCGCGGCCGATGCGCCGACTGCGACTTGGCTCGCCGCCTTCGACGATTTGCGGCGCGACGGGCTGGTGTTCGCGCGCGCGGTCGAGGCCGCGGCGCGCCGGCGCGGCGGCACCGACATCGGGGAAATCGCCGCAGCGATCGGCACGACGATCCGCGCCGCCGTCGCCGGGGAGCCGCCGTCGTCCCAGGTCGCCTGAGACTCGAGTCGCTTGACCGGCCCGGTGCCGCTCACCACTAGATGCGTAGGAACGCATCCGAGGAGCAGGTCATGGCCGAGCGCGTGCTGTGCGAGATCGACCAGCGGGGCATTGCGACGGTCTGGCTCAACCGCCCCGAGGTCAACAATGCTTATGACGGCGCGTTGATCGACGAGCTGACCCAGACCATCGATCGGCTCGGCCGCGACGCAGGGTTGCGCGCGCTGGTGCTGCGCGGCAAGGGCCGGCACTTTCAAGCCGGCGCCGATCTCGCCTATCTGCGTCGCGTGATCGAGGCGCCCCCCGAGGAGAACCGCCGGTTCAGCGCGGCGACCGTGCAGGCCATGCGGGCCCTGCAGAACTTCAGCCGCCCGGTGGTCGTGCTCGTGCATGGCGGCTGCTTCGGCGGCGGCATCGGCCTGGTCACCGCCGCCGACATCGTCATCGCAACCAACGACGCGGTGTTCGCGCTCACCGAGACGCTGTGGGGCATCGTCGCGGCGCCCATCATCCCGCAGCTGATCCATGCGATCGGGCTCCGGCACACGCGGCGCATCGGCATCACGGGCGAGCGCTTCGACGCCGCGACCGCGCTGCGCATCGGTCTGGTGCACGACGTTTGCGCGCCCGATGGGCTCGACGCCGCCGGCGCCAAGGTGGTCGACCAGATCCTGCGCGCGGCACCCGACGCCGTGCGGCGCCACAAGCAGCTGATCTTCGAGGTCGGCGATCTGATCAGCGAGGACGCGCTCTATACGCGCCTCGGCGAGCTCGCCGCGACCGGACGCATGACCGACGAGGTGCGCGAAGGCCTGGCCGCCTTTGCCGAGAAGCGCCTGCCGGCCTGGTATCCGGGCTAGCCAAGCGGCGCGGCCGCCAGCCGGCGCGAGCGCCGCGCCGGCCCGGTCAGGGTTGCTCGGGCTGGGCTGCCAGTGCGCGCGCCAGGTGCGTCAAGGCTTCCTGGTGCTTGGAGTTGGAGATCAGCGCGAAGTTGCGGGCGAGCTCGAGGCTCATGCGCTGGCGCGAGGTGACCTGCTTCTCCTCGGGTTGGTCGAGGCCGTCGTAGAAGTGCCCGACCGAGACCCCGAGCACGCGGGCGATCTCGAACAGCCGCCCGGCCGACACCCGGTTGATGCCGCGCTCGTACTTGTGCGCTTGCTGGTAGGTCACCCCGATCAGGTCGGCGAGCTGCTGCTGGGTGAGCCCCATCATGATTCGGCGCTGCCGAATACGCGACCCGACGTGTTGCTCGATCTCCAAAGTACGATTGCTGCGCTTACTCATGGACCCAAGGATTGTAAAGAGATCGCGACCGGGCTTGGCCGAGGCCAGCGCGATGGTCGCGCCGGAACTCGCTCGGGATGTACTCCTGATAACTGCCCGTTTCAACCCTCACCTTGGGCCGAATGCCCGCCGTATTTCACAGCATTAAGCATAGACTAATCGGATACTTGCGAAATTTTTCAGGTCTGCGGGCGGCACCGCAACCGAGAAGTGTGACGGCTCCGGAATTTCACTCGTCTTTCGCGGGTTTGGCCACCGGCTCGATGAGGCCGTCGAGCTGTTTTTGCAAGGCATCGAGCTGACGCTTCAGCTGGTCGATCGCCTGTTTCGGATCGGCTGCCGGCGCCGCTGGCGCGTCGCCCCGTGCGGGGCCGCCGGCCTCGCCCTCGCCGCCGAACGGGAACACCATCTTCATGGCGCGCTCGATCATCGCCATGTTCTGCTTGCCCATCTGCTCGAACTGACCGAACGGAAACATCCCGCCGAACGTCTCCTGCAGATAGCGGCGCATCTGCTCCTGATTATGCGCGAAGCTCCGCATGCTGCTCTCGAGATAGCTCGGCACGAGCCACTGCATGCTGTCGCCGTAGAATGCGATCAACTGCCGCAGGAAGCTGATGGGCAGCAGGTTCTGGCCCTTGCCCTCCTCCTCGACGATGATCTGCGTCAACACCGCGCGGGTGATGTCCTCGCCGGTCTTGGCGTCGTAGACCACGAAGTCGGCGCCGTCTTTGACCATCTGGCACAGGTTGTCCAGGGTGACGTAGCTCGACGTCGCGGTGTTGTAGAGGCGCCGGTTCGCGTACTTCTTGATCGTGATCGGCGTGGGCTGCGCGCTGGTGTCGGGCATCAGAGGGTTCCGGAACCGGAGGAATTGTCGTTTATCCGCATCGTATCATACTTTCCCGCGGGCGCGACGACGCCCCGAAAGCCGCCTGCCGCCATGGTTTTGCCGCGGATGCATCGATATAGTTCGCCGCATGGCGGATCAAAGCCCACCCAAGTCGCGCCGGCGCCGTGCGGCCGATGCCGAGGCGGGGCCGGCGCCGGAGAGCGCGCCGGGGGCCGAGCACGGCGATCTGGCGCAGCTGGCCGACCGCTTCCTCGACTTGTGGCAGGACCAGCTGACCGCGGTCGCCACCGACCCGGACCTGGCCGAGCTGGTGGCGCGGCTATGGACCCAGTGGCTGGTCGGACCGGGCGCGTGGCGGCCCCCGATGGCATCGACCCCGCCGCGCGCCGGCGCGGCGCCGGGCGCCGATCAGCCGGCGGCGTCGCCGCGTCATGACACACGGCACGACGAGCACGCCGAAGCGTCAGGGGCCGCGTCCGCTGCCGCTCCATCTCGCGACGGTGGCCCTGACGTCGGCAACCTCGTCGCCCGCCTTGGCGCTCTGGAGCAACGGCTTGCTGCCCTGGAGCGGGTCCCGCGCGGCCGCCGCGGCGGAACTGAGCGCCGAACTCGCCGACGTTGATCCCAAGGACTTCGCCGCCGCGGTCGAGCGCGCCGCGCGCGTGCGCCTCGGGCGCTTCCTCGCCGGGGTCGAGAAATACCGCCGACATCCCTATCGCCGCGCGCTCGTCGACCCGCCGGTGGTCTGGCAGGAGGGCGCGATCCGTCTGCTCGACTACGGGGCGACGATGGCGCGCGCGCCGGCCGTCCTGGTCGTGCCGTCGCTGGTCAATCGCGGCTTCGTGCTCGACCTGTCGGCCAGGCGCAGCCTGTTGCGCCATCTGGCCGAGAGCGGCGTGCGGCCGCTGCTCGTCGATTGGGGCAAGCCCGGTGAGGTCGAAGCCGGCTTCAGCCTGACGGACTACATCGCGGGTCCGCTCGAGGCGGCGCTCGACCGGGCGCTCGAGCTCGGGCGCGGTCCGGTCGGCGTGATCGGCTATTGCATGGGCGGGCTGCTGGCGCTGGCGCTGGCGCTGCGCCGCCAACCCGACGTCGCCCAGCTGAGCCTGCTCGCCACGCCCTGGGATTTTCACGCCGATCATGCGCTCGCGCGCCGCGTCGCCGCCGCGCTGCCATGGCTCAACCTGGTGACCGACGCGCTCGGCGCCATGCCGGTCGAGCTGGTGCAGAGCCTGTTCTACGCCCTCGATCCCTATCTGGTGGCGCGCAAGTTCGAGGCGCTCGCCGACTCCAACGCGGCCTCGGAGACGTTCTCGGCGTTCGTCGCGCTCGAGGACTGGATCAATGACGGCGTGACGCTGGCCGCGGCGGTCGCGCGCGAATGCCTGGCCGGCTGGTACGCCGCGAACACGCCGGCGCGGCTCGCCTGGCGGGTCGCCGGCCGGGTGGTCGATCCGGGCGCGCTGCGCCGGCCGACCCTGGTCGTCGTGCCGGCCCAGGACCGCATCGTCCCCCCGGCCTCGGCGCGCGCGCTGGCACGCGCGGTGCCGGGCGCGCGCACCTTGCTGCCGCCGCTCGGCCATATCGGCATGGTGGTGTCGGGCGGCGCCCGCACCGCGGTATGGGACCCGCTCGCCGCCTGGTGCCGCGAGCGGGCGCGCTAACAATCCGCATGCGTCGGTGAAAGGAATTCACGGGCGCCCGGCGCGTCCGACATGGCGGCCGCGGGTCTTGCTTCCCACATAGGCATCGAGCCTACTATCGGGCTCGATCCGCCACGCCCGCCCTGCGGGACCGGTTGCCAGCCTCGGAAGGGAAGAACCCATGACCGATGTCGTGATTGCCGCTGCGGCGCGTACCCCGATCGGCTCGTTCAACGGCGCGCTGTCGTCCGTGCCCGCGCATTACCTGGGCGAGGTCGTGATCAAGGAGCTCCTGAAGCGCGCCAAGCTCGAAGCGGGCGACGTCTCCGAGGTCGTTCTCGGCCAGATCCTGACCGCCGGCACCGGCCAGGGCCCCGCCCGGCAGGCCGCCGTCAACGCCGGCATCCCGGTCGAGCGGACCGCCTACGGCATCAACCAGCTGTGCGGCTCGGGCCTGCGCGCGGTCGCGCTCGGCTTCCAGGCGATCCGCAACGGCGACAGCGAGATCGTGATCGCCGGCGGCCAGGAGAGCATGAGCCAGGCGCCGCACGCGATGTATCTGCGCGGCGGCACCAAGATGGGCGACGCCCAGATGCTCGACACCATGCTGAAGGACGGCCTGATCGACGCCTTCCACGGTTACCACATGGGCAACACCGCGGAGAACGTCGCGCAGAAATATCAGATCACGCGCGAACAGCAGGACGCGTTCGCCGCGACGTCGCAGCAGAAGGCCGAGGCGGCGCAGAAGGCCGGCAAGTTCAAGGACGAGATCGTTCCGGTGACGATCAAGGGCCGCAAGGGCGACACCGTCGTCGACACCGACGAGTATCCCAAGCACGGCACCACGGTCGAAACGCTCGCCAAGCTGCGCGCCGCGTTCGACAAGAACGGCGGCGTCACCGCGGGCAACGCGTCGGGCATCAATGACGGCGCCGCCGCGGTCGTGCTGATGACCGCCGCCGAGGCGGCCAAGCGCGGCCTGGCGCCGCTCGCCCGCATCGTGTCGTGGGCCACCACGGGCGTCGATCCGGCGATCATGGGCACCGGTCCGATCCCGGCGAGCCGCGCCGCGCTCAAGAAGGCCGGCTGGTCGAAGGACGATCTCGACCTCGTCGAGGCCAACGAGGCGTTCGCCGCGCAGGCCTGCGCGGTCAACAAGGATCTGGGCTGGGACCTCTCGAAGGTGAACGTCAACGGCGGCGCGATCGCGCTCGGCCATCCGATCGGCGCCTCGGGCGCCCGCGTGCTCACCACCCTCCTGTTCGAGATGCAGAAGCGCAACGCCAAGAAGGGCCTTGCGACCCTGTGCATCGGCGGCGGCATGGGCATCGCGATGTGCGTCGAGCGCGGCTAGCTCAAGCCCGCAGTCCGACGGTTCTGAGGCCGCGCCGCGTGACATCGGCCAAGCGGCCGAGGTCCTCGCGTGTCGGCGCGAGGAGCGGCGTCAAGCGCAGGCCGAGCTCGCGGCGCACCAGCCAGGCGAGATAGAGCGTCGACAGCCAGCGCACGGCGACGTAGGCGGTGGCGGCGCCGATCAGGCCGAAGCGCGGGATCAGGAGCGCGAGCAGCGCAACGTTGGCGACCAAGGTCGCGAGCTCGCCCTTGGAGATCGCCAGCGAGCGGTCGTAGGCCTTGAAGGCGAGCACGAAGAATTCCTTCACGGCGATCGGGATGGCGCCCAGCAGCAGCACGCGCACGATCGGCGTGGCGTCGGCGAATGCGCCGCCGAACAACAGGCGCACGATCAAGGGCGCGGCGGCGTAGAGCGCCGCCGTCGTGCCGATCAGCAGCACCAGGGTGAGGCGCAGATACAGGCCGATCACCCGCGGGCGCTCGGCGTCGGCGGCCGCGGCGGCGCGCGGCCAGGCCGCCATGCTGACCGAGTTGGCCAATGTCGCCGTGACCTGGCTCAGCGTCACGGCGACGACGTAGAGGCCCATCGCGGCGGCGCTGAGCGTGCCGGCCACCAGCATCTGGTCGATGCGGCCGTTCAGCATGTTGACGACGCTGCCGAGATGGATGCGCGCGCCGTAGCGCAGCACGCGCCGCGCCGTGTCGGCGTGGAACCGCCAGCTGCCCCAGCCGGCGGCGAGGCACAGGAGCAACGCCGCCGCCAGCGGCGGCACGTGCGCCAGCATGTAGGCGATGCCGAAACCCTCGACGGTTCCGGCGTGAAGCCACAGCGCCGCCAGGATGAAGGCGACGTAGCCGACACCCTGCGCGACCCGCAGCAGGTTCCAGGCGCCCATCCGGTGATGCCCGCGCAGCATCTCCTGGAACGCCATGCCGAGGATGTGGAGCGGGATGATGAGCAGAAGCCAAGTCGCGAGCGCGCGGGTCTCGGGCGGGTAGTCGCGGTAGGCCAGCGGGATCACCGCGATGTAGCCGGCCGCCATCGCGATCAGCGCGCCGGTGATGCCGAGCCACAGCCCGGCGGCGAACACGCGCTCGGGGCGCTCCTGGCGGTTGGCGCTATAGAACAGCACGGCGTCGTTGAGGCCGAACAGCAGCAGGTACGCGAGGGTCGTCGGCCACAGGATGGCGACCGCCAGCGCGCCGCGGCCTTCGGGCAGCAGGAGGCGCGCCGCGAGCAGGCCGCTCGCCAGGTTGGCGAGCTGCAGAACGCCGGTGGTGAACAGGGTGACGATCAGGGCCTTCATGGCGGCACCGGATTTGCTCGCGCGGCTGCCGCCCGCCAAACCCAGCCGCGCGATCAGGGTTGGCGTCGGCGGCTGCGGGCGCGGCCGAATCAGACTCGGACCGGGCGGTTTGTAGCGTGTTTCGCCCGGGTTTACGACCCGCGGACCGCCATTCGCGCGCGCCGACCCATTCCCGCCTTGCGCCGCGCCGCGCGGCCGACATACTGCGCGCGGGCCGCCGGCCGGCGCGCCAGGGCGAATCGGCGAGGATCAGCATGACACGCTACAAGCGCATCATGATCAAGCTGAGCGGCGGAGCAATGGCCGGACCCGGCAGCGCGATCTTCGACAAGGAGGCGATCGAGCACATCGTCGCCGAGATCCTGTCGGCCACCGAGCTCGGCTGCCAGGTCGCCCTGACGGTGGGCGGCGGCAACATCTTTCGCGGCAACATCGCCGAGCAGTGGCGCATCGAGCGCGCCGAGGCCGACAACATGGGCATGCTCGGCACGATCATCAACGGCGTCATGCTGCGCGCCGCGATCAACGCCAAGGTCGACACCGACGTGCGCGTGATGACGGCGATCCAGATCAATCAGATAGCCGAGCCTTACATCCGTCTGCGCGCCGCACGGCATCTCGAGAAAGGCTCCATCGTCGTCCTCGTCGGCGGCATCGGCCAGCCTTACGTGACCACCGACTATCCGTCGGTGCAGCGCGCGCTCGAGATGCGCTGCGAGGCGATCCTCGCCGCCAAGCACGGCGTCGACGGCGTGTTCACCGCCGATCCGAAGACCGATCCGACGGCGCGCCGCTACAAGAGCCTGACCTACGACGACGTGATCAGCCAGGACCTGCGCGTGATGGACCAGTCCGCCATGCTGCTGGCGCGCGACCACGGCCTGCCGATCCATCTGTTCAATTTCGACCGGCCGGGTTGCATTCGCCGGATCTGCCTGGGCGAGGACATCGGAACCTATGTCGGGCGCAACGCCGCCCTGACCCTGGCCGGCGAGGGCGAGGGCTGAGCGTCGTTGCCCGCGTCGACGAATACGTGATTTGATCGGCGCAAGAGACAGGATCGAGGGAGGACAAGCATGTCCCGCGTTGCGGTGGTAACCGGCGGCACCCGAGGGATCGGCGCCGCGATCGCACGGCTGTTCAAGGACGGCGGCTACAAGGTCTGCGCGACCTATGCCAGCAACGACGCCGCAGCGGCGAGCTTCAAGGCCGAGACCGGCATCATGGTCGACAAATGGGACTGCTGCGACATGGCGGGCTGCGCCGCGGGCGTCGCACGCATCGAGAAGGCGCTCGGGCCGGTCGACATCCTGATCAACAACGCCGGCATCACGCGCGACGGCACGTTCCACAAGATGACCGAGCAGCAGTGGGACGACGTGATCAACACCAACCTGAAGTCGTGCTTCACCATGACGCGCGCGGTCATCGAGGGCATGCGCGAACGCAGCTTCGGCCGGATCATCACGATCGGCTCGATCAACGGACAGCGCGGCCAGTACGGCCAGGTGAACTACTGCGCGGCCAAGGCCGGCATCATCGGCTTCACCAAGGCGCTCGCGCTGGAGAACGCCACCAAGGGGATCACGGTCAATGTCGTCGCGCCCGGCTACGTCGATACCGACATGGTGGCTGCGGTGCCGCCCGACATCCTCAAGAAGATCATCACCCAGATTCCGGTCGGCCGGCTCGGCGCGGCGATCGACATCGCGCGCGCGGTGTTCTATCTCGCAGCCGACGAATCGGGCTTCATCACGGGCTCGACCATTTCCATCAATGGCGGCCAGTACATGCTGGGCTAGGCCGGCGTCGGCATCTCCGGCTGTCCACGGCGGCGCATGACCGCCGATCGCGCGGCGACGCGCGCGACCCTCTTCGGGCTCAGCGCGATCGGGCTGTGGTCGACCCTGGCGCTGCTCACGCGCACCGCGGGGCCGGTGCCGCCGTTCGAGCTGATCGCGCTGAGCTTCGGCATCGCGGCGCTGCTCTATGGGGCGAAATGGCTGTTGGCGGGCGACGATCCGCGCCGCCATCTGGCGCTGCCGGCGGTCGCCTGGGCGGTCGGCGTCGGCGGGCTCTTCGGCTTCCACCTGCTGTACTTCATCGCGCTCCGGTTGGCGCCCGCCGTTCAGGCCAACCTGATCAACTATCTGTGGCCGCTCCTGATCGTGTTGTTTGCCGCCGGTGACCGCCTGCGCGCCAGCCACGTGCTGGGCGCGCTCGCCGGCCTCGCCGGCACGGTGGTGCTGGTCGGCGGCGGCGGCGCCGGCTTCGATCCCAACTACGTGCTGGGCTACGGCCTGGCGTTCGCGGCGGCCCTGGTGTGGGCCGGCTACTCGGTGCTCAGCCGGCGCCTCGCGCGCATCTCGAGCGACGCCGTCGGCGGTTTCTGCGCGCTGACTGCGCTGCTCGCGCTCGCATGCCACCTCGGCTGGGAGCCGACGCGTTGGCCGAGCGGTCTGGCCTGGTGGGCCGTGCTCGGGCTCGGCCTTGGGCCGGTCGGCGCCGCGTTCTTCCTGTGGGACGTCGGCGTCAAGCGCGGCAACATCCGCGTGCTCGGCAGCGCTTCGTACATGGCGCCGTTCCTGTCGACGATGCTGCTGGTGTGGTTCGGCCACGCCCGGCTCAGTCTCGACATCGCGGTCGCCGGATTGCTGATCGTCGGCGGCGCGGTGCTCGGCTCCTACGAGATGTGGCAGACCGCCCGCGGATCGTCATGAACGCACCGCCGCCTGCGACCCCGGTGGAAACCGCCGCCCCGAGCGCCCGCGAGATCCGCGCCATCGTCATCGGCGCCATGCTGGCGATGTTCCTGGTCGCGATCGATCAGACCATCGTCGCGCCGGCGCTGCCGCCGATCGCCCGCGATCTCGGCGATTTCGAGCTGATCTCCTGGATCGTCACCGCCTATCTCCTGAGCTCGACCTGCGTCACGCCGATCGTCGGCAAGCTCGCCGATCTTCACGGCAGGCGCCTGGTGCTCGCGGCCTGTCTCATCATCTTCATGGCGAGCTCGGCGCTGTGCGCGCTGGCGCCGACCATGCCGAGCCTGATCGTCGCGCGCGGACTGCAGGGCCTCGGCGGCGGCGGCTTGATCCCGCTGTGCCAGACCGTGATCGGCGACGTCGTGGCGCCGCGCGAGCGCGGCCGCTATGCCGCGTACTTCTCCGCCGTCTGGGCGTCGTCGGCCGTGCTCGGGCCGACGGTCGGCGGCCTGCTCGCCCAGCACGCCGGATGGCCGTGGATCTTCTGGCTCAATCTGCCGCTCGGCTGCCTCGCCCTCGCGATGGTCGATCGCGCGCTCCGCCGCCTGCCGGTCGAACACCGGCCGGCATCGATCGATTACGCCAGCAGCGCGTTGCTGACCGGCGCGACGGTCGCGCTCCTGATGGTGCTGTCGCTGGGCGGCAAGCGGCTGGCGTGGACCGCGCCCGAGACCCTGGCGCTGGCCGCCGCCGCGCTGGTGCTGGGCGCCCTGTTCGTGCGCCAGCAGAAGCGCGTTGCCGAGCCGATCCTGCCGCCGCGCCTGGTCGGCGAGCGGAGCGTGATCCGCCCGGTGCTGATCGCGAGCTTCCTGTTCTACGGCTGCTATCTCGCGCTCACGGTGCTGTTGCCGATCTACTACCAGGTCGCGCGGGCAACGACGGTCAGCGAGGCCGGTCTGTTGATGATCCCCGTGATGCTGACGAGCAGCTTCACCGCGAACACCGCCGGGCGCTACTCGCAGCGCACCGGGTTCTACAAGCGTCCGCTGCTGATCGGCCTGCCGGTCGCGGCGGCGGCGCTGCTGCCGGTCGCGCTGCTGGCGGATTGGCTGCCGCCCTGGGGCACCGCGGCGTTCATGCTCGCGGTCGGCTGGGGCGTCGGTCCCGCCTTTCCGTGCAGCACGGTCGCGGTGCAGAACGCGGTCGAGCGCCGCGATCTCGGCACCGTCAGCGGCGCGCTCGCCTTCGCGCGCGCGCTCGGCGCCGCGATCATCGTCGCGGCGGCCTCGGCGCTGGTGCTCGGCCTGATCGCGCGCGCGTTGCCCGATGCCGGCGCGACCACGAGTCTCGAGGACCTGGCGCGCCGGGAGCTGCCTGCCGCCGCGCGCGACAGCGTGGCGCAAGCCTTCGGGGTCACGTTCGGGGCGCTCGCCGTCGGCCTGTTGGCCAGCTTCGCGATGTTCGCGCGGGTCGAGGATCGCCGGCTGCGCGAGCAGGTGGGCCCCAACCGGACTTCCGGGCACGAGCGGCCGTCCTAGACGGGAGGCATGGCGATGTCTTTCGCGACCAAGCAACTGACCGGCGCGCCGGACGCGATCGCGCCCGATGGCTCGGAGGTTCGCGTCCTGGCTCAGGTGCCACGGGGCAGCATGGCGCACTTCACCTTGCAGCCTCAGCGCGTCTCGAAGGCGGTGGCGCACCGGACCATCGAGGAGGTCTGGTACGTCGTCGCCGGCCGCGGTCGGATGTGGCGTCGGCTCGGCGCGGACGAGGCGATCGTGGCCCTGACGCCCGGCACCTCCCTCACCATCCCGGTCGGCACGCATTTCCAGTTCCGCTGCGACGGCGACGAGCCGCTGGCCGCGGTCGGTGTCGCCATGCCGCCCTGGCCCGGCGAGGCGGAAGCCTACGACGTGGCGGGACCTTGGGCGGCGACGGTTTAGGTCGCACGCGCGCCGAGGCGCTGGGGCACCCGGCCGCCGCGGCAGGGGCCTTGTGCTAAGCTCGATCCATGTTTCCCGACGTCGTCGATCTGCGCGACTTCTACGGCACCAGCCTCGGCCAGGTGGCGCGCCGCATGATCCGCCAGCGCGCCCGCCAGATCTGGCCCGACGTCACCGGGCTCACCCTGCTCGGCCTCGGCTACGCCACGCCCTACCTCCGGGTCTTCATGGACGAGGCCGCGCGCGTGATCGCGATGATGCCGGCCACCCAGGGTGTGCTGCATTGGCCGCGCGACGAGCGCAGCCTGGTCGCGCTGGCCGACGAGGCCGAGCTGCCGCTCGCGGATTTCTCGGTCGACCGCGTCATGCTGGTCCACGCGGTCGAGTGCACCGAACAGCTGCGCTCCATGCTGCGTGAGACGTGGCGCGTGCTGGCCGGCAACGGGCGCGTGCTCGTGGTGGTGCCCAACCGGCGCGGCATCTGGGCGCGCGTCGACCGCACGCCGTTCGGCCAGGGTCATCCGTTCACCCAGTCCCAGCTGTCGCGCCTGTTGCGCGACAGCCTGTTCACGCCGGTGCGCACGGCGAGCGCGCTGTTCGTGCCGCCGACCCGCAGCCGCATGCTGCTCGCCTCGGCGCGCGCCTGGGAGCAGCTCGGCGCGCGCTGGTTTCAGACCTTCTCGGGCGTCATCGTGGTCGAGGCCGAGAAGCAGATCTACGCCGCGACGCCGCTGCGTCGCCCGGCGCGCCTCAGGCCGATGTTGCTGCCGGTGGTGTCCGGCGTCCGGTCGAGCGGCGGCTTGCGGACCGCCGAGTCACGCGCCGCCGATTGACCTCAGGCCACCATCCGGAGCGCGTACATCAGCGTCTCGCCTTCGGCCCCGACCATCGCGATCAGCGTCTCGCCGACAGACTGCGGCTTGTCGGTGTCGGCGACGCGGTAGCTGCCGTCGGTCGACCGCAGCACGTGGGTTTCCCGATTGCGCGCCTGCGACAGTTGCGCGGCCTGCGCGAGTGCGCTCTCGATCGCGCTGATCTCCTGGCTGGCGGAACGGGACATCGCGGAGCTCCTCTGGCGGACGGGGAAACGGTCGACGCGCCGAATTACACCCGCGGACCTTGCCGCAGTCTTAAGTACTCAATTTGAATCAATTGTCGCGGCGTGTCGCGTCAGCGTCGCGGCACACGTCCG
>DATJNS010000400.1:0-3588 GCA_035507915.1 Candidatus Sulfotelmatobacter sp.
GTGGCAAAGGTCTCGGTACCTGCTGGATCGGCTTCGCGCAGCACTGGCTGGCCACGTCGCGAGGCAAGCACGTGCTCGGGCTGCCGGAGGCCTGCGTTCCGGTCGCGCCCCTGATCGTCGGGCACCCGAAGTCGTCGCCGCCGACGCCCGTGCGCCAGCCGGCGCGCATGCGCTGGATCGGCCCCTGAGGGCGGCCCGCCCGGTGGGCGTGCAGCGCCCCAAGCCGCGTGCCCTTCGACCGCGGTCACCGAAACATCACGGTGCCCGCGCCCGGAGGGCGGCGGCGGTGCATCTGGCGCGCGATATCGAGCCGGCTGACGCCTTTGCCCTGATCGCGCGCGCTTGCTTGGTACACATCACGGTCAACATCCATAGCCTGCGGGTTCGATACGACCCCGAGAGCGTCCACCAGGTCCGAGTCGGCATCCGACGGTTGCGCGCGGCGATCTCGAGCTTCCGCGACGTCCTGTCGGACGCCTGGCGCCCCCGACTCGGACGCGAGCTGCGGTGGCTGCAGCGGGAGCTGGCGGCCGCGCGCGAGTGGGACGTCTTCATGGCCGACGTGCTGTCGCCCGCGAGCCGCGCCGAACGGGAGGGGCGGGGCGCGGGGTTGCGGCGCTTGCCGAACATCGGCGCGTCAAGGCCTACGCACGAGCCCGCGCGGTACTGCACGGCCGACGCTGCGCGCGGTTGCTCGTCGATCTTGCGGCAGCGCTGACGCACCGGCAGCCCGACCACGACCCCGTCGTCGCGCGCCCGCCGGCGCTGCCGGGTTTCGCAGTGAACTGCTTGCGTCGGCGTGACAAGCGCCTCCGCAAACTGGGCCGGCGGCTGGGCGAGCTCGACGCGCCCCACCTCCACGCCCTGCGCATTCGCGCCAAGCGACTGCGCTATGCGCTGGAGTTCCTCGCCGATCTCTGGCCGGCGCGCCTCACACGACCATATATCGCCGCGCTGAGGGACCTGCAGAACGTGACAGGCCGCATCCAAGACAGCTATGTCGCAGAGACGCAGCTCGACGAACTCGCGGGCATGGCGCTGTCGCCGCAAAAGGCCGTCATCCGGCGGCTGCTGCACACACTCTCGGCGCGACGCCGAAATCTCCGTAAGAAAGCCGAGGGCGCCTGGGGGCGACTGGTCGCGCGTAAGCGTGTTGCGATGGCCGCGCTAACAGCATGCGGTGCGGATCGGCGGCCATTTCGGTCCGGTACGCCTACACCGCTTCGCGCGGCTATCTCGAGCTTTGCCGAATACTGGGCGGCTGGTGGCACGTCCTCCGCATCAACGCCGTGATCCCGGAACGCCTGCGCGATTGGCTCTATGCCCTCGTCGCCCGCAACCGCTATCGCTGGTTCGGGAAGGCCGACTATTGCGCGCTGCTGACGCCGGAGCAGCGGCGCCGACTCCTGTGAGGTATGTGTCCGGTGACGCCGGTGAAGTCCGGCGACGGCCATCGGTTCAACCGGATAGCCAAGCCTCCGGGAATCGGACGTGCCAAATTGCCGCACTGCCTGATACCGGCATCCGGTAGATCATTTTTCGAAATCAGCAATCTCGAAACCTCGATGGCGGACGGCTTCACGCGGTGGTTGCAGCGCCAGCCTGGGCCGACGGCCCTCGACCAGGCCACCTTCGTGGTTCTGCTGATCGCCGCAGGGCTCGGGTACTGTCTGCCGCCCGTCAATATCGACGAGGGCGCAATTCTCGACTTTGCGGGACGGATGCTCGACGGTCAGGTGCTCTATCGGGATCTGGTCGACGTCAATCCGCCGATGACGTTTCTCCTCAATCTGGTTCCCGCGTCGCTCACCCGGACGACGATGCTGCCCGCGCCCGCGGTCATCACCGGCTGTGTTCTCCTCGTGCCGTCGTTGTCCTGTCGCGCGACGCTGCGATTCGTGAACCTCATGAGCGAGCGCACCGGGGCGAGATGGCTCATTGCGGTGGCGGTGATCTATGTCGTCATCCTTTATCCGGGCGTCGAGTTTTCGCAGCGCGAGCATCTGCTGCTGCTGACCACCCTGCCTTACCTCTACAACCTGCATTGCTTCATTGCGTCCAGGACAAGGCGATCGACGCTCGCTCGATTGCTGGAGATCGCTCCATTTGCCGTGATGGTGGCGCAAAAGCCTCATTTTGCGCTCGTCCCCGCGGTCCTGGAATGCGTCGCCTGGGCGGTCGCGCGTCGAATGCCGAGGATAGAGCTCGCGCTCTTCGTCGTCCTGGGCGCCGCGTACTTAATCGCGACGGCGCTGTTCTATCCGGTCTACCTGGAGCGCATCGTTCCCTTGGCGGAGCACCTCTACGGCATTGCCAATCCGCAGCTGGTGGCAACCACCGTCCTCGGCAGCGGAGGCTTCGAGTTCGTCGTCTCGATCGCGCTGTTGAGCGGCGTCTATTTGCTCTTCCTACGCCGGTTGTGGCTGAAGCTGCTCCTCATCTCGATCGCCGTCTTCTATCTCGAGGCGGCCCTTCAGTTGAAAGATTGGTCCTATCACTTTCTTCCGGCTCGGGCCCTCACGATTCTCGCAGTGGTCGCGTGCACTGCGACATTGTTGGCGGAGCGCCCGAAACCTGCCAGGCACCTCGTGGCGCGCCAGATCGTGGAAGCGATCGGCTTGTCCCTGTTCTTGTTCATCGGCGTCGGCGCCATGTTCAACGCCAACCCCGATGGCGTGACGCTGCCATACTTGGCGCAGCGCGGGTTTGCCAACGATGACTGGGCGAGCGTGCGCAGGATCGTCGCCGAGTACGCCCGAAACGGCCGAGTGATGTGGCTGTCGCAGTACAATGACGGCCCTGCGGATGCCCTCACCTATGCGCGAGCGCACCTCATATCTCCGACCATGTCGTTATGGATGCTTCCGGCGCTCTATACCTCTCACACGGTTCGCAACGGCGTCGTGGTCTATCACGACCCCTCTCGGATGTCGGCCGACGAGAAATGGCTCTGGGGTGCGATCTCGGAGGCGTTCGTCAGGCAATCGCCTTCGGTGATCGTCGACGTGACCGACGACCCAGGCATGCGGCCCGGGCGTTTCGACTATCTGGAGTATTTCTCGACGAATCCGAGGTTCCGCTCTTGCTTCTCGTCATACCGTCAGATTTATGCAAATGGCGCGGTGAGAGTTTACGTCAGGTCCAGGTTGTCTTGGTCGGTCGTGCGCGGATAGACGACCCGCGATCAAGGTCGTGGTGCGGATCGAAACATCCAATGGAGGCCGGCATGACGATGCGACGCGGTATCTGGCTCGCCATGCTGCTGGCGAGCGTGGGCGCGAGCGCCGCCGCTGCGGCGACCGACCCTTTCGCGAATCCGGTCAAGGACTGCCGGCCATGCCATTTCTCAGTCGGTTCAGGAGGGCCCGCGTTCGATCTGACCTTTGTGTTCGAGGGCAGTGGCGACGACAGGAACCTGGCGGCATTCGAGATTGCGCCCGCCGACGGCGGTCAGGTGCAAAGGTTGGATGCCGGCGGCGTCGCGGTGAGTCAGTTTCCGGGCGGCTTCTCGATCATGCTCCGCGATCTCGACGGCGACGGCGCGCTCGATCTCGGGCTCCTCACACTCCAGTCCGCCGATGGCAACGC
>DATJNS010000401.1:0-11580 GCA_035507915.1 Candidatus Sulfotelmatobacter sp.
GCAGCCGATCACCACCGGAATCTTGCCCTTCAGCTCCTCGACCGCGATCTCGGCGACGCGCCGACGCTCGGCGTCGGTCTGCGCGAACCACTCGCCGGTCGTGCCGTTCACCAGCACGCCGTGCACGCCCTGACGGTGATAAAGCCGCAGCAGCTCGCGCCAGGCCGGCTCGTCGAGCGCGCCGTCGCGCGCGAACGGTGTCGGCGCCGCGACCCAATAGCCCTTCCAGTCGACGCTGTTGCGATCCATCGTCAGCCCTCCGCGCCTCGGTGCTCGACAGCAAATCCCTTATCCCGCGGGCTGTCCAGCAAGCGCCGGGCCATGCCGCCGCGCTGACGCGTCGCCATCCAGCCGATCAGCGCGACGTTGGCGATGTTGAGCGCGACCCCGGCGAGGAACGCCGGCGCGTACGACGCCAGTCGGTCGAAGAGCCAGCCGGCGAGCCAGCCGCCGAGCGCCATGCCGCACAGATTGGTGAAGAACCACACCGGCACGCGCCACGTCGCCTCCGCTGCGGGGAACAGCTCGCGCACGGTCAGCACGTAGGCCGGGATGATGCCGCTGAAGCCGAGGCCGAACGCCGCCGCGACCACGAACAGCCCGGCCTCGCCGCGTATCCACACGAAGCCGACGAGCGCCGTCGCCTGGCAGATCGAGCCCGCGAGGATGGTCAAGAGCCCGCCGACGCGATCGGACAACAGGCCCCACAGCTGGCGGCTCAGGAACGCGCAGCCGAGCAGCACCGAGAGCATCAAGGCGCCTTGCGCCGGCCGGATGCCGAGATCGCTGCACAGCGCGACCAGATGGCCGGTCGGCATCGCCATTGGCACGCAGCACAGGAAGCCGGCGATGCACAGCAGCGTGAACGCCCACGCGGGCGACAGCCCGAGCACCGGCGCGCGGACGCGCCGGGATCCGGACGCGCCGGCGACGGCGGTCGGCTCGGGCGCGGGGCCGAGGCACAGCAGCGCGATCGGCACGATGGCGACCGCAGTCGCCACGCCGACGCCGATCATCGTCGCGCGCCAGCCCCAGCGCGCCGTCGCGAAGGCGATGACGCTCGGCCAGATCGCGCCGGCGATGTACTGGCCGCTGGCGACCAGGGCGAGCGCCGAGCCGCGCCGACGGTCGAACCACCGGCTGACATAGACCATCAGGGGAATGTTGATGGCGCCGCTGCCGAGCAATCCGACGAACAGGGCGTGGCCGAGCACGAGCTGCCAACCGCCGCCGCGTGCCGACACGGCGAGCCCGAAGCCGATCACCAGCGCGCCGAACGCGGCGGTCCAGCGGAACCCGATGCGCTCGGCGACCCAGCCGAGCCCGATCGAGCCCAGGCCGGAGCCGAGCCAGACCAGCGAGCCGGCGAGCGCCGGCACCGAGCGCGCGCTGCCGACGTCGGCGGCGATGTCCTTCAAGGCCACCGCGGCGACCAGCGGCGCGCCGTAGGAGAATGTCAGGATCGCGGTCGCGGCGGTCGCGACCCACCACGATCGGCGCGTCTCGATGCTCGCGGTCGCGGCCACGCCGGTCAGCGCAGCGCTTCGCCGGGCTGGACGTCGCCCTTTACCATCGCGTTGTGGTTGACGCCCGTGCCGGCGAACTCGGGGCCCCAGGCGTGCAGCGCGACGCACAGCGCATCGGGCAGCGCGAACGCCGGCACGCTGAGGCAGAGCGTCGCACCGTCGCCGTGCCACGGCTCGGTGTCGATCGCGGTGTAGCGGTCGGCAGCGGGGTCCCACGCGCGCACCCGGGCGCGTCCGTCGGGCGCCAGATAGGCCTGGAACATCACGGTGCGCAGCGCCGGCGTCGCATCGGCGTCGGGCGCCAGCGTGTCGCGCGGCAGATAGACGACGCCGCTCAGCGTCTTGCCGGCGAGATCCTTGGCGACGTCGAGCGCATCGGTGTTTCCCGCCTGCGCACCGGTCGGCAGGCCCAGCGTGGCGCCGAGCGCCGCGGCGCACGCGAGGCCGCGCCATCCGCCGCGTCGCCTCACCGATCGCTCTCCGGCCATCCGGCCATCGCGCCCGCTCCCCTGGTGCGCGCCAGTCTACGGGAGCGCGTTCCGGGCGAGCAAGCCGGCGGCCGCCAAACCGCCCTGTCGCCGAGTGTCGTGCGGGGTCGGCGGCTTGGACGGGCCCCCGCGCGCTTGCTATTGTCGCCCCGGATGGCGGGGGCCGGGACACCGATCGTGCGTTGGGGAGCGCTGCTCGTCGGCTTGGCGCTGAGCGCCTGCGGCGTCGCGCCGGTCCACAACGTCGCCGTGCCGCCGGTCGGCGAGGCGCCGCCGGCCAGCCCGTCCGCGCCGGCCTCGCCGCTCGCGCTGACACCGATGCCGCCGGCCGCCAACGGCATCGCGATTGCGCCGGAGCGCGGCGAGGAGGCGCAGTCGGTGCCGCCGACGCCGTTGGGCGTCGGTCGCGCGGCGCCGCGCGGGGCCGCGCCGCGGGTCCCGGCGCGCCCGGCCGCCGGACAGCCGGCCGACATCACGCTCAATTTCGAGGAGGCCGACGTCCGCGACGTGCTGGCCTTCGTGCTGCGCGACGTGCTCAAGCGCAACTACGTGGTCGATCCCGACGTGACCGGCACGATCACGCTCGGCGTCAGCCAGCCGATCAGCCGCGACGCGCTGCTGCCGACGCTCGAGGCGGTGCTCAACAGCCGCGGCGCCACCATGATCCAGACCGACGGGCTGATCCGCGTGTCGCGGCTGCGCGAGGGCGGCAAGCTCAGCACGACGCCGCCGTTCTCGACGCGCGACGTCGCGGGCCAGGGGGTGCAGGTCCTGACCCTGCACTTCGCCAAGCCGAGCGAGATCGCCAAGCTGCTCGAGCCGGTGCTGGCGCAGGGCCGCGTGCTGATGGCCGACGACGCGCGGCGCCTCCTGATGGTGCAGGCCAACGCGTCCGAGCTCGACATGGTGCGCGACACCTTGGCGATCTTCGACGTCGACCAGCTCGCCGGAACCTCGGTCGCCATGGTGCTGCTGCACGACGCCGACGCGAGCGAGCTGGTGCCCGAGGTCAGCAGCATGTTCGGCGCCGAGCGCAAGGAGGCGGACGACGGCGTCATCCGCTTCGTGCCGATCGAGCGGCTGAACGCCGTCATCATCCTGGCGCGCGAGCCGCGCTACATGGAGGAGGCGCGCGCCTGGATCGGCCGGCTCGATCGCGTGCGCCGCGGCAACGAGCCGCGGCTCTACGTCTACAACGTGCAGCACGGCAGGGCGTCCGAGGTTGCGCGCACCCTGCAGGACGCCTTCGCGCGAACAGCGGCGCCGACGGCGGGCACGTCGCCGGCGCCGCTGCCCGACTTCCCGGCCGGCGGCGCTGCCCGGTCGCCGAGCGAGGCCCAGAACGCGCTCACCCAGACCCCGGCGACGCCGAGCGGGGCGATGCCGCCGGCGACCGCGATCCCGATCCCCGGCATGCCGACTCTCGCGCCGGCCGATGCACCCCCGGTCGCCGCGCGGCGCACCGCCGTGGCGGAGTCGCCGCTCGATACCGGCAGCTTGCGCATCCGCGCCGACGAGGCCAACAACAGCCTGCTGATCAACGCCACGCCGCGCGAATACGCCCAGGTGCTCGAGGTGCTCGAGCAGATCGACATCCCGCCGCTCCAGGTCCTGATCGAGGCGACGGTCGCCGAAGTCACGCTGAACGACCAGCTGCAATACGGCGTGCAGTATCTGCTCAACTCCGGACGCGCCAACTTCCTGTTCACCCGCAACCAGGCCTCGCCGCCGATCACCATCCAGCCGCAAACGCCGGGCTTCTCCTTCAGCCTGTTGAACAATCTGGGATCGCCGCGGGTCATCATCGATGCGCTGTCGCAGCTCACCCAGACCAACGTGATCTCGACGCCGCGCCTGCTCGTGATCGACAATCAGACGGCCCGGTTGCAGGTCGGCGCGGTCGTGCCGATCGTGACCTCGACCGCGGTCAGCACGGTGACGAGCACGCCCCTCACCGTGAACAGCGTGCAATATCGCGACACCGGCGTGGTGATCGAGATCACGCCGCACGTCAACGCCAGCGGCTTCGTCACCATCGACACCACACTGTCGGTCAGCGACGTCGCCGCGACCACGAGCTCGACCATCAACTCGCCGACCTTCAACGAGCGCCGCATCCGCACCTCCGCCGGGGTGCAGAGCGGCAGCACGATCCTGCTCGGCGGTCTGATCAGCGAGGACAGCAACCACGGCAACTCGGGCCTGCCGGTGCTGAGCGACCTCCCGGTGGTCGGCGGGCTGTTCGGCACCCGGAACTTCGCCTCCGACCGCACCGAGCTGATCGTGCTGCTGACCCCCCACGTGGTGCGCAATCAGGCGGAGGCGACCGACCTGACCAACACGATCCGGCGGAAGTTCCAGGCCGTGCTTCAGCTCGAGCAGCCCGGCGTCATGCCGCGGCCGCGCCAGCCCCAATATCCCTGACTCGAGAACCCGCGGCCGCCGGTCGGCCGTCCCCAGCCCGCCGAATCAGCCGGCGCGCGGCTCGGCCAGGCAGGTGCGCGGCACCCAAACCTGATCGCCCTGGGAAAAGATGGTCAGGAGCTGGTTGCCGGTGCAGGTCGAACGGCTGAACCACAGCGCCAGCCAGGAATTGAGGTGGACGTCGCGCACCTCGATCAGGAAATAAGGGTAGCGCATCTGGCGCACCACGCCGCACCAGCGGGCGTCGTTCGGGTAGAGCCCGTCGAGCGTGCAGGCGTAGTCGCCGGGCGCCAGGACCGACGGCTCGGCCACCGCGACGGCCTGCCCGCCGGCCAGCCGGGCGACGCGTTCCTGCGCGATGGCGACCAGCGGCGAGCCCGGGAAGCGGTCGATCACCAGGTTGTAATATTGCTTCGCCTCGCCGAACTGGGCGTGCTGCTCGAGGCGGTAGGCCTCGGCGAACACCGCCTCGGCATCGGTGCCGGACGGGACGTCGCCGAGCGCGGCGCGCTGCACGCCGTGCGGCCCGACGCTGGCGCACGCGGCCAGCAGCAGCGCCCCCATGAGGACGCCGAGGCGGTGCAAAACCCTCCGATGGATCATGTCGTGGTGCCCCCGCGAGCAGCCCCGGTTTGGGTAAAATTGTTGAAGTATCATCGCCTTGTTTGACCGAGGGCTTTTGGTTAGCGTAGCGCATCGTCGTCCGAATCCCAAAGCGCTTCGCGGCTTGGTGCGTGTCCGAGCCTTCGCGCGGGAGCGTCGCGGACGGCGGGGGGCGAGATCGGGGGCCGACACGGGCCACAGGAGCGGGGGTCGAGCGCCGCAATGGCGGAGAAATTTGCCATCGCGATCGTCGGATCGGGTCCGGGCGGCGCGAGCGCCGCGGCGCGCGCCGCACAGCGCGGCGCTTCGCACATCCTGCTCGAGCGCAGCGACCATCTGTCCGACACGATCTTCAAGTACCAGAAGCGCAAGCTCGTGATGGCGACGCCCGAGATCCTGCCGCTGCGCAGCGATCTCGGCTTCAAGGAGGGCGCCCGCGAGACCGTGCTCGAGACCTGGGACGGCGGCATCGCCCAGGCCAAGGCCAACGTCCGCTTCAACGCCGAGGTGACGGCGATCACCGGCGAGCGCGGCAACTTCACGCTCAAGCTCGCGTCGGGCGACACGGTGATCGCCGAGGCGGTCGTGCTGGCGATCGGGCTGCAGGGCAACCTGCGCAAGCTCGACGTGCCCGGCGACAACCTGCCGTTCGTGCAGTACCAGCTCGACGATCCCGACGCCTACACCGACGAAGACATCGTGGTGATCGGCGGCGGCGACGCCGGCATCGAGAATGCGCTCGCGCTCGCCGCGGGCAACAGCGTCACGATCGTCAACAACAAGGCCGAGTTCGCCTATGCGAAGCCGGCGAACGCCGCCTTGATCCAGGCGCAGATCAAGAGCGGCGCGATCCAGGGCGTCATGAACGCCGCGGTCAAGGAGATCGAGCCGGGCTTCATCACCCTGACGCAGCCGGAAGGCGAGGTCCGGGTGCGCTGCAACCGCGTGATCGCGCGCATCGGCGCGCTGCCGCCGCGCCGCTTCGTCGAGAGCTGCGGCATCCAGTTCCCCAGCCCGGCGCCGACGGCGTTTCCGCAGGTCAGCGAGCACTACGAGTCGAACGTGCCGGGCCTCTACATCATCGGCGCGCTCGCGGGCTACCCGCTGATCAAGCAGTGCATGAATCAGGGCTACGAGGTCGTCGAGTTCATCCTCGGCAACGACATCGCGCCGGCCGACGAGCCGCTGATCCAGACCAAGCTCGACAAGCTGCCGAGCCGTCCGACCGTGCCCGATCTCCTCAAGCTGATCCGCGAGCGGCTGCCGATCTACGCCGCCCTCACGACGCTCCAGGTGCGCGACTTCCTGATCAGCGCCAACGTGCACGAGCTCAAGCCGGGCGCCGTGGTGTTCCGGCGCAACGACTACACCAACTCGTTCTTTTCGGTGCTCGACGGCGAGGTCGACATCCAGGTCAATCCGGTCGATCCGCGCGACGCCGTGACGCTCAAGACCGGGCAGTTCTTCGGCGAGATGGGGCTGATCTCCGGGCGCCGGCGCACCGCGACCGTGGTCGCGCGCACCGACTGCCTGCTGCTCGAGGTGCCGCGCAACACGATGATCCGGCTGCAGCGCTCGGTCCCGGAGGTCAAGCGCACGATCGACGAGGTCGCGATCGTGCGGCAGATCCGCTCGTATCTCGCGCCGCGCGTCGACGAAGCGATGCTCGAGCGCCTGGTCAGGGAGTCGACCATCGTCGCGTGCAAGCAGAACGACGTCCTGATCGAGGAGGGCGCGACCGACGACGCCGTCTACCTGATCCGCACCGGCGCGGTCACGGTGTCGCGCAAGCTGAACGGCAAGGAGATCGTGCTGTCGTACATCCCCGCCGGCAACTATGTCGGCGAGATGGCGATGCTGACGCGAACGCCGCGCAACGCAACGGTGAAGGCCTCGGTCGCGACCGAGGTGATCAAGATCGACAGCGCGTCGTTCCGCACGTTGCTCGACCAGGAGCCCGACCTGAAGCAGCAGGTCGAGGCGCGGCTCGCGCATCGCATGATGGAGCGCGCGCGTCGCGAGGTGCGCCAGGAGACCGGCGGCTTGGTCCAGTTCCTGATGGAGCAGGGGCTGGGCGAGGCCACCGACGTGCTGCTGATCGACGAGTCGCTGTGCGTGCGCTGCGACAATTGCGAGAAGGCCTGCGCGGAGACGCACCACGGCGTGTCGCGGCTCAACCGCGAAGCCGGCCCGACCTTCGCCACCATGCACGTGCCGACGTCGTGCCGGCACTGCGAGCATCCGCACTGCATGAAGGACTGCCCGCCCGATGCGATCCACCGCGCCGAGACCGGCGAGGTCTACATCACCGAAGCCTGCATCGGCTGCGGCAATTGCGAACGCAACTGCCCGTACGGCGTGATCCAGATGGCGGCGATCCCCGAGCGGAAGCCGAGCCTGCTGAACTGGCTCATGTTCGGGCGCGGTCCCGGCCCGGGCGAGGACAAGAGTTCGGAAGGGATGGCGAAGCGTGCCGGCGCCAAGCACGCGGTCAAATGCGACATGTGCAAGGGCGACCCGAGCGGACCGGCCTGCGTGCGCGCCTGCCCGACGGGTGCGGCGCTGCGCGTGTCGCCCGAGAAGTTCATCCCGTTGATGCGCGAAACTCCGGTGTGAGCGGGCGGGCGCGATGTCGAGCGAGGTGACCGCCGTCGATACCCGCAACCAGACGCCCGCCCTGGAGGCGCACCAGTCGTTCCTGGTCTACCGTCGCTTCCTGCACCTCAAGCTCGCCGCTGCATTGGTCGCCGTCGCCAGTCTCGCCTACCTGATCGACGCGCCGCGCAACGGCTCGAACGGCGGCACCTGGCTCGGCTACACGCTGGGGACGATCGGCGCCCTGATCATCGTCTGGCTCACCTGGTTCGGCTGGCGCAAACGGTCCTACGGGCAGGCGCGCGTCTCGCTCAACGCCTGGCTCTCGGCGCACGTCTATTTCGGCCTGTCCCTGATCGTGATCGCGACGCTCCATTGCGCGTTCGAGTTCGGCTACAACGTCCACACGCTGAGCTACGCGCTGATGATGCTGGTGATCGCGAGCGGGCTGTTCGGCATCTTCGCCTACACGCGCTATCCGAAGCTCATGACGCTCAATCGGATGGGCGCGACCCAGATCCAGATGCTGGGCCAGATCGCCTCGCTCGACGGCGAGATCCGCCAGGCGATCATCGACATGGACGACGCGATCGTGAAGCTCGTGCTGCCGGCGATCCAGCGCGACGAGATCGGCGGCTCGATGTGGCGCCAGCTGTCGGGGCGCTATCGAGACTGTCCGACCGCCGAGGCATTGCGGCGGGTCGACGGCTACGCGCGCGGACTGCGCTCCTACCAGCTCGCCGAGGTGCGCGCCGTCCTGGTGCTGCTGACCCGCAAGGCCGAGCTGCTCGAGCGGATGCGGCGCGATATCCAGTACAAGGCGCTGATGGACATATGGCTCTACATCCATGTGCCGCTGACCTTCGCGCTGCTGGCGGCGCTTGCCGCGCACATCTTCGCGGTGTTCTTCTATTGGTGAGCGTCGTCCGCCGCCGTCCGGTCGCTAGGCGACGCGGGCTCCCGCCGTGCTAGCGCAGATCAATCTGGTCACGCGGCGACCGCGCGGCGGCGTGTCGCTGAAGCCGACCGAGGTGACGGCCGACGTGCTGCGCTTCGGCCGCAGCGCGGGCAGCGAGGTGCTGCTCTCGGACCTTCGGGTGGCGGTCGCCGAAGCGTCGCTGCAGCTGCGCGACGGCGTGCTCTACCTCACGCAGCTCGGCACCAACCCGATCCGGGTCAACGGCGCCGTCGTCGGGTCGGCGGTCGTGAAGCCGGGCGACGAGATCCATATCGGCCCCTACAAGATCGGCATCGTCGAGCCGCCCGAGGCGATCGACGTTGCCGTGACGGTCGAGCTCGTGACGCCGCTGGGCGACGATTTCGCGCGGCTGCAGACCCAGAGCGCGATCGGCCTCGAGCGGACGCGGCTGCGCAAGCGCACGGTCGCCTGGGTGCTGAGCCTGACGGTGCTGTTCGTGTTCGTGATGCTGCCGGTCGCGGGCTATCTGCTGAACGCGAAGCCCGATCCGCGTGCGGCGACGCCGACCCCGCGCGTCGTTCCGACGGCGGTCGACGAGGCCTGGAACGTCGGCGAGATCTCGAACGTCCACAAGAATTTCTGGCGGGAATGCCGGGCCTGCCACGAGGCGATCTTCACCGGCGTGCGCGACCAGGCGTGCCTCGCCTGCCACACCACCGTGCAGCACCACGTCTCGGTCAAGCGCTTCCCGACGCTCAGGATCAACCGGGCACCCTGCGGCGGTTGTCACCTCGAGCATCGCGGCGCTCATGGGCTGATCACCCAGGCCCAGGAGCTGTGCACCGATTGCCATGAGAATCTGAAGCGCGCCGCGGCGAACGCGGAGCTGCGCGACGTCACGGACTTCGGCGCCGGCCATCCGGAGTTCCGCGTCACCGTGGTCGCCGACGCGGCGTCGCGCACGTTCGCCCGCGTCGATCTCGGCACCGCCACGCCGCCGGTCGACCACCCGAACCTCAAGTTCTCGCACAAGGACCACCTCGATCCGGTCGGCTGGCCGCGCGACATGCGCAAGCTCGCGTGCGCGGATTGCCACGTGCCCGATCCGGGCGGCGGATTGATGCAGCCGATCTCGTTCACCAAGCACTGCGCCGAATGCCATGCCTCGAGCCTGAAGTTCGACGCGGCGGCGCCCGATCGCGCGGTGCCCCATGGCGACGCCCTGCGCGCCCAGCGCGCGATCGAGGAATACTATGCGACGGTCGCGCTCCAGGGCGGCGCCATCGATCCGGCGGCGCCCGAGTTCGTGCGTCGGAAGCCCGGCACGCCGCTGACCGAGCCGCAGCGTCTCGAGGCGCTCGCGTGGGCGAAGGTGCGTGCCCGCGGCGCGCGCGACTTCGTGTTCGACGATCGGCGCGGCTGCGGCACCTGCCACGAGGTGGACCGCGGCGCCGACCCGTTCAAGATCGCGCCGGTGCTGGTGCAGACGCACTTCCTGCCCAAGGCCGAGTTCAACCACGGCAAGCACCTGACGATCGGCTGCGAGAACTGCCACGCGGCGCGCCGCTCGACCTCGAGCAGCGACGTGCTGATCCCCGGAATCGAGAACTGCCGCGCCTGCCACGGCGGCGAGACGGCCTGGGCGAAAGTTCGCTCGACCTGCATCTCCTGTCATGTCTTTCATAAGCCCGGGGTCGGCCCGATGCGGCCGTTCACCGACGCCGCGTCGGAAGCCGCCGGGGAGTGAGAGGGGCACCACCCATGCAGCGATCCATGCGCTCGTCACCGTTTGCCTGCCGCTGTCGCGTGCGGGCCTGATCATGCGGACTGGCCGATCCTCGGGGACCGGAGGCTGGCTGCGCCGCGGCGCAGGCCTGCCGGCCGTGCGGCTGGCGGCGCTGGCCGCGGCGGTCGCCGTGGTCGCGACGGTCGTCGACTGCGGCGGCGGCGGCAGCGGCAGCACCGGCAACGGCGTCGGGACGCCGGCCAACCTGAGCGCGGCGCAGGTTCAGACCATCATCCTGCAGGCCGCCAACGAGGCGACCGCGCGCGGCACCCCGGCGACCATCGCGGTGGTCGATCGGGTCGGCAACGTGCTGGGCGTGATGCAGATGGCGGGCGCGCCGACCACCGTCACCGTGACGTCGGCGCCGCGCTCGGTGGCGGCGAGCGGTCTCGAGGGCAAGTCCGGCATTCCGAGCACCCTGGCGGCGATCTCCAAGGCGATCACCGGCGCATACCTGTCGACCAACGGCAACGCGTTCACCACCCGCACGGCGAGCCAGATCGTCCAGGAGCATTTCGATCCCGGCACCACCGACGCGGCCGGCGGGCCGCTGTTCGGCGTGCAGTTCAGCCAGCTGCCGTGCTCGGATCTGACCAACAATTTCGCCAACAACAGCGGCACGCTGAGCGGCGCGCCGGGGCCGGGGCCGCATCGCGCGCCGCTCGGGCTGTCGGCCGATCCGGGCGGCCTGCCGCTCTACATCAACGGCACGCTGGTCGGCGGCATCGGCATCGAGGCCAACGGCGTATACGGCGTCTCGGCGTTTCCGGCCACCGGGTTCGACGTCGAGGGCGAGGAGCTGATCGCGATCGCCGGCCAGACCGGCTTCACGCCGCCCGACTCGATCACGGCCAACCGCATCACGGTCAATGGGCTGAGCCTCCGGTACACGGATTCCGACTCGAGCGAGCTCGCGACGCCGGTCCGCGCCAGCGGCACCTACACGGCAACCTCGGTCGCGGGCTACTACACCGCGGGCACGACGCTCGCCGGCACGACGTTCCTGAGCGCGGCGTCGGGCGTCATCGCCGATCCCGGCAACAACTTCCCCGGCGTCCAGGCCTACATGCTGGTCGACAACACCGGCGCCGTGCGCTTCAAGCCGACCGCCGCGACGGTGCCGGCCGGCAACGCGCTGACCGCCGCCGAGGTCCAGAGCGTGATCGTCCAGGCGCTCGGCGTGGCGTTCGACGCGCGCGCGCAGATCCGCCAGCCGCTCAACAGCTTCGCCCAGGTCAC
>DATJNS010000402.1:0-24392 GCA_035507915.1 Candidatus Sulfotelmatobacter sp.
CGGCCGGTCAAGATCGCGCTCTCGATGGAGGAGCAGTTCTATACGCTGACCAAGCACGCCACCACGGTGCGCATCAAGAGCGGCGTCACGGCGGACGGCAAGATCACGGCGCGGCGCTGCGAGGTCTATTGGAACGGCGGCGCCTATGCCGACATCGGGCCGCGCGTCACCCAGAAGTCCGGCTTCACGGCCGCCGGCCCGTACGAGATCGACAACGTCGCGATCGACTCGGCGGCGCTCTACACCAACCTGCCGCCGGCCGGCGCGCTGCGCGGCTTCGGCATCCCGCAGCTGGTCTGGGCCTACGAAAGCCACACGGACATGCTCGCGCGCCGGCTCGGCGTCGATCCGATCGCCTTCCGCCGCAGGAACATCCTGCGCGACGGCCGGCCCCAGGCGACCGGCACCATCATGCAGGACGCCGCGATCGCCGAGGTGCTCGATGCGCTCGAGGCGCGCATGGACTGGCAGCGCCCGATCGCGCGCGGCGACGGGCCGGTCAGGCACGGCCGCGGCGTCGCGATCGGCTTCAAGGCCAGCATCGCGCCGACCACCTCGGGCGCGATCGTCAACCTCTATGCCGACGGCAGCTGCGCGCTCTACACCAGCACGGTCGACATGGGCCAGGGCTCCGACACCATCCTGGCGCAGATCGTCGCCGAGGTCTTGAACCTGCCGGCCGAGTCGGTGCGCGTCGTCCATCCCGACACCGACGTCACGCCCTACGACATGGCGACCTTGGGCTCGCGCTCGACCTTCCACATGGGCAACGCCGTCAAGCTGGCCGCCGAGGATGCGCGCGCCAAGCTCGATGCGCTCGCCGCCGAGCTCGGCCTGCCCGCGGGCAGCAACCTGCCGGTCGGCGAGATCTTCAAGAAGAAGTACGGCATGCAGGCGGGCAACATCATCGGCACCAGCAGCTTCGTACCGAGCTACGTGCCGATGGACCACGACACCGGGTTGACGCCCAACGCGACGCCGTTCTGGATGATCGGCGGCGCCGGCGCCGAGGTCGCGGTCGACACCGAGACCGGCCACGTGCGCGTGACCAAGCTGGTCAACGTCGCGGACCTGGGCACGCCGATCAATCCCGGGATCGTCGCGACCCAGCTGTCGGGCGGCGCGATCATGCAGCTCGGCTTCACGATGTTCGAGCGCATGGACTTCGACGCCGGCCAGGTCACCAACGCGTCGCTCGCCGACTACAAGATCCCCGGGTTCCACGACGTTCCCCCCGTGATCGACAACCACGCGGTCGACGCGACGCAGCGCAGCGGCCCGTTCGGCGCCAAGGGCGTCGGCGAGAGCGCGACGTTCGCCGTCTCGCCCGCGATCGCCAACGCGATCGAGGACGCGGTCGGCGTGCGGCTGACCCGGTTGCCGCTCACCCCCGAGGCGGTCTATCGCGCGCTGCGCGCGGCCGCGGGCGCGCCGTTGGAGGACGCATGAGGATCGGCTTCACGCTCAACGGCCGGGTGGTCGCCGCCGAGATCGCACCGCACACCAGCCTGGTCGAGCTGCTGGAGCGCGAGTTCGCGCTGACCGGGGCGCGCGAGAGCTGCGGCCAGGGCCTGTGCGGCTGCTGCACCGTGCTGGTCGACGGGCGCGCGGTCTCGGGCTGCCTGCATCTGGCCGCGTTCGTCGACGGCGCCACCGTCGTCACGGTCGAGCACCTCGCCGTGGACGGGCGGCTCGACGCGGTGCAGCAGGCCTTCATCGACGCCGGCGCGTTCCAGTGCGGCTTCTGCACGCCCGGCTTCATCCTGATGACGCACCAGCTGCTCGACGAGCACCCCGACCCCAGCGACGCCGATATCCGGCACTACCTGTCGGGCAATCTGTGTCGCTGCGCCGCCTACCCCGAGATCATCGAAGCGGTTAAGATCGCGGCCCAACGGCGCCAGCAGGACGCCGATCCGGCCGGCTGACGCGCACGGACCGATCATGCGGGGGATGACGAACCGATGGCACAACTCAGCGTCGCACAAGAAGGGCCCTGGTACAGCGGCCTGACGCGTACCCAATGGAAGACGCTCGCGGCGTCCAATCTCGGCTGGCTGTTCGACGGCTACGAGACCTATGCGCTGATCATCACGGTGGCCGTGGCGCTGCACCAGCTGCTCGATCCCTCGCTGTACCCGCAGATTCCCGCCTATGCCGGCACCGTGATCGGCATCACGCTGTTCGGCTGGGGCACCGGCGGCATCATCGCGGGCGTGCTCGCCGACTATATCGGCCGCCGCCGCATGATGATGATCGCGATCCTGTCCTACTCGGTGCTGACCGGGTTGAGCGCGTTTGCCTGGAATTGGGAATCCTTCGCGGCGCTGCGCTTCCTGGTCGGCCTGGCGATCGGCACCGAATGGGTCACCGGCAGCTCGATGACCGCCGAGATCTGGCCCGACCGGGCGCGCGGCCGCGGCGCCGGCCTGATGCATTGCGGTCTCGGCATCGGCTTCTTCATCGCCTCCCTGGTCTGGCTCTACGTCAGCGGCTTCGGGCCGGACGCCTGGCGCTACATGTATTTCATCGGCGTGCTGCCGGCGCTGTTCACGCTCTGGGTGCGCCGCAACATCCCGGAGTCGCCGCTGTGGCAGGAATCGAACGCGCGTCGGCGCGCGGCGACGGCGCAGCGCCAGAGCGGCGCCAGCCTGACGGCCGCCGACGCCGCGCTCGCCCGCTTCACCCTGCACGACCTGTTCGCCGATCGCGCGGTGCGGCCGCGGCTGATCGCCGCGCTGCTGATGTCGTTCACCACCACGCTGGCCTGGTGGGGCATCTCGTCGTGGGTACCGCCCTACGTCGCCTCGCTCGCGGCCAAGGCCGGGCTGCCGGCGCAGGCGTGGGCGAGCTACGCCGGCATGGCGTATAACCTCGGCGCGATCGCGGGCTATGTCAGCCTGGGCTTCCTGTCCGACGCATTCGGCCGCAAGCCGGTCGTCTGGCTCTATTTCGGCATCGCGTTCCTGTCGACGCCGCTCCTGTTCCTGTGGACCAGCGACCTCTCGGTCATCCTCTACGTCACCGCGCTCAACGGTTTCTTCAGCCTGGGCCTGTACGCCTGGATGCCGGTATGGCTGCCGGAGCTGTTCCCGACCCGCATGCGTGCCACCGGGATGGCGTTCTGCTTCAACGCGCCGCGCCTCGTCGCATGCTTCGGCCCGGCGGTCGCCGGCCTCGTCATCGCGAGCCTGGGCGGGTTCGGGCGCGCCGCGACCACGGTCGCGTTCATCTACATCCTGGGCCTCGCGGCCACGCCGTTCCTGCCCGAGACCCGCGGCACGAAGCTGCCCGAGACGCTCTAGGGACGCGCGTCCGTTCCCGATCGCGGACGGCAACCGTGCCCGATCCGTGCGTTCGTATCGTGCCCCGCCCCGTCGGCGCCGCTCTGCGCCGGCGGGGTGACGGCGAGAGGACCTTCATGCGCCTGGCCGTGCTCGTCGTCGTGTTGTGGACCGGGTTGTGGGCGGGGCTCGCCCACGCCGCCGTCGAGCGCATCGAGATCACCGAGCGCCACCTGCTCGCCGACGGCAAGCATTTCGGCAAGGCGGGCGCCTACGAGAAGCTCCGCGGACGGGCTTGGTTCGCGCTCGATCCGAAGTCCGCCGCGAACGCCGCGATCGCCGATCTCAAGCTGGCGCCGCGCGACGGCCGTGGGCTGGTGGTGTTCGACGCCGAGTTCGTCATGCTGCGCCCGGTCGACGGCGCGCGCGCCAACGGCACGCTGCTCTACGACGTGCCGAACCGCGGCAATCTCGCGATGCTGCGCCAGCTCGACGAGGCGCCGGACACCAACGATCCGTCGAGCGAGGCCGACCTCGGCAACGCCTTCCTGCTGCAGCAGGGCTTCACGATGCTGTGGTCGGCCTGGCAGTGGGACATCTCGGCGCCCGCCAAGGAACGCCGGCTGATCCTCAAGCCGCCGATCGCGACCGAGAACGGCAAGCCGATCACCGGCAAGGTGGCGTTCGAGTTCCTCGTCAACGCGCCCGCCGCGACGGCCGAGTTCACCGGCAACGCCGGTCTCGCCTATCCGTTCGCGCGTGCCGGGACGCCCGACGCGGAGCTGACCCGGCGCGAGCGGCCCGACGGCAAGCGCCAGACCATCCCGCGCACGCACTGGGGCTTCGTCGCGCCGGCGGACGGCGGCCTGCCGAGCCAGCTGCGCCTCGATGACGGCTTCGAGCCCGGCCATCTCTACGAGCTGGTCTACACCGCGCGCGATCCGGTCGTGGTGGCGGCTGGGCTCGCCGGCATCCGCGACCTCCTGTCCTATGTGCGCGCCAATCCGCTGGAGAACGGCCCGCTGCCCAAGCGCACGCTGATCTTCGGCATCTCGCAGTCGGGCCGCGTCATCCAGACCATGCTGCTGCATGGGCTCCACGTCGACGAAGCCGGCAAGCCGGTGTTCGACGGTGCCTTCATCCATGTCGCGGGCGGCGGCAAGGGCGGCTTCGACTATCGCTTCGCGCTGCCGACGCGCCACTTCAGCATGCTGGAGGATCACGACTATCCGACCGACTATTTCCCGTTCACCACGACGCCGGAGCACGATCCGGTCACCGGGGCGCACGGTTCCGTGCTCGACAAGGCCCGCGCGCTCGACGTGGTGCCCAAGCTGTTCTACGTCAACCAGTCGACCGAGTACTGGAACCGCTCGGCATCGCTGACCCACACCGATCCGGAAGGCGAGCACGACGTCGCGGTCGACCCGCGGGCGCGCGTCTATCTGATCGCGGGCGCACAGCATTTCGCCGGCCGGCAGCGCAACCGCGGCATCTACGCGAACTGCGTCAACCCGATGGACCACTATCGCGAGATGCGCGCGCTGCTGCTGGCGCTCGACCGCTGGGTGCGCGACGGCACCGAGCCGCCCGCGTCGCTCTATCCGCGCCTCGCCGACGGCACGCTGGTGACGGTGGCGGCGTACAAGGCGGCGTTCCCGAAGCTCGACGACGTGGCGCTGCCGGAGACCAACCTGCGGCCGCCGCGACTGGATCTCGGACCGCGCTTCGAGAGCCAGCATATCGCCGATTTCGTGCCGCCCCACGCCGGCAAGCCGTTCGAGACGCGGGTGCCGCGCCCCGACGCGGACGGCAACGACCGCGGCGGCATCGTGCCGCCCGAGCTCGCCGTGCCGCTCGGCACGCGCGCCGCCTTCAACACGCGCACCGCCGCCGCCGGGTTCCCCTGGGCGACCGCGCGCTTCGACGGCTCGTTCATCCCGTTCGCGCGCAGCGAGGCCGAGCGGCGGTTCGCCAACGATCCGCGCCCGTCGCTCGAGGCGCGCTACGCCGACCGCGCCGACTATGAGAAGCAATTGCGCGCGGCGGCCGAGCGCACCGTGGCGGCCGGCTTCCTGCGCCCCGAGGAGGTCGACGATCTGGTCGCCGAGGGCGGCGCGTTCTACGATCGCATCATGGCGCACGACCCCGCCGACCGGAGTTGCACGTACCTGTTCGGCCCGTGATGATGCGCCGCTGGGAGGACTGAGATGGTCACCATCACGCCAAGCGGCGCCGCGCTGGGCGCCCGGCTCGACGACGTCGACCTCAACCGGCTCGACGATGCCATGTTCACCGCAATCGAGGGCGCGCTGCACCGCCACGGCGTGATCGCGCTGTCGGACCAGCAGATCGACGAGGACGTCATGGTCGGGTTCAGCCGCCGTTTCGGCGCGCTCGAGATCAACGTCACGAGCCAGTTCCGGCATCCCCGGCACCCCGAGCTCCTGATCCTGTCGAACCGGATGCGCGACGGCAAAGCGGTCGGACTGGCCGACGCCGGTCAGGGCTGGCACGCCGACAACTCGTACAACCGCCTGCCCGGCCGCGCCTCGATCCTCTACGCGCTGGAGGTCCCCGTGCGCGACGGCGTCGTGCTGGGCGACACCTTGTTCGCCGACATGCGCGTCGCCTGGCGTGCGCTGCCCGAGGACGTGCGCCGGAAGATCGAGGGCCGGGTCGCCGAGCACGACTTCGCCAAGTTCTACGACGACATGATCAAGAGCAAGGGCTCGACCCGGCCGCCGCTGACCGACGCGCAGCGCGCGGCGCGGCCGCCGGTGCAGCACCCGCTGGCGCTCCGCCATCCCTATACCGGCGAGACCTGCCTCTACGCCGACCCCGGCTACACGACGCGCATCATCGGCCTGCCGCAGGCCGAGAGCGACGCACTGCTCGCCTTCCTGTTCGAGCACGAGACCCGCGAGGACTTCGTCTATCGCCACAAATGGCGGCGTCACGACGTGCTGATCTGGGACAATTGCGCGACCATCCACATGGCGACCGGCGGCTATCGGCCCGACGAGCCACGCCACATGATCCGCACCCAGATCAAGGTGGACGAAGCGCGTCTGCACTGAGCCCCGGCGGAGACGGGCGTCGCTTGTCGGCGCCGTCGTCTCTCTCTACCTTAGCCCGCCATGAAGGCTGCCGAGTTCGACTACGTCCGCGCGACCAGCCTCGACGAGGTGTGCGACCTGCTCGACGAGACCGGCGACCACAAGATCATCGCCGGCGGCCAGACGCTCGTACCCCTGATGGCGATGCGGCTCGCGCGGCCGGCGCTCCTGATCGACATCGCCGACGTCGAGGCGCTGCGCTTCATCCGCGTCGAGGGCGACGTGCTGCGCATCGGCGCGGCAACGCGCCAGGTCGAGGCCGAGCACAGCCCGCTGGTGCGCGAGCGCCTGCCGCTGCTCATCAAGGCATTGCGCTGGGTCGGCCACCCGCAGACGCGCAACCGCGGCACCGTCGGCGGCAGCATCGCGGCGGCCGATCCGTCGGCCGAGATCCCGCTGGTCGCGCTCGCCCTCGAGGCGCGCGCGCTGGCGCGCAGCAAGGGCGGCGAGAGCGAGCTTGCGCTCACCGATTTCTTCCGGGGACCGATGATGACGGCGCTCGCGCCCGAGCAATGCCTGGTCGAGATCCGCTTTCCGTTGTGGTCGGGGCGCGTCGGCTGCGGCTTCCAGGAGGTCAGCGCGCGCGCCAGCGACTTCGCCCTGGTCGCCGCCGCGACGCAGCTCGTGCTCGACGCCGGCGGCATCTGCACCCGGATCGCCGCTGCGCTGGGCGGCGTCGGCGCGGCACCGGTGCGCGTCCGCGCGCCCGAGGCGCTGCTCGGCCGGCGCCTCGAGCCGGCTGCGGTCGACGACGCGCTGGCCGCGCTGGGTGACGAGATCGCGCCGGAAGACGACCAGCATGCCAGCGCCGATTATCGCCGGCGCGTCGCGCGCACCCTGATGGCGCGCGCCCTGATCGAGGCACGCGACGAGGCCCTCAAAAGAGCGCTCGCGCCTCCGGCTGCCGCGCCCGACAGCCGATGAAGCGCGTCGAGGTCGCCATCGCGGTCAACGGCCGCGTCCACCGCATCGCGGTCGAACCGCGCACGACCCTGGTCGACTTCCTGCGCGACGAGCTGCGGCGGACCGGCACCCATGTCGGCTGCGAGCACGGCGTCTGCGGCGCCTGCTCGGTGCTGCTCGACGGTGATCCGGTGCGCGCCTGCCTGATGTTCGCGGTGCAGGCCGACGGCCGCCAGATCACCACGGTCGAAGGACTGGCGCCCGGACCGGGCGAGCTCAGCATCCTGCAGGACGCGTTCTGCGAGACCCATGCGCTGCAGTGCGGCTATTGCACGTCCGGCATGCTGATCGCGGCGCACGCGCTGCTCAATCAGACGCTCGAGCCGACGCGCGAGGGCATCGTCGAGGCGATCGGCGGCAATCTCTGCCGCTGCACCGGCTATCAACAGATCGTCGAGGCGGTCGAGCTGGCGGCCGCCCGGCTGCGCGCGCTCAACGCGCCCCGGCCAGGCGACGCCCCGTGAGCGAGTTCCGCTACATCGGGCGCCGGCGCCGGCCCAAGGAGGATCGCCGCTTCGTCACCGGCAACGGCCGCTTCGCCGCCGACATCGCGCTGCAGGGAACCAAGCACATAGCACTGGTTGCAAGCCCGCATCCCTGCGCGCGCATCGTCTCGATCGACGCCGCCGCCGCGCTCGCGGCGCCCGGCGTGCTGGCGGTGCTGACCGGCGACGAATTGGCCGCCGCGACCAATCCGTTGATGATCGGCGTCAACACACCGCAGGTGCGGCGCTATCCCATGGCGGTCGGCCGGGCGCGCTACGCCGGCGAGTGGGTCGCCGCGGTGGTCGCCGACAGCCGCGCGCTCGCCGAAGACGCCGCCGAGTTGGTCGTCGTCGGCTACGAGCCCCTGCCCTTCAACATCGACCCCGAGCGCGCGCTCGACCCGGCGACGCCGCCGGTCCACCCCGATCACGGCTCCAACATCCTGTTGCGCAAGCCGTTCATCTGGGGGCCGGTCGACGACGACTTCCGCGCCGCGCCGCACACGATCCGCTATCGCGCGCGCTGGGGCCGCAGCGCCACCGTGCCGATCGAGACCTTCGCCGTGCTGGCACGGTGGGACCCGGGCAACGCGGTGCTCGACGTCTGGGCGTCGATCCAGATGCCGAAATACGCCGATCAGATCGCGCGCGCCCTCAAGCTGCCGGGCAACGCGGTGCGGGTGCACCACGACGTCGACGTCGGCGGCAGCTACGGCGTCAAGCGCGGCATCAAGCACACCATCCTGACCGGCTATCTGGCCCGCAAGCTCGGCTGCCCGGTGCGCCTGATCGAGGATCGGCTCGAGAACATGCAGGGCGGCGACATGCACGGGCCCGACCGCATCTTCGACGTCGAGTTGGCGTTCGATGGCGACGGCATCGTGCGCTCGATGCGCATGCGCGCGCTCGACAATGCCGGCGCCTACACCGGCCGCGCGCCGCTGCAGCTCGGCAAGCCGGTGACCGCGATCGTCGGGCCCTACCGCATCCACAGCGTCGCCTACGAGGCGATCTCGGTGACGACCAACCGCACGCCCCAGGAGGCGGTGCGCGGCTTCGGCCAGGGCCCGACCAATTTCGCCATCGAGACCGGCATCGACAAGATCGCGCGCTTCCTCGGCCTCGACCGCCATGAGATCCGCCGACGCAACTTCATCCGTCACGACGAGTTCCCCTACCGCATCCCGAGCGGCAGCGCCTACGACAGCGGCGACTATCACGAGGTGCAGCGCAAGACGATCGAGCTCGCGCGCTGGCCGGAGCTGGTCGCCAGGCGCGACCGCTTGCGCGCCGAAGGCTGGCTCGCCGGGATCGGCATCGCGAGCTGTTTGGAGCCGAGCGGCGGCAACTCGGCCTTCGAGCCGCTGCTCAACGACCAGAACGACACGACGACCTGGATGGAAGGCGTGCGCGTGCGCGTCGATGCGCTCGGCGCGGTCACGGTCGTGATCTCGACGACCTCGGCCGGCCAGGGCCACGAGACGCTGGCCGCCACGGTCGCGGGCGAGATCCTCCAGCGCGAGCCCGACGACATCCGCGTGACGCGCGCCGACTCGCTGTCGGGCCTGCCGACCAACAGCCCGGTCGGCAGCCGCATGGCGATCATGATGGGAGGCGCGGTCGCCGAGGCGGCGCGCCGCCTCAAGGCCAAGCTGATGGCGATCGCCGCGCACGATCTCGGCGTCGCAGCCGACCGGCTCGTCTACGACGGCGGCACGATCTCGGTGACGGGCGCGTCCAATCAGCATCTCACCTGGGACCGGCTGGTTCACATCGCGCACCGCAACTTCCACCGCCTGCCCGACGGCATGGAGCCCGGGTTGGAGGCGTCGTACGTGATGCAGGTGCCGACCGGCGGCGACCTGCCGACCGCCGACGGCCGCGTGCAGATCTATCCGTGCTACTCGTTCGAGTTCCACATCGCGCTGATCGCCATCGATCGCGGCACCGGCAAGCCGCATCTGCACGATTATTTCATCGGCCACGACTGCGGCACGGTGATCAATCCCGACATCGTGCGCGGCATGACGTTGGGCGGCATCGCCCACGGCATCGGCGCGGCGCTCTACGAGCTGTTCCAGGTCGATCCTCAGGGCCAGCCGATCAGCCAGAGCCTGATGGACTACCTGCTGCCGTCGGCGCACGAGATCCCGCACATCGAGATGGTCGAGCACCACACGCCGTCGCCGCACACCGCGTTCGGCCAGAAGGGCTCGGGCGAGGCCGGCTACCTCGGCGCGCCCGCCTGCATCGCCAGCGCGGTCAACGACGCCCTGGCGCCGCTCGGCCGTGCGATCGACGCGCTGCCGATGCGCATCCGCGACCTCGAGGCGGCGCTCGCCGCCGCGCCGCAGAAAGGAGCCGTGCCATGATCGTCGACGTCCATGCGCATTTCGTGCCCTGGCCATTCCTCGAGCGCATCAAGCGCGAGCGCTTCCCGTCGATCGAGCGGCTCGAGCGGGACAAGCAGATCCGCCTGGCGTTCGCCGGCAATCCGCCGACGCGGCCGATCGCGCCCCGCCTGGGCGACGCCCAGCATCGCGCCGAGTGGATGACGGCGCAGGGCATCGATCGCCAGGTGATCGGCGGCTGGCTCGACATGTTCGCCTACGAGATTCCCGCGCAGGAGGGCGCGGCATGGAGCCGCCTGCTCAACGAATACCTGCTCGGCACCGCGAGCAAGGACTCGCCGTTCGCGCCGCTCGCGACCGTGCCGCTGCAGGACGGCGCGTTGGCGGCCACGGTGCTCGCCGAAGCGCTCGACGCCGGTTTCGCCGGCACCATGATCGGCACGCAGCCCAAGGGCATGGGCGGCACGCTCGACGACCCCTCGCTCGATCCGTTCTGGTCGGTCGCATCGGAGCGCGGCGCGGTCGTCTACATCCATCCCATGTATGTGTGCGGCGACGACCGGCTGGGCGACTACGACCTCGTCAACGCGGTCGGCCGGCTGACCGACACCACCATCGCGGTGACGCGACTGCTCTATTCGGGCCACGCGCGCAAGTATCCGGGCGCCAAGATCGTGCTGTCGCATGCCGGCGGCTGCCTGCCCTACGTGTTGGGGCGCCTCAAGCGCAATTTCTCGATGACGCCCGACAAGCTCGCCGATCCCGAGGACGGCTTCCGGCGCATGTACTACGACACGGTGATGTTCGACCCCGACGGGCTCGAGTTCCTGGTCAAGAAGACCGGCGCGGCGCGCGTGATGCTGGGCTCCGACCAGCCGTTTCCGATCGGCGACCCTCAGCCGCTCGCGGTGGTGCGCAACGCCGCGCTCAGCGAGCCCGACAAGCGCGCCATCCTGGGCGATACCGCGGTCGACGTGTTCCGCCTTGGCTAGACGCGCCGCAGCGTTGGCGCGGCGACCCGCGCCGCACGCGCCCGCCGCACGCGCGGCGGTCGACCTCGTCGACCGCGTCCTCTACCGCGACGGCCTGGTGCTGATCATCGACAAGCCCGCGGGCATCGCGGTGCACGCGGGGCCGAGCGGCGGCGCGGCGCTCGAGGCGTCGTTCGATGCGCTGCGCTTCGGGCTGCCCCACGCGCCGGCGTTGGCGCACCGGCTCGACCGCGACACCAGCGGCTGCCTGGTGCTCGGCCGCCATCGCAAGGCGCTGGCCAAGCTCGGCCGCCTGTTCTCGAGCGGCACGGTCGAGAAGACCTACTGGGCGGTGGTCGACGGAGCGCCACCGGCGGACGACGGACGGGTCGACCTCGCCTTGCGCAAGATCACGAGCAAGGCCGGCTGGCACATGGTCGCCGATCCCGCCGGCCTGGCCGCCGTCACCGACTATCGCGTGCTCGGGCGCGCCAGCGGCACGACCTGGCTCGAGCTCAGGCCGCGCACCGGACGCACCCACCAGATCCGCGTCCACTGCGCGGCGCTCGGCTGCCCGGTGCGCGGCGATCCGGTCTACGGCGACGCGCGCGGCCGGCCGCTGCACCTGCACGCACGCGCCGTCACCGTGCCGCTCTATCCGAACCGCGCACCCATCACGGCGACCGCGCCGGTGCCGCCGCACATGCGCGCCGCGTTCGATGCCTGCGGGTTCGCCGGCGACTGAACACGCGTCAGCGCGTCATGCGCTCGAGCTTCTTCTCGGCCAGGCGCACGAACAGGCTCGCGCCGAACGGCAACGCGGCGTCGTTGAAGTCGTAGCTCGGGTTGTGGACCTCGCAGGCGCCCTCGCCGGCGCCGTTGCCGATCTGGATGTAGGCGCCCGGACGGCGTTCGAGCATGAAGGAGAAATCCTCCGAGGCCATCACGACGTTGGCGTTGCGGTTGACGTTGGCCTCGCCGACCAGCTCGGCGGCCGCATCGGCGATGAACGCCGTCTCGGTCGCGTCGTTGACCAGCGGCGCGAACAAGCGGCGGAAATCGAGCGCGGCGGTCGCGCCGAAGCCGGCCGCGATCGACGACGCCAGGCGCCCCATGTTCTGCTCCACCAGCGCCATGGTCGCCTGGCTGAACGTGCGCACCGTGCCACGCAGCGCCGCCGTCTGCGGGATCACGTTGTAGGCGTCGCCGCCGTGGATCTGGGTGACGCTGACCACCGCGGTGTCGGTCGGCTTGACGTTGCGCGCGACGATCGACTGCAGCGCGGTCGCGATGTGCGCGCCGACCAGGACCGGATCGATGCCCGATTCCGGCCGTGCGCCGTGCGCGCCCTTGCCCGTGATCGCGATGTCGAAATAGGCGCCGCCCGCCATCATGGCGCCGGTGCGGATCTGGAACTTGCCGACGTCGAGGCCCGGCCGGTTGTGCATGCCGAACACGGCGTCGCACGGGAAGCGCTCGAACAACCCGTCCTTGATCATGGCGGCGGCGCCGCCCAGCCCCTCCTCCGCGGGCTGGAAGATGAAGTTGATCGTGCCGTCGAACTGGCGCGTCTCGGCGAGGTAGCGCGCGGCGCCCAGGAGCATCGTGGTGTGGCCGTCGTGGCCGCAGGCATGCATGCGCCCGTCGTGCCGCGAGCGGTGGTCGAAGCGGTTGGCCTCGAGGATAGGCAGCGCGTCCATGTCGGCACGCAGGCCGATCGAGCGATGCGAGTTGCCGACGCGCAGCACGCCGACGACGCCGGTCTTGCCGACGCCCCGATGCACCTCGATGCCGAACCCCGCGAGCTGCTCGGCCACCAGGTCGGACGTCCGCTGCTCCTCGAAGCCGAGCTCGGGATGCGCGTGGATGTCGCGGCGCCATGCCGTCATGTCGTCGTGGAGCTCTTCGATGCGCGGGATCAACGGCACGGCACGTCTCCTCGAAAAGTCACTGGTGGGAGTACATCAGCTTGCCCGCAACTTCGAGCCTGGCGGTCAGGATGGTTCCGGTCTCCGACTCGGTGATGTAGACGGTCCGCCGGTCCGGACCGCCGTAGGCGATGTTGGTGGTCGCCACGCCGGTCGACGAGCGCAGCTCGGCGAGCGGGCGACCGAATTTGCTGAACAGCCACACCGAGCCCAGGCCGACATGGCAGACCGCGAGGCTGCCGGCCTCGTCCATCGCCATGCCGTCGGGCCCGGTGCCGCCCGACATCTGGATGAAGATGCCGACGCGCCCAGCGCTGCCGTCGGGATTGAGGGGCACGCGCCACACCGCATTGCCGCGCGTCACCGCCAGATAGAGGATCTCCTCGTTGGGCGTCAGCACGAGGCCGTTCGGGCTCGGGATGTGCTCGACCACGACGTCGAGCCTGCCGTCGGCGCGCAGCCGATAGAGCCGCCCGGTCGGATCGCGCATGTCGCTCTCGCCCTGGTCGGTGAAATAGCAATCGCCGTTCTTGGCGAACACCAGGTCGTTGAGGCCCTTGAAGCGCTCGCGCCGCGGCCGGTCGACCAGGGGCGCGACGCGGCCGCTCGCCGGATCGAGCAACATCAGGCCCTGCTTGTGATCGGCGATGAAGATGCGGCCGTCCTTGTGGATCTTGAGGCCGTTCGGCTCGCCGTCATATTCGGCCACCACGCTGAACTCGCCCGCGGGCGACACCTTGAAGATCTGGCCGTAGGGGATGTTGACGACGTAGAGATTACCGGCGCGGTCGAACGACGGCCCCTCGAGGAAGCAATCGCGCGGCACGCCGCTCTGCTCGCGCAGCCTGGCCCCCTTGCCGCGCAGCGCGTCGGGTACGCGGGCGAACAGCTGGGTCTCGATCACGGGCGGTGCGGCGTACACGGGCGGTCTCCTCCGGCATGTGGTTGCCGCCATGGTAGACGCCACGCCGGGTTTCGGCGAGCGCGGACCGGCCGGATCTCCGGAGGCTCGAGGCGGCGCGGACCGGACGCTACTGCGCGGGTCCGATCGCCTTGCGCAGCGCGACCTCGTTGATCGCCAGCCCTTCGCGGTCGAGCATCGCGTTCACGTAGGCGACCTGCAGCTCCTCGAGCTTGCGCTGGCGCAGGTTGGCGATCAGCCCCTGACGCACGTCGGCCAGCGGCGCCACTTCCGACGGCTTCATGTCGGCGAGCTTGACGATGTGGAAGCCGGCCGGCGTGTGGATCGCCTGGCTGATCTCGCCCTTGGCCATGCCGGCGACGGCGTTGCGGATCTCGGGCAGCAGGATGGTGCTGCTGACCCAGCCGAGATCGCCGCCCTTGGCCGCGCTGTCCTTGTCGTCGGACGACTCGCGCGCCAGCGCGGCGAAATCGGCGCCCTTGGCGTGCGCCTTGCGCGCCAAGTCCTCGGCGCGGCGCTGCACCGCCTCGACGACGCCCTTGTCGGCGCTCGAGGGCACGATCAGGAAGATCTGCGCGAGACGATATTCGCCGGGCTTCATGAGGCTGGCCTTGTTGCCGTCGTAGGCCGCCTGCACCTCGGCGTCCGACGGATAGCCGGGCGGCAGCTGGACGACCGACTGCAGGTAGCTGCTCACCAGCACCTGCTGGCGCGCGGCCTCGATCTGGGCCTGCACCTCGGGACGCTGGTCCCATTTCTTCGCCGTCACCTCGTTGAGCAGCGCCAGGCGACCGAGCTCGTTGCGCACGAGCCGGACGATGACCTGCGGGTCCTTCTCGGCCTGCTGGCGCGACGCCGGATCGAGCCGGTTCACGAAGGCACGCACCTGGCCAAGCTTGATCTCGGCGCCGCCGGCCCGCCCGACCACCTCGTTGGGATCGTCGGCCGCGCGAACCGCCGACAGGGGCGCGATCGACACGACCGCCAGGGCGACGGCCGCAGGAAGAGAACGGAGCAAGAACGTTTTCATGGCGTCATCTTGCTAGCGCCCGGTTGCCAATTCGTCAATTCAGCCACCGCGGTTTTCCGCCGTCGCGAGGCACCGGCAAAACCGGGCACCCCGCGTTATAGTAGACGAATGCCGGTGGATATCGCCCATCGTCCGAGCCCCATTGCGCCCAGCGCCGCGCTTGCTCGCGGCGAGCGGCGGCGTTGGCGGCTGCCGATCATCTGGTTGCTGGTGCTCGCCCTGCCGACCCTGACCTGCGTGGCGGTGGCGAGCGTGCTTCTGCTCGGCCTGTTCGATTCGCGCGCCTACACCCACACGCTGATCCGCGACCGCGCCGACACGCTGCTCGACTCGATGGTCGAGGCCCTGACGACGCATCTCGATCCGGTGGAGACGCAGTTCGCCGCGGTGGCGCAGGAGTTCGGCTCGGGCGCCATCGACGTCCGCGACGACGAGGCGATCTACCGCTATCTCAGCGGCGTCCTCACGGCGGTGCCGCAGGTCCCCGGCATCGGCTTGGCGCGCGAGGATCGACGGACCAGCCTGTTCTATCGCGTCCAAGGCCACGTCGTCCGCGAGCGCCGCAAGACCTCCGAGCGCGCGCGCCAGTGGGAGGACGAGGCGGTCCACTGGGTCGGCGGGCGTTGGGTCGAGCCGCTCTGGACGGTGCGCGCCGACCGCCCGGCCATCATGCTGCTGGAGCCGCTGCGTGCGCACGACGAGACCTTCGTCGGCATCCTGGCGGTGCCGGTGCCGCTCGACGCGCTGTCGCGGCTGCTGACCAGCCTGGCGAACGGCTTCGATCAGACGCCGTTCGTGCTGTTCGACCGCAGCCGGGTGCTCGCCCATCCGCTCCTGCAGAAGCCGTCCGACCGGCTCACGCCCGAGCACCCCATCCTGACGCTCGACGAGCTCGGCGATCCGGTGCTGGCGCACATCTGGGACGCGCACGCCGGACCGGTGCCGGCCGACGAGCTGCCGCCGTCGACCGAAGGCCAGCGGGTCGCGATCGGCGGCGAACCCTACATCTTCATGTATCGGCCCGTGACCAAGTACGGCGAGGCGCCGTGGCTCGTCGGCAGCTATTTCCGCGAGTCGGCGGTGGGCGCCGCCGAGATCAGCCGCCTGATGCGGCTCGGCATGTTCGGCGGCGCGATCCTGGTGATCGCGGTGCTGCTGAGCGTGGCGTGCGGCCGCGTGCTTGGACGTCCGATCCGCCTGTTCGCGCGCGCCGCCCGCGAGGTCCAGAACGGCAACTTCGCCCTGCCCCAGCTCGGCGACAGTCGGATCCGCGAGTTCGACGAGGCGGGCCGCGCGTTCAACGACATGGTCGACGGTCTGCGCGAGCGCGAGCGCATCCGCGACCTGTTCGGCAAGTACGTCCCGGCCGAGGTCGCCGAGACGGTGCTGGCCGACCCGGACTCGCTCGAGCTGGGCGGTCAGAAGCGCGAGATCACCGTGCTGTTCTCCGACATCGAGAACTTCACGGCGATGTCGGAAGGCCTGTCGCCCGACCGGGTGCTCGCGCTGCTCAACGCCTATTTCGACGGCATCGGGGGGATCCTGGTCGCGCACAGCGGCATCATCGTCGACTTCGTCGGCGACGCCGTGTTCGCCGTGTTCGGCGCGCCGATCCCGCACGCCGATCACGCGCGGCGCGCGCTCGCCGCCGCGCGCGAGGTCGAGCGCTTCGCGCAACGGTTCTCCACCGAGCACCAGGCGCGCGGCCTGCCGTTCGGCGCCACGCGCATCGGCGTCCACACCGGGATCGCGATCGTCGGCAACATCGGCTCGCGCGACCGCATGAAGTACGGCGCCGCCGGCGACGTGGTGAACACGGCGGCGCGGCTCGAAGGCGCCAACAAGGTGTTCGGCAGCCGCATCCTGGCGAGCGCGGTCACGATCCGGAGCGCCGGAGACGCCGACGCGCGCCCGATGGGCAGCGTGATCGTCAAGGGGCGCACCGCGCCCGTCGAGGTCTTCGAGGTGCTCGAGCCGGGCGCCAGCGCCGACCCGTGGCACGCCCAGTACCTCGTGGCGTTCGAATGGCTGTCCAGCCGCGCCCACGAAGCCACCGACGCGATCCGGCGCCTGGTCGCGGCGCGGCCCGACGATCGCGCGCTGAGCCGGCTGCTCGACCGCCTCGAGCAAGGCGTCGCCGGCTCGGCGATCGAGCTCACCGAGAAATGACCGCCTGACGCGGTGCGACGCGCGACCCGCCCCGACGCTTGACTTATACTGGGACATGGCCACCACGACCGACGCTCAGCTCGAGATCTCCCGCCCCGCGCCCGACACCGTGCTGGTGCGGCTGGCCGGACCGTGGGTGCTGCGTCGCGACCTGCCCGACATCGTCGAAGCGGTGGAGCACGGCGTCCCGCTCGACCGCGTGCGCCGGATCGTGGTCGACGCGGCACGGGTCGAGCGTTGGGACAGCATGCTGGTCGCCGAGGTGCGGCGGCTGCGCACGATGTGCGTCGGGCACGAGCTCGAGGTCGACCTGGAAAGCCTGCCCGATGGCGCGCGGCACCTGATCGACCTCTCGACCGCCGGCGTTCGCCAGCAGCAGCGCCGCTCCCGCGGGCGCCACGGCTTCCTCACCGCGGTCGGCGTCGAGGTGCTGCGCGCCGTGCGCTCGGTCGGCGACATGGTGGGTTTCCTCGGCGAGACGGTCGAGGCCCTGATCGCGGCGCTGCGCGGGCGCGCGCGTTTCCGCTGGGGCGATCTGCTCCAGGTCGTCCAGGAGCATGGCCCGGCTGCACTGCCGATCGTCGGTCTGGTCAATTTCCTGGTCGGCATGATCGTGGCGTTCATCGGCGCGATCCAGCTCGAGCGCTTCGCGGCGGAGATCTACGTCGCCAACCTCGTCGGCATCGGCGTCGTCCGCGAGATGGGTCCGATGATGACCGCCATCATCCTCTCGGGACGTACCAGCGCGGCGTTCGCCGCGCAGCTCGGCACCATGCAGGTCAACGAGGAGATCTCGGCTTTCCGAACCATGGGCATTCCGCCCATGCAATTCCTGGTGCTGCCGCGCGTGATCGCGCTGGTCGCGATGGTGCCGCTCCTGACCCTCTACGCCAACCTGATCGGCATCTTCGGCGGCGCCATCGTGGCGCTCGTCAAGCTGCACCTGTCCTTGACCCTGTTCTACGAGCAGCTGGTCGGCGCGGTCGGCATCGGCGACTGGATCGGCGGCCTGGTCAAGGCGATGGTGTTCGGCGCCATCGTCGTGTTGTCGGGCTGCCTGCGCGGCATGCAGGCATCGCGCAGCGCGTCCGCGGTCGGCTACGCGGCGACCTCGGCGGTCGTCACCAGCATCGTCTTCGTCATCGTGACCGACGCCATCTTCACCATCATCTACATCGCGCTGGGGGTCTAGGGATCGTGCAGTCCCCCGCGCCAGCGTCCGATCGCACGATCTGCGATTTTACCCCGCAGGACGGCGACCCGCACATCGAGGTGCGCGATCTCACGATGGCGTTCGGCGACGTCGTCCTGATGCGCGACCTCAACTTCACCATCAACCGCGGCGACATCTTCATCGTCATGGGAGGCAGCGGCTCGGGCAAGAGCACGCTGCTCAACCATTTCCTCGGCCTCATCCCGCCGGCTCGCGGCCAGGTCGTCTTCGACGGCCAGAGCCTCTGGGATGCTTCCCTCGAGGAGCGCGACCGCATGCTCCGGCGCGCCGGCGTGCTCTATCAGAGCGGCGCGCTCTGGAGCTCGATGACGCTCGAAGAGAATGTCGCGCTGCCGCTCGGCGAATTCACCGGCCTGTCGGAACGTCAGATCCGCGAACTGGTGGCGCTCAAGCTGGCGCTGGTCGGGCTGACCGGCTTCGAGGATTATTTCCCGTCGCAGATCAGCGGCGGGATGCGCAAGCGCGCGGGCCTCGCGCGCGCGATCGCGCTCGACCCGGAGATCCTGTTTTTCGACGAGCCGTCGGCCGGGCTCGATCCGATCAGCGCGAAACGGCTGGACGACCTCATCCTCGACCTGCGCGCCAACCTGGGCGCGACCTTCGTCGTCGTGACGCACGAGCTCGACAGCATATTCGCGATCGGCAACAACTCGGTGTTCCTCGACATCGAGAGCAAGACGCAAATCGCGCTCGGCGATCCGAAGCGGCTGCGCGACGAGTGCCCGGACCCGCGCGTGCGCAGCTTTCTCACGCGCGGACGCGAGTCCGCGGAGGCGCCGTCATGATCCGCCGCTACAACCCGCGCGTCATCGGCGGCTTCGTCCTGGGCGCGCTGGGCCTGCTCGTCGTGGCGGTCCTCGTGTTCGGCAGCGGCGAGCTGTTCAAGCACTACACGCGCGCCGTGATCTATTTTCAGGGTTCGGTCGGCGGGCTGCGCGCCGGCGCGCCGGTCGATTTTCGCGGCGTCCAGATCGGCACCGTGCGCGAGATCTCGATCGTCTACGACGTCCGGACCAACCAAGCCGCGATCCCGGTGATGATCGACATCGACCCCAAACGGGTCAAGGCGATCGGTCGGGTCGAGGGCGTGGCGCGCTTCCCGATCAAGCGTCTGGTCCAGAACGGACTGCGCGCGCAACTGCGCCTGCAGAGCTTCGTGACCGGCCAGATGGACGTGCAGCTCGACTTCCTGCCGCATGCCGAGGCGCACCAGATGGGCGGCGAGCAACCCTATCCCGAGATCCCGACCGTACCCTCGACCTACGATCAGGTGCAGGACATTCTGACCGAGTTCGCGGCGCAGGCGCCCGAGATGATGAAGCGGCTCAACCAGGTGCTCGACCGGGCCTCCGACGTGCTCGGCGAGGTTTCGGACTCCGCGCCGATCGCGCGCCAGGCCCTCGCCGACATCGCGAAATTCTCGAAGGCGCTGGGCGACAGCGATCAGGAGATCCGCACCACGCTCACGATGCTGAGCAAGCTGACCACCAACGCCGACCAGACGGCGCTCGAGTTCGGCGACACCGCCAAACGCCTGAACCACCTGCTGGCCGAGAACGACCCCGCGATCACGGCCATGATCGGCCAGTTCAGCAAGGCGGGCGCCAGCCTGACCCAGCTCACCGACCAGATGGGCACGCTCGTCCAGGAGAACCGCGAAGGCCTGAAGGATTTCTCCTCCGGCGGTCTGTATGATCTCACCAACCTGATCCGCGACACGCAGGAGCTGGTGGCGAACTTGAACCGGACGGTCGACCAGCTCCAGCGCAACCCGAGCGAGTTCCTGTTCGGCCAGCAGCCGCGCGAGATTCCGACCACCCGCGCGAAGGCGCCGTGACCATGCAGCGGCCGACAGCCCCTCCGATCGCATCGGCGGCATGGCGCCGGCGCCGCCTGCTCGCGCTGGGCGCCGGGCTGCCGCTGCTCGGCGCCTGCGCCAGCATGCTGCAAAGCAAGGAGCCGAGGCGCTTCCGCCTCGACGGACCGACGCGCTTCGCGCCGGATCTGCCGACGGTCGCCTGGACGCTCGAGGTCGACCAGACGGTCGCCGATCCGGGCATCGACACGACCCGGATCGCCGCGATCGGCAGCGCCGGCATCGAGCTCGAATACTTCGCCGATGCCGAATGGCCGAGCCGGGCGTCCGACATGGTCACCACGATGCTGCTCCAGGCCTTCGTCGACAGCTCACGCATCGCGCGGGTCGGCGATCGCAACTCCGGCCTGCGTCCGGACTTCGTGCTCAAGACCGTGCTGCGGGATTTCCAGGTCGAGCGCAGCGGCACGCCGAGCGTCAAGGTCACGATGACGGCGTCATTGGTCGAGCTGCCGCGCCGCATTCAGGCCGGCATGCAGCGCTTCCAGAGCACGGCACCGGTCGCCTCGAGCGCCATCGAGGACATCGTGCGCGGCTTCGAGACCGCCCTCGACCGCGTGCTCGCCGACCTGGTGGCCTGGACCCTGATCACCGGCAACGGGACCCATCCACCGACCGGGTGAGGCGGCTGCCGCCGTGGCGAGGCCGCCCTCTGCGGGCCGCTGTGGCGATTCGGCAACCTGCGGATTAAACTGGTTAATTGGCGGTTCAACTAAACCGGGCCTTTGGCTATAAAGCTAACGTGGTGGCCGGGCCTCCTGCTGCCGCGCGGCTGACGAACAAGAGCGGCACCGATGATCAGATATTTCGACCGCCTGCGCCGATTGCTGGGCACGGCTGCCGGGGCAGGCCTCCTCGCCCTGGCGTTCGCGATCGCTTTGCCCGAAGCGGCGTACGCGGTCGACCCGGCCGACCAAGCCGCCTATGACGCGGCGTTCGACCAGATGGAGCGTGACCCGGGCAACTCGGACAAGACGCTGACCTACGCCGAGGCGGCGATCAAGGTCGGCGACTTCGAGGGAGCGATCGGCGCGCTCGAGCGCCTGCTGATCTTCAACCCCGACCTGCCGAGCATCCAACTCGAGGTCGGCGTGCTCTACTACCGGCTGGGCTCCTACGATCTGGCCCGCACCTATTTGAAACAGATTCTCGGCCGCACCGATCTACCCGACGAGGTTCGCGCCAAGGCCAACGAGTACCTGGCGCAGATCGACGAGCGGTCGTCGCCGCATCACCTGAGCGGCAACGTGACGAGCGGGTTCCGCTACCAGACCAACGCGACCTACGGCCCGGGCGGCAGCGGCTTGAGCATCCTCGGTCTCGGCTTCCCGATCCCGTCGAATGCCGCCCCGAAGGCCGACGCCAACTTCTTCGGGCTCGGCACGGTGAACTACGTCTACGACTTCCAGCAGGCCGATCCGCTGACGCTCGAAACCAATCTGACGATGTATGGCCAGAAGCAGTTCAAGCAGACGCAGTTCGATCTCTCGCTGACCCAGCTCGACGTCGGGCCGCGCTTCGGTCTGCCCAGCCTGATCGAAGGCGCGAGCGTCCGGCCCTATCTCGTCGGCGACTATCTGAGTCTCGGCGGCTCGCACTTCTTCAGCTCGTACGGCGGCGGCATCAATGGCTTCACGCCGGTGATCGACCGGCTCACGCTGCAGGCCAATTTCGAAATCCAGGATCGCCAGTACTACACGGACCCGGCGCGCCCGCTGATCGAGAGCCGGACCGGCGACTTCATTTCCATCCGGGTACAGCCCAACTACGCGCTCGCCGACAACCAGCTCCTCGGTTTCCTCGGCGAGTTCGATCGCACGTTGGCCGTTCAGGGTTACGAGCGCATGTCGCAGTACGTGCTCGGTCCCAACTACCAGATCCGCTTCAGCTCGCCGGTCCCCCAGACCGGTCTGATCCGGCCGTGGACGGGCACGGTCTCGTTCACCCACGCCTGGCGGCATTACGGCGAGCCGGAGGCGATCGTCGACCCGGTCAACACGCGCACCGACAGCGAGTTCGATCTGGGCGGCACGCTGGAGATCGGTGTCGTCCGCGGCTTCTCGACCTTGCTGCAGATCCAGAAGAGCTGGGTCAACTCGAACATTCCCAATTACGGCTACACGAATCTCGTCGGCATCGTGGCGGCGTCGTTCACCTTCTGAGCGCGCCGAAGCGGAGGACATCGCATGGAGCGACTGAGCCGGACGTGGCGGACGCTGTTGGGTGGCGCGGCGCTGCTCCTCGCGGTCGGGCCGGCCCATGCGCAAGCACCCGCGGGCGTCACCGCGGCCGTCAATCCCCAGGCCACGGGCACGCCGCCGTCGCTACCGACGCAGGTGCTCGAGGTCGGCAGCGACGTGGTCCGGAACGAGCATCTGGCGACCGGACCCGAAGGTCAGGCGCAGCTCCTGTTCCGCGACGGCTCGACCATGACGCTGGGGCCGGGCGCCGACCTCACGATCGACACCTTCGTCTTCGATCCGGAGGCGCGAACGGCCAAGCTGGCGATGACCGCGGCGACCGGCGTGTTCCGTTTCGTCGGCGGCCGCGCGAGCAAGGACGAGCCGGTGGTCATCACCACCCCGACTGCAACGGTCGGCATCCGCGGCGGCATGGCCCTGTTCAACGTGGGCAGGGGGACCGACGTCACCTTGCTCTTCGGCAAGTCGCTGACGGTGACCTCGACGTCGACCCATCAGACATTCACGATCAGCAAGCTCGGCTTCATGGTCTCCGTCCTGGCGAATCAGGCGATCACCGCGCACAGGGCCGATCAAGCCAGTCTGATTGCGGCGTTCAATGCCCTCAGGGGGCGTGCCGACGCCAACGGCGGCGCCACGACGACGCCCAATGAAAATTCGACTCAGGTGCAACTCATCGCCACCTCGAACTCCGGCCAAGCGCTGTTCGGCAACCCGGGCAGCGTTACCTTCAACAACAACACTTTGGGGTTCGTCACCAGCTTAACCAATCAACTGGTGACGCAGACCGCGCAGACGATCGCCACCGGCAGCACAACGCCGCAACTGACGTCGGGCAGCTACGCCTGGGGCCTGGCGGGCTCGGTGTTGGGCGCGGAGTCGCTCTCGCCCGGCTATGGCCCCCAAATAGCCTTTGCGCCGTACAGCTATTCATTCACCGGCGGCTCAGCCAGCTTGGACACGGGTGTCACCCTGGCGGCCGGCATTCCGCAATCCTTCACGCTCGCCACCAGCTCGAGCTTCAACGGGTCCAGCTTCTCGAGCGGCGTCACGATCGGCATCACGGGCGCCACCGTCACCGAGCTGGGCGGCGACTCGCTGATCCAATTCGGTCGGCTGGTCGGCGGCACTGCGACCTACAGCTCCGTCGTGAACGGCGCGTCCGACTCGGTCTCGATCGCGCTGTGCGGAACGTGCTCGACGCACTACGCCTTCGGCGTACCGCCGACCATGCTGCCGATGACGGGCACGTTCACCTACAGCCTGCTCGGGGCCACCTCACCGACCTTCGCCGACGGCAGCGGCTCGCCGGGCTCGTTCACCGGCGGGTTGAGCATCATGTTCGGCGTCAACAGCTCGCCCGGCAGCCTTCAGGTCGGGTTCGACGGCACGGTCTCGATCGAAGGCGTGACCTATCACATGCTCACGGCCGGCGGCCTCAACAACATCAGTCAGCAGCTTTCGCTGATGAGCGGAGCCCCCGGCGCGATCGGCGGCAGCTTCGGACAATTCAGCGGCAACCCGATGGTGACGATCTCGCAGATGTCGCGGGCATGCCCCTCGGCGAGCACGTGCGGCGCTAGCGTCATTGGGTTCCTCGCCGGGCCCGGCGGGATTCGCGCCGGAATTCTCTATTCCGTCGGGAACAACATCGGGACGAGCGCGACGGTGAATTTGGCGCAGGTGATCACCGGAGCCGCCATTTTCCGGCGCTAACACCGCTGCTATCCGCAGCCGAACAACTCGCCGCTGTGTTGCTCGCCGAACAGCTGCCCGGGCCGGAGCGCGAGCGGCACGACCAGGCGCGGCTGCCAGCGCGCGCCGTCCCAGGCGAACAGCGCCGCGCTGTCGCGCGGTAG
>DATJNS010000403.1:0-4389 GCA_035507915.1 Candidatus Sulfotelmatobacter sp.
GCCAGCGTGATGATGAGCACGATGCCCATATGCACGCTGTTGATCGACGCCTGGTCGGTGAGCTGATTGACGATCGGCATGAAGATGACGATCGCCGGGATCGGCTCGATGAAATCACCCACGATGGTGAACACCGCAACCAAAAGGAACATGACGGCGCGGGGATCGCCGCCCGAGATATCGCCGATCCACCCCGAAACGACGATCGGGCCGCGCAGATAGGCGAGCATCCACCCGAACGCGGACGCTGCCGCGATGGTGATCAGCGGCAGCGAGTAGATCAGCCCGGCGTGCACGAAGTCGCGCCACACCGAGCGCAGGTGGCGCGGATTGAGCGCGGGAATCACGACGACAAGAATGTAGGCGACGGCGACGACGCCGGCTTCGGTCGGCGTGAACCAGCCGGTCATGATGCCGCCGATGAGGATCACGGGGATCAGCCCCGGCAGCGCGGCGGCCCGCGCAGCCCCGACGAGATTGCGGAAACTCGAGCGTGGCCGGCGAAACCCCACCGGCCCGAAGAAATAGCAGAACAGCATCAGGCCGGCGCCGATCATCAGGCCCGGCAGAATGCCTGCGAGAAAGAGTCCCGCGATCGAGACATTGCCGACCGCGCCATAGACGACCGCCATGATGCTCGGCGGCACCAGATTGGCGATGGTCGAGGCCGCCGCGATCAAGGCGGCGACAAAGGCCGGCGAGTAGCCTTCCTTCGCCATCGGACGAGCCATTGTCCGGCTCAAGACCGCGACGTCGGCGGACGACGAGCCCGACATGCCGGAAAAGAACATGCTGAAGACTGTGGTCACTTGCGCAAGGCCGCCGCGAATGTGGCCGACCAGCGCCTGCGACAGTTCGGCGATGCGCACGACGACGTTCGCCGACGTCATCAGTTCGCCGACCAGAAGGAAGAACGGGATCGCCATCAAGGCTTCCGAATCGACGCCGTTGAACGCCTGCCCGACGATCGACTGCAACGAGACCGGCGTCAGCATCGTGCCGACGATGACCCCCGCCATCAGCGCAAACGCCACCGGCACGCCGAGGTACCCGAGCGCAAGAAAGAGCGCCGTCATGATCAGAAGGATGGCGCTGTTGGGCATTGGTTTAGGTCGCCTGCGCCGGCGGCGGGGGCTCAAAGCCGTGGCGCAGGCCGTTGACGATCTGCTCGAGACTGAACGTCGACACCAGCGCTCCGCAGAGCGGAATCGGCGCGTAGAGATAGGCGATGGGCAGCATCGAGGGCATGCGAAAACTGCCGAAACCGGTGAGGAAATTCTGCCAGCCGTAAACGACCAGGAAGAGGCCGACGCCCATGACGACGACGCGATTTGCGACCTCGAACGCCTGCCGCGTTGCCCCGCTCATCGACTCGGTCAAGGCGAGAAGTTGCAGGTGATCGCTGCGCCGCGTCGCGACCGACGCCCCAATGAAGACGCCGTAGATGAAGAACGCCGACGTCACCTCCTGCGGCCAAAGCAACGGATGGCCGGCTGCTCTCGCCACGACATCGAGCAGGGTGGTCGAGGTGAAGCCGACGAGGCATACGCCGCAGAGCTGCATCAGCAGGCGCTCCAGCGGGTCCAGCGCCCGCCACTTCAGGTGGCGATCGGCGGCGAGGACGAGGTCGGGCCGCCCGTCCATCGACTATTCGATCGAGCGGCAGACCTGCAGGATCTTTTCTGCATGGGGCCCGAGGCTTTTGGCGAGTCTGTCCTGCAGCGGTTCCGCGATCTTGATGAAGCTCGCCTTGTCGACGCCGGTGACGACTTTGACGCCGAGTTTCTGGAGCCTGGCGAGCGACTTGTGCTCGAGCGCGATCGCCTGCGCCGGCTGCTTTGAGCCGACCTCGGCCGCCGCGGCCTGCACCCAGCTCTTCTGCTCGTCGGTCAGCGACGACCACAGCTTGTCGCTGACCCAAATCACGCTGTTGTTAGCCTCGTGCTCGGTCATCGACAGCACCGGAGCCACTTCATAGTGCTTGTTCGAGTCATAGACGTTGACGCCATTCTCGGCGAAGTCGACGACACCGGTCTGGAGCGAAGTGTAGACGCTGCCGAAGGGCATGTGGACGGTCTGCGCGCCATAAGCCGGGAACAGCGTGTCCTCGGTCGGGGTCGCCTGGACGCGCACCTTGAATCCCTTGAGGTCGCTGACCGAGGTCACCGGCCGCTTGCCGTAGAGATCGCGAAGACCGAGCGTGGCGAGCGCCAGCACATGCCCGTCCTTGACAGTCGCAGCGAACATCTCCTTGACCGCCGCGACCAGCCGGGGGTCGCCGATCGCCTTGATCAGCTGGTCCTCCGAGCGGAAGAGGTAGTGGATCGACAGCACCCCCGATTCGGGCGCCACGGTCGCCGCGTTGGCGGTCGAGCTGATCATGAAATCGATGTCGCCGGTGCGGATCTTTTGCAGCATCTGGGGCTCCTGCCCCAATTGCGCGCCGGGGAACTGGTCGATCGCCATCGACCCGTGGCTCACCTCCATGAGCTTGCTGTTGAACAGGTCCGCCGCGATGCCATAACCGGTCGAATGCGGCTGATCATAGGCAAAACTGAAACGGCGCGCCTGATCCGCCCGCGCGGCCGTCCCGGCAACAACGCTCATCGCGACCGCGAAGACCGCCGCTCGCATTCGCCATCGGCCCATCCCGCTTCCCTCCGCTTCCCGGAGCCTGCGGACGCGGCCCCTCATTTTTCTTGCCGAGCGTACCCATATGCGCAACGCATGTCCATGTTGGCGCCGAACAGCCGGATGGCGAGTCTTTCACGACCGCATTAGCTTGGCCTTATGACCGAACGCAGCAATCTCCCGGAGTTCATCGAGCGTCATCGGCGTCTCTTCGTCCTGACTGGCGCCGGCTGCAGCACGAGCTCGGGCATTCCCGACTACCGCGACGCCGACGGCCAATGGAAGCGCGCGCAGCCGGTGACGTTTCAGGCCTTCATGGGCCAGGAAGCGACACGCAAGCGCTATTGGGCGCGCAGCCTCATTGGCTGGCGGCGCATTCGTCACGCCAAACCCAACCACGCGCATCGCGCTCTCGCCCGGCTGGAGGCGATGGGCGGAATTGAGCTCATTCTCACTCAGAACGTCGACCGGCTGCATCAAGCGGCCGGCAGCGCGCGGGTGATTGACCTGCACGGGCAGATCGATCTTGTCCGCTGCATGAATTGCGAGCGGAGATCGCCGCGCGATGAGCTGCAGAACGAACTCAGCCGGCTCAACGCCGACTGGCTCGATCTTGACGCAACCGAAGCCCCGGACGGCGACGCGGACCTCGATGGAGCGGACTTTTCGTCCTTCATCGTGCCCTCCTGCCGGGCTTGCGGCGGCGTGCTCAAGCCCGACGTCGTGTTTTTCGGCGAGAACGTTCCTCGCGACCGGGTCGATCGGGCCTCCCGCCATCTTGATGAAGCCGACGCGATGCTGATCGTCGGCTCCTCGCTCATGGTCTATTCGGGCTTTCGCTTCGTGCAGCGGGCAGCGAGCCGCGGAAAGCCTGTGGCCGCGGTCAATCTTGGCCGAACCCGCGCCGACGCGCTGCTCGCGCTGAAGGCGGAAGAGGCGTGCGAGTCGGCGCTCGCTTTCCTGTTGGACCGCCGGGCGGCTTAAGCGCCGTGTCAGGCTCGGTTAAGCCTGCTCGCCTAGAGTCGATCGATCGAGAGTGCTTGATCGCCGCATTCGTGCGTCATCGCTCGGACGACGGCGGCGGGCGGGCGAAGAACTGGGGAACACACCGGATGCGCATGATCCTTGCCGCGCTTGCCCTGCCCTGCCTTGTCGGTTCAGCCACCGCCCAGCCGCAGCCGCCTGCGGCCGAGGTCGATCTCCCCTATTCGGCTTGCGGGGACATGACCGTGCTCAGAGCCAATTTGACCGGGACTCCCCAGCCTTCGCCTAAGAGCGACGCTATCCTCCGCAGGCTCGGCGTTCGCTGCATCGGCCCTCGCAGCCCGCAGGTTCGCGGCCGCTATTGAGCGAATGGCGCAAAAGACAACCCCGGCGACAGCGCGCCGGCCTGCGCAGATAAAAACGGCCGCCCGAAGGCGGCCGCAGAGCCTCGATCCAAGGCGCCGTTTTCAGCGTCAGTCAGCGCAGGATCGCCGAGGTCACCGGCCAGGTTAGGGAAAGACTGACGATCAGTCCGAAGGCCGCCAAGCAGGCCAATCGCATCTTCTCCCGCGCGCCCTCCGGCAGCGCAGCGATCATCAGAACCGCAAAAACGAGGACAAGGAATCCCGCGGGGAGGTTGGCCACCGAGGGGTGAAACACGGCGTACAGGAAGTCGCCGAGGGTCGAGCCGATCTGATCCAATCCATCCATCGATTTGCTCCTTTTAAGAGCGGTCAATGCGTTATCCCACGATTCTCCGGTCGCGCAAAGAAC
>DATJNS010000404.1:0-9527 GCA_035507915.1 Candidatus Sulfotelmatobacter sp.
CGCCGGCGAGCGGCTGGCGCGCGAGGTCGCGCCGCTCCGTGGTGATCGGCCGGCGCGCGCCACGCGCCGCGGCGCCAAGCGCCTCGAGCGCCGCGGCGTCGACCTCGACCGCGTGCACCGCGTGCGTCAGCGCCAGAGCGATCGTGCCGCAACCCGCGTAGAGATCGGCGACACGGCCGTCGTTCGGCAGCGCACCGCGCACCGTCTCGACGATCGCGCGCTCGCCCGGCTCGGTCGCCTGCAGGAATGCGCCAGGCGGCAAATCCACCGGCACGTCGCCGAACACGGCGCGCACCGGCCGGCGCTGTGCAATCGGCTCGGGCGTCGCATCGGATCCGTCGCGCCACGACAGCCGCGCGACGGCGTGCGCCGCGGCGAACGCCGCCAACGCTTCGCGCGCGCTCAGGTCGGGCGAGCCCGCGGCCTCGATCACGAGGTCGAGCGCGCCGCCGATCGCCGTGATCGCGACATCGGCGCCGGCGGCCGGCGGCAAGCACTCCGCCAGGCACGACGCGAGCGGCGGCAGGAGCGCCACGATCGCGGGTACGCACACCGGGCACTCGTCGATCGGCACGATGCGCGAGCTCGCGGCCGCGTGGAAGCCGATCACGCAGCCCTCGGCGGTGCGCCGGACCGCGACCGTGACGCGGCGCCGGCTGGCCGGCGGGCTGATCAGGGGGGCGGCGACCGGCGGCGCCGCGAAGCCGCGGCGCTCCAGCGCGGTCACGATCTGAGAGCGCTTGAAGGCGGCGTAGTCGGCCGGCGCCAGATGCTGGAGCGCGCAGCCGCCGCACAGGGTGAAATGCCGGCACGCGGGCGCGGCGCGTACCGACGCCGGCGCCAGAATCGCATCGGCGCGACCGACCCAACCCTCGCCGCGCGGGGCGCCGACGCGCGCCCGCACGCGTTCGCCGGGCAGCACGTAGGGCACGTAGAGCGGCCCCTCGTAGAGCACCGCTACCCCATCGCCGCGTCCGCCCAGGCGCTCGATCGTGGTCTCCACGATGGTGCCGGGCGGCGGCCCGATCGCGCGCCGCCGTCGCATCGCGAGCGGGTCTAGCCGAAGGCCACCCAGGGGTCCAGTCGGGGTCTGGCCGGGGCAACCTTCCGGGCGCTCCAACACCGGCGGTCGGACCGCTCCGGCAACCCCGATCGCCGCCCCGACGCCGGCCGATTCGTTGACACCGCCCGGAACGCCACCGATACTTGAACCGGTTCCATTTGCGCAGCCCGTCGCCAGCCGCGAGCCCGTCCGGCGAGCGGATCGCTATATTTTTCTCAGGGGGTTACGCCGTGATCTCCACCTTGCTGCCCAACTATGCTCGCATCGACCTGGCGTTCACCCGGGGCGAGGGCGCCTATCTCTATGCCGAGGACGGCAAGCGCTACCTCGATTTCGGCTCCGGCATCGCGGTCAACGCGCTCGGCCACTCGCATCCGCATCTGGTCGCCGCGCTCAAGGACCAGGTCGACAAGCTGTGGCACGTCTCCAACCTCTATCGCATCCCGCAGCAGGAGAAGCTCGCCAAGCGGCTGGTCGAGTGCTCGTTCGCCGACACGGCGTTCTTCTGCAACTCCGGCGCCGAGGCGCTCGAGGGCGGCATCAAGATGCTGCGCCGCTCCCAGCAGGAAAACGGTCATCCCGAGCGCTATCGGGTGATCTCGTTCGAGGGCGCGTTCCACGGCCGCACGCTCGCCACGCTGGCGGCCACCAACAACGAGAAATATCTGAAGGGTTTCGCGCCCAAGGTCGAAGGTTTCGACCAGGTCGCGTTCGGCAATCTCAACGAGCTGCGCGCCGCGATCACGCCGGCGACCGCCGGCATCCTGATCGAACCGATCCAGGGCGAGGGCGGTATCCGGCCGGCGACGCCCGAGTTCCTGCGCGCGCTGCGCGAGGTCGCCGACGAGTTCGGCCTGACCTTGATGTTCGACGAGGTGCAGTGCGGGCTCGGCCGCTCGGGCAAGATGTTCGCCTACGAGTGGTCGGGCGTGAAACCGGACGTCATGGCGCTCGCCAAGGGCTTGGGCGGCGGTTTCCCGGTCGGCGCCGTGCTGGCGACCGAGAAGGTCGGCGCGGTCATGACGCCGGGCACCCACGGCACCACGTTCGGCGGCAATCCGCTCGCGATGGCGGCGGCCAACGCGGTGCTCGACGTGCTGCTCGAACCGGGTTTCCTCGACGGCGTCGATCGGCTCGCCCGCGGCTTTCGGGTGCGTCTCGAGGCGCTGGTCAAGAAGCACCCGAAAGTGTTCGCCGACGCGCGTGGCGCCGGCTTCCTGCTCGGCATGAAGTGCGTCGTGCCGGCCGGCGACATGCAGACCAAGCTGCGCGAAGGCGGGCTGCTCACGGTCGCCGCCGGCGAGAACGTGATCCGTCTGCTGCCGCCATTGATCGTGCAGCAGGCCGAGCTCGACGCCGCCCTCCAGATCGTCGACAGCGTGGCTGCCCGCTGGTTCAACTGATGCCGGCCGCACCTCGCCATTTTCTCGATCTCGACGCGGTCACCACCGCCGAGCTGCGGCGCATTCTCGATACGGCCAAGCTCGGCAAACGCGACGGCAAGACGCCGGCGCCCGCGAAACCGCTCGCCGGCAAGACGCTGGCGATGATCTTCGAGAAGCCCTCGACGCGCACGCGGGTGTCTTTCGAGGTCGCCATGAAGCAGCTCGGCGGCGACGTCGTCGTGCTGCGGCCCGACGACATGCAGCTGAAGCGCGGCGAGACGATCAGCGACACCGCCCAGGTGCTGTCGCGCTACGTCGACGCGATCATGATGCGCACCGGTTCGGAGAAGAAGCTGCAGGAGCTCGCCGACCACGCCACCGTGCCGGTGATCAACGGCCTGACCGACCGCTCGCATCCCTGCCAGGTGATGGCCGACATCATGACGTTCGAGGAGTTCCGCGGCCCGATCGCCGGACACGCCGTCGCCTGGAGCGGCGACGCCAACAACGTCTGCAACTCGTGGATCCATGCCGCCGGCCGATTCGATTTCGATCTGCGCATCGCCGCCCCGCCCGAGCTGGCGCCGCGGCCCGACATGCTCGCCTGGGCGCGCCAGTCCGGCGCACGCGTCTCGGTGACCCACGACCCGATCGACGCCGTCGAGGGTGCCGATCTCGTGGTCACCGACACCTGGGTCTCGATGGGCAGCGATCCGGAGAACCGCCACAACCTGCTGGCGCCCTATCGCGTCGACGAGACCCTGATGGCGCGCGCCGACCCGCGCGCCCTGTTCATGCATTGCCTGCCTGCCCATCGCGGCGAGGAGGTCACCGCGCGCGTCATCGACGGGCCGCAGTCGGTGGTCTGGGACGAGGCCGAGAACCGGCTGCACGTCCAGAAGGGCATCTTGGCCTGGTGTCTCGGCTGAGCCATCTCAGCTAGTGTCGGCGGCTGCGCGTCGCGGAGGCGGGCTTGGTCGCGAGGGTTCCGGGGTTCCACGAGATGGCAGAGGCCGCATTCGCGGATCGTCACGCCGACGATCTGATCCAGCCGTTCCAGATCGACGCGCCCGGGTTGCGCGGGCGGTTGGTGCGGCTGGGCGCGTCGGTCGACGAGGTCCTGCGCCGCCACGACTACCCGGAGCCGGTCGCCCGGCTCCTCGGCGAGACCCTCGCGCTGACCGCGGCGCTCGCAGGCGCGCTGAAGTACGACGGCGTGTTCTCGCTGCAGACCAAGGGCGACGGACCGATTCGCATGATGGTCGCCGACATCACCTCGGCCGGCGCGATGCGCGGCTACGCGGCGTTCGACGGCCCGGCGCTCGCCGACGCGCTGGTAGGCGCCGGCTCGGCGCCGCTCGCCGCGCCGGTACCGCGCCTGCTCGGCCGCGGCCATCTCGCCTTCACGGTCGACCAGGGCAGCGCGTCGGAGCGCTATCAAGGCATCGTCGAGCTGATCGGCGGCACCTTGGCGGACTGCGTGCATCACTATTTCCGCCAATCCGAGCAGCTGCAGGCCGGCGTTCGGCTCGCCTGCGGGCGCACCCTTGCGCCCGACGGCTCGACGAGCTGGCGCGCCGGCGCCCTCATGCTGCAACGCCTGCCCGGCCACGGCGGCGAAGCGACCGACGAGTCGGAGGACGCCGCCGACGACGACTGGCGGCGCTCGCTCCTGATGATGGGCAGCAGCACGCCGGCCGAGCTGATCGATCCGCAGCTCAGCCCCGACCAGCTGCTGTTCCGGCTGTTCCACGAGGACGGCGTGCGGGTCTACACGCCCCATCGCGTGAGCGCCGGCTGTCGCTGCTCGCGCGAGCGGGTCGCCCGCATGCTGCGCGTGCTGCCGCGCGCCGAGATCCAGGACCTCAAGATCGAGGACACCGTGATCGTGACTTGCGAGTTCTGCAACAGCCGGTACACATTTACCGATCCGCAACTGGCCGAGATCTACGACACGTGATTGCTTTTACCGCCGCACGACACACGACGCGCCGCGCTCTGCTGGGCCTGATCGTGCCGCTCGCGCTGGCTGCCTGCGCCCAGCAACAGCAGGTCGGGCCGCGCTTCCCGGAGATCACCTTCCAGCAATTCGGCAAGTTCGACTTCGCGGTCGGCCGGATCGAGATCGTGCGCGAGTACACGCCGCCGATGCGCCCGCCCAACGTCGACCACCTCTTCCCGGAGCCGCCGATCCAGATGGCCGAGCAGTGGGCGCGCGACCGCCTGGTCGCGGCCGGCGGGCCCGGCGAGCTGCGCTACGTGATCAAGCGCGCGAGCGTGATCGAGACCGAGCTGCCGCGCACGACCGGTATCCGCGGCGCCTTCACGAAGGACCAGGCCCAGCGCTACGACGCGGTCGTCGAGGTCGAGATCGAGGTGCGCAACGAACGCGGCTATCGGGACGGCATCGTGACCGCGCGCGCCGAGCGACGCCAGTCGGTTGCCGAGGACATCAGCGTGGCCGACCGCGAGCGCACCTGGTTCCAGATGACCGAAGCCCTCGGGCGCGATCTCAACAGCGAACTCGAGCGCAACATCAAGAGCGACCTGCCGCGGTTCCTGGTCTACCGCTGAAATCGGCGCCGATTTCACGGAACTGTCACAACAAATTCCCGATAGAGTCATGGCCTGCATCGCCATTTGAGGCCCGCAACGGTGGCGCGTCCGCGGACCGCCGGGAGGCCTTGACGATGGCGAAGATCAAGAAGCTGCTGAAGGCCCTCGAGAGCGCCGGCTGGGAGCCGGCCGAGGAGCGCGGCGGCCTGGTCCAGTTCGCGCACCCGAAGCGCGCCGGCCGCGTCACCCTGCCGAGCCACAAATGCAGCCTGCCCGACGAGGTGGTGACGCAGGTGCTGGCGTCGGCCGGCATCAAGACCAAGGGAGCCTGAGGTGGCACGCTATCCGGCGGTGCTCCGGCACGTCGACGACAGCGATGTTGCCGTCACGTTTCCGGACCTGCCGGGCTGCGTCGCGGTCGGGTCGAACGCCGAGGAGGCGTTGCGGCAGGCCGAGGACGCGTTGACCTTTCATCTCGAAGGGCTGGTCGAGGAAGGCGTCGCCGCGCCGGTGCCACGCGCGCTCGGCGATCTCATGAACGGCTCGCGCCCGGAGGGCGCGGTGCTCCTGCTGTTGACCGGCCGGCCGCCCAAGGCGCCGGCGGTGCGCGTCAACATCACGCTCGACAAGAACCTTCTGGCCGAGATCGACGAAGCCGCCGCCGAGGCCGGCACGACGCGTTCGGGCTTCCTCGCCGAAGCCGCCCGCCGCGTCATGAACCGCTAGACCAACCCGGAATCTTGGCCCAGCGGGCCGCGGCCTGACCGCGAATGGACCGGTCAGCCCGTCGGCAAGGTGCTGTCGGCGACCTGGCGCAGGAACCGCGCGCAGGCTTCGAGCTGGTCGCGCGCGACGAACTCGTCGGCGCGGTGGGCGTCCCCGATCGAGCCCGGACCGCAGATCACCGTGGCGATGCCGGCGCGCTGGAACAGCCCCGCCTCGGTCGAGAACGGCACCGTCCCGGCGCGGTTCTGCCCGGTCAACCGCAGCGCGAGCCGCACAGCCGGGGAATCGGGATCGGGCATGAAGCCGGGCACGTCCGCCATGCAGCGGTTGGTCGCGTCGGCGCGCGGATCGCGCGCTTTCAGGCGGCCGCGCAGATCGTCGGCGATGAAGCCCTCGATGCGCGCGCGCAGCGCATCGGAATCGTCCCACGGCGCGTTGCGGAACTCCCAATCGAGCTCGGCGTTGGCGGCGATGATGTTCATCGCGGCGCCGCCGGCGATCTTCCCCACGTTGTAGGTCGTGTAGGGCGGCTCGAAATCGCCGTCGGGGCGCGCCCGACCCTCGGCCGCGCGCGCTTCGCGCTCGATGAACTCGATCAACGACGCCGCCGCGGTGATCGCGTTGACGCCGTGTTGGGGTTGGCTCGAATGGCCGGGCACGCCCGTGATCATGGTGCGGTTGAAGCAGATCCCCTTGTGCGCGTTGATCACGCGCATCGAGGTCGGCTCGCCGATGACCGCCAGGCGCGGCGCGATCCCCGCCGCGCTCAGGTCGGCGAGCAGACCGGGCGCGCCGAGGCAGCCGATCTCCTCGTCGTAGCTCAGCGCGAGATGGATCGGCTCGGCGCGCGGGTGCCCGAGGAGCTCGGGCACGAGCGCCAGCGCGGTCGCGATGAAGCCCTTCATGTCGGCGGTGCCGCGCCCGTAGAGCCGGCCGTCGCGCTCGACCATGGCGAACGGGTCGCTCGTCCAGTTCTGCCCCGCGACCGGCACGACGTCGGTGTGACCGGACAACACGATCCCGCCCGGCCCGGCACCGACGGTCGCAAACAGATTCGCCTTCGTGCGCTCCGCGTTGAAGGTCAGCCGCGCCGTCACGCCGAGGCGCGCCAGGTGCTCGCGCACGAAATCGATGAGCGCGAGATTGGAGTCCTGCGAAACGGTCGGGAACGCGACCAGCCGATCGAGCAGCTCGATCGGCGACGGCGCGTTCACAGCGATGCGCCGCCCCCGCCGCCCAGGCCGGTCGAGTTGATCATCGAGAGGAATTCGCGCCGCGTGTCGGGGTTCGAGCGGAACGCGCCGAGCAGGCGGCTCGTCACCATGCTGACGCCCGGCTTGTGGACGCCGCGCGTCGTCATGCACTGGTGCTGCGCCTCGATGACGACCGCAACGCCCTTGGGCTGCAGCACCTCGTCGAGCGTGTTGGCGATCTGCGCGGTCATCTTCTCCTGAATCTGCATGCGGCGGGAGAAGATCTCGATCAGCCGCGCGAGCTTCGAGATGCCGATCACGCGCGTGCTCGGCAGGTAGGCGACGTGCGCCTTGCCGATGATCGGCGCCATGTGGTGCTCGCAGAACGACTCGAAGCGGATGTCGCGCAGCAGCACGATCTCGTCGTAGCCCTCGGTCTCCTCGAAGGTCCGCTGCAGCATGTCGACGGGATCGGCGCCGTAGCCCGAGAACCACTCCTCGTACGCCTTGACGACGCGCTTGGGCGTGTCGCGCACGCCTTCGCGGTCGGGATTCTCGCCGGCCCAGCGGATCAGGATGCGCACGGCCTCCTCGGCCTGGGCGCGCGTCGGCCGCTCGAGTGGGCGGGACGCGCCTTCGAGCTTCACGTAGGAAGCGGCCTTTGCCACGACTGCAATCCTTTCCCGTGCCGGCCGGCGATCAGTTCAACCGGACGCTTTGATGCGGCGAGTCGAGCGAAAAGGCCGGCACCGCAACGTCGAACCGTTCGCCGCCCTGAGTCTCCATCTGATAGGCGCCGACCATGATGCCCGACGGCGTGCCGAGCGGGGTGCCGCTGGTGTACTCGAAGCTGTCGCCCGGCTTGAGCACCGGCTGCTCGCCGACCACGCCGGAGCCGCGCACCTCCTGGACGCGCCCGAACGCGTCGGTGATGCGCCAATAGCGGTTGAGCAGCTGCACGGTCTCGGGGCCCTCGTTCTGGATCCGCACGTGGTAGGCCCAAACATACTTGTTCTCGGGCGGCGACGACCGTTCCTCGAGGAAGATCGGTTCGACCGTGATCGAGATCGACCGGGTGGTTTGCCTGTACATCGCTGGAGGCCCGTCACACATCCCGCCACGGTTGCCGGCATGCCCGGCGCCGACCTCAAGCCATATTAGGCGGCGGCGGTCGGTTGTCCAGCCAGCGGGACCAGGCGCCACCGCACCGTCGCGCGGCAAAAAAATCGCCGGCACCCACCGGTGCCGGCGATCGATCGAGGTCCCGGGATCCGGTCCGGCACGCAGCGCGCCGGACCGGACTCGACGGGTCAGCGGATCGTGATGACGACCCGACGGTTGCGCGGCTCGCGCACGCCGCGAGCAGTCGGCACGGCCGGCTCGGTGTCGCCGAGCGCGGTCACCGAGGTCCGCTCGGTGGCGACGCCACGCTGCGCCAGGGCGGCGCGCACCGCATCGGCACGGCGCAGCGACAGGCGCAGGTTGTAGCTCGCCGGGCCCGACAGGTCGGCGTGACCGACCAGCACGATCCGGGTGCTCACGTTGTTCTTCGCATCTGCCGCGACCTGGTCGACGATGCGCATGCCTTCCGGCGTGATGCGCGCGCTGTCCCAGTCGAAGTAGATGATGAACTCACGCTGGGCCATCGGCGCGGGCGCCGGCGGCGGCGGCGGCGGGACGGGCTGGCCAAGCTGGGCGAGCAGCGCCATGAAGTCGCCGCGGCAGGCGGCGATCTCGGCTTGCTGCCAACCCTCGGAGCTCTCCTCGACCCAGCAGTCGAACTTCGCCTGGGCCTTGGCGGCAACGTCGGGCAGCCGCGTGCGGCCGCCGTTGTCGAGCGCCGCGATCAGGTTGGCGCGCCCCGCGTCGATCTCCGAGCGCTGGGGCGCCGTGAGGCTCCAGTTCGCCGTGTTCTCGGGGAGCACGACCTGGCCTTGCGCCGCGGCCAAGCCTTTGGCCGCGAAGATGTAGGCGTTCTCCCAGTCGTTATCGACGTCGGCGTCAAACAGGGTGAGCGAGCGATACTCCTGGGTCAGCGCCTGGGTGAACGGCGTTCCCGTCGTCGTCCGCGTGGTGCCCCGCAGGGTCTGGATGTCCCATGGTCCCGAGCATGCGCCGAGCAGGCCCACGACCGCGAACACGGCCAATAACTTGAGAGATTTCATCAACGGATCTCCTTTTCTGTTCCTTCAAACGCCTAACGGCGTCGTGCGGTGCAGCCGGTTCGTCGGCCGGACGGTTCCGAGGGTCTGCGCTCGTCCTCCGGGTCTGGCCGTCGCAACGGGGGTGGGGCGGTTTGGGGGGCATCCGGTCGACACCCAAAACCCCAGTCAAATCAATATGTTCCTCCGATACCCCAAGATCGCGACAGCGATTCGGCCTCGACTCGTACCACGGCCCCTCGAAAAGATTAAGGGTGCGCGAGACGCGCGCCCCTCGTTCCTTGCCGACTGTGGCCCGATCGCATCGCCGTGACCGATACGCGCGGGGTCGCGAAATGAACAAATTCGAAGCGTAATTGGTTCCGCCCAATGGCTTCCAATAGCGTCGGCACGCCCGCCATCCTGCCGCCGCGGCGGCCGGGCCGGTCTTGCGTCCAACCGA
>DATJNS010000405.1:0-7760 GCA_035507915.1 Candidatus Sulfotelmatobacter sp.
ATGCGCACGTACAAGATCGCGGCCATCCCGGCCGACGGCATCGGGCCCGAGGTGATCGCCGCCGGGCTCACGGTGCTCGAGGCGCTGCAGCAGCGCGAGACCGGCTTCAAGCTCGAGGTCGCGCACTTCGATTGGGGCTCCGACTACTACCGCCGCCACGGCGTCATGATGGCGGAGGACGGGCTCGACAAGCTCAAGGGCTGCGACGCGATCTATTTCGGCGCGGTCGGCGACAAGGCGATCCCCGATCACATCACCTTGTGGGGCCTGCGCCTGCGCATCTGCCAGGGCTTCGACCAGTACGCCAACGTCCGTCCGGCGCGCATCCTGCCCGGCATCACGAGCCCGCTGCGCGACCGCACCAGCGAGGATCTCGACTGGATCATCGTGCGCGAGAACTCGGAGGGCGAGTACGCCGGCAACGGCGGCCGCGTGCATCGCGGCCTGCCCGAGGAGGTCGCGACCGAGACCTCGGTGTTCACGCGCGTCGGCGTCGTGCGCATCATCCGCTTCGCCTACGAGATCGCGCGCAAGCGGCCGCGCAAGCACCTGACGGTGGTGACCAAGTCCAACGCGCAGCGCCACGGCATGGTGATGTGGGACGAGATCGCCGCCGAGGTCGGCCGCGATTTCCCCGACGTCACGGTCGACAAGGAGCTGGTCGACGCCATGACGACGCGCATGGTCCTGAAGCCGAAGTCGATCGACGTCGTGGTCGCGACCAACCTGCATGCCGACATCCTGTCCGATCTCGCGGTCGCGCTCGCCGGCTCGATCGGCATCGGGCCGACCGCCAACCTCAATCCGGAGCGGCGCTTCCCGTCGATGTTCGAGCCGATCCACGGCTCGGCGTTCGACATCACGGGCAAAGGCATCGCCAATCCGCTGGCGACCTTCTGGACCGGCGCCATGATGCTCGACCATCTGGGCGAAGCCGACGCCGCGGCGCGGCTGATGCGCGCGATCGAGCGCGTCACCGCCGAGGGCTCGGTGCTGACGCCCGACCTCGGCGGCAGCGCGACGACCAAGCAGGTCACCGACGCGGTGTGCGACGCGCTGCGCAGCGCGAACGTCTAGCTCTCGATTACGCGTGCAGGTGCGCTTGTGTGCGGTAGCGCGCGCGCAGACTGTCGCGCGGGCCGAATCCCACCGACACGAGGTAGACGGCGCCGGCGACCAGCACGATGGTCGAGCCCGCCGGCAGCCCGGCGTGATGCGCGATCAGGAGACCGGCGACCGACGCGCCGAGCGCTAGCCCGCTGCTGGTCAGCATCAGGGACCACACGGCGCGCGCCCAGAAACGCGCGGCGGCCGCCGGCAGCATGATGAGGCCGAGCGCCATCAAGGTGCCCATCGCCTGGAAGGCGCCGACCAGGTTGAGCACGACCAGCAGCAGGAAGCCGACATAGGCGACCGTGCCGGCCGGGCCGGCGGCGCGCAGGAACTGCGGATCGAAGCAGTCGACGATCAGGGGACGGTAGAGCAGCGCCACCCCGAGCACGGTGACGGTCGACACCGCGGCGAGCAGCACGAGCCCGTCGGGCGACAGGGCCAGCAGGTCGCCGAACAGGATGTGGACGAGATCCTCGTCGCGGCCGGCGCGCGTCACGATCAGGACGCCGGCGGCGAGCGAGATCAGGAAGAAGGCCGCGAAGCTGGCGTCCTCGTGCGCCGGCGTGAGGCGCGTCACCAGGCCCGACAACAGCGCGACCGCGAGACCGGCGGCGACGCCGCCCAGGCTCATCGCGCCGATCGAGCCGCCGGTCATCAGGTAGCCGACCGCGACGCCCGGCAGCACCGCGTGCGACAGCGAGTCGCCCATCAGGCTCATGCGCCGCAGCACCAGGAGCGTGCCGACCGGGCCGCCGCCGAGCGCGAGCGCGACGCACGCGACCAGGGCGCGGCGCAGCGCGCCGTGATCGATGAAGGGCGCGACGATGAGATCCTGCACGGTCATGGCGCGGTCACGCGGTGGGCGCCGCCGCCGGCGCGCAGGCGGCGGCGTCGGGGTCCCACGATTCCGCCATGCGGCGCGCGCGCTCGAGATTGGCGGCGGTCAGCACGTGGTCGGTCGGTCCCCAACCGATGCAGTCGCGCGCCAGCAGCAGCGTGCTGGGGAAATGCCGACGCACCGCGTCGAGATCGTGCAGCACGGCGATCACGGTGCGGTGTTCGCGATGCCAGCCGGCGACCAGCGCGGTGAGATCGTCCGCGGTGCGCGCGTCGATCGCGCTGAACGGCTCGTCGAGCAGGATCAGCGCGGCGTCCTGCAGCATCAGGCGCGCGAACAGCGCGCGCTGGAACTGTCCCGCCGACAAGGTGCCGATCGGGCGCTGCTCGAAGCCGGCGAGACCGACCGCGGCGATCGCGCGCGCCGCCTGCGCGAGCTCGGCGCGCGCGACGCCGCGTCGCCATCCCAGGGTGCGCCAGCGACCGAGCAGCACGACGTCGTGCACGGAGATCGGGAAGCGCCGATCGAGCTCCGGGATCTGCGGCAGGTAGGCGATGTCGGCGCGCGCCAGGCCGCCCCGCTCGAGACAGCCGGCGGCCGGGCGCACCAGACCGGCAAGCGTCTTGAGCAGCGTGGTCTTGCCGGCGCCGTTGGGGCCGACGATCGCGGTCAGCGAGCCGGCCTCGAAGGCGCCCGTCAGATGATGGACCGCCGGGTGGCGCTCGTAGGCGACCGTGAGATCGTCGAGCGCGATCACGCCAGGGCCCACCACACCGCGAGCCACAAGAGGACGCAGGCGCCGCTGGCCCAGGCCGTCCGCCCGAGCGCGCTCATGCCGAGGGCCGAGCCTGATGCCATGCCGAGAGAGCCCTCCGCGCCGCGGGCGCGCGCTGCGGCCCGACGAATTGTTATACTATAACGTACTCTCGATCCGCCGCGACGGCCAAGAATCGCGGCAAACCGCCGAAACAGCCGCCGAGACACGCCGCTGCGGCATTGCCGTTAAAGCCGGCCATGCATGGCCTGCATGGATATCCGTTTGAAACGGCACGAATAATTCCGACGTTAACCCCGCGAGCCTGTGAGGTGGCTCACCGCCGTCGGGTCGGCGGGCGCGGTAGGGTTGAGCGGTCGATGCGAGGCGAGTTGGTCATGCCCTGGCAAACACAACATCCCGGCATCAGCAATGTCCTGCACCTGGTCCTGCTGGCCATCGTGCTGTTGGCGCCGGTCGTGCTCTCGCACCTCTTGGCGTCGGCGCTCGAATAGCGGTCCGCCGCGCCGCGGCCTCAGGCTCCCGATCGGGCGCCGGTGCGATTGCGCCATCGCCGCCAATCGGCGGTGACGGCGTCGGCCATCGCGCGGGCGGCGCGATCGAGCCAGCTCGCCGACCGGCGCTCGAGATCGCGGCGGATCGCGCGCCGCACGCCCGGCGTGCCGAGATGGATGTTGGCGGTCTCGCCGCCCATGGCGTGCAGCAGTCGGCGCTCGTCGCGCCGTCGCGGCATCAGGCTGAGATCGAGCTTCGAGGAATGCGCCGATAGGCGCCGCACCACCCAGCTGCCGCGCACCCGCATGTAGGGATCGGGACAGCGCACCGCCTGGGCGAGGATGTCGGCGTAGCGCACGCGCCCGGAGCCGGCGCCGTCGCGCGCCCACACGCAGGCCGACGGCAGCAGCGCCTTGGCCTCGCGCGCGATCATGGCGCCGTGCAGGTCGGCGAGCGCCACGAAGCGCTGGCGTCCGAGGCTGCCCAGCCCGGCGGTGCGATGCATGACCCGGTACTTCAGGCCCGGTTCCGGAAAGTCGCGCTCGAGCAGCTTGCGGACCTTCTTCGGCAGCGCGCCCTCGTAGGTCGGCAGGCGGTCGAGCTTGGCCCAGAACGCGACCGGGTCGCGCAGGCTCGACAACGCGATCGTGCGCATCCAGGCGTGCGTCTCCTCGAGCACGTAGGGCCGTCCGCCCGCCTCGATGGCCTTGCGGTAGCCGCCGATCAGGCAGGTCGCGATGGTGCGCGGCCCGAGCCCCAGCATGCCGTCGCGCGCGGCGAGCACCGCGCTGGCCGCCAGGCGCACCAGGTCGAGCGTGTAGGGCAGCGGATAGGTCTCGTCGAAATCGTTGACGCCCCACACCAGGCGTCCTTCGACGTCGCGCCAGGTGCCGAAGTTCTCGATGTGGAGGTCGCCGACCGCAAGCACTTCCGGCGCGTCGCCGAGGCCGGCGCAGACGCTCGGCCACAGCTGCATCCACCGGTAGAAGGTGGCGCGCAGGAACGGGAATGGCCGGCCGGCCATGGCCCGGTGCTTCGCCCGCAGGTCGGCTCGGACCAAGGTGAGGTGCTCGCCCACCCAGGTCTCGTAGGCCCGGGTGGCGGCGACCACGTCCACGGCGTCCTTCGGCATATCCGTTATGCTTAGCACGGACAGTCGAGCGCCGCGTATTTTAATGGGCCTGACATGGTGTCGGGTCGGAGGTGCCTGCCACGGTTGGGTTCAAGCTATTGCACCATCCATTTTGTATAGAGTGAACATAATAGGCCGATGCCGGCGGTAGATGTCCGGCGATCGACTTGCAGATTTACGCGGCGAATTCTTGGTTGAGACTGCGCGAGTTCGACATTCTGTTCAACGGTGCCTTGCGGTAGTCATCTCGGATCTAGCTTTTCGGGTGCCGTCTGGGTCCAGTCCGACATGACGTTCTGAAAATTGGAACAGATCATTAAGTTAATTTCAGCAATTGGTTGAATCATTCTTGGTCCAACGCACCAGTTTATCAACGATAAAAATCTAGACGACTAGGTTTCGTAGAGTAAAATAGTTAATCTACTGAAAAATGAAGCCGCCACCAGATGAATGGCGGATCACGGGTGGGGTAACGATGGTGAAACGGAGGACTTGGACCGTGGAGATGATCAAGCAGAACGCTCAAGAGGCCGCCCGCGGCCGTCCGGCCGGGACACGGGGCCGCCGCCGCCGCGGCAAGGACGGACCGGACCCGATCGACGTGTATGTCGGGTCGCGCCTGCGCGAGCGCCGGGTCTCCCTCGGGATGAGCCAGACCGTGCTTGCCGATCGGCTGGGTCTGACCTTCCAGCAGGTCCAGAAATACGAGCGCGGCGCCAACCGGCTCAGCGCGTCGGCCCTGTGGCGCGCCGCCGACGCGGTCGACGTGCCGGTATCCTACTTCTTCGACGGGCTGAGCCAGGGTCACCCGGTCGCCAGCGACGACCAGCTGGATGTGATCGTCCTCAAGCTGACCCAGAAGATCCGCAAGCTCGACCCCAGCGTGCGCGAGAAGCTGTCGGCGTTGATCGCCGTGCTGAGCCGCGAAGAGAACTGACGGCCGCACGAAACGCGGCCAATTAACAGTAAGTTAAGGGTAAACTGCGCGAATCAACCGAGTCGTCGTGGGACCCGGCGTGAGGCGGCGCATGCTCCGTACCTTTGAGCTTCGATGGACGCTGGCGCTGTTGCTCGGCGGGCTGCTCGGCTGCCTTGCCATGGGCTCGAGCGCGCAGGCGCAGGGCGCGGGCGAGGCGAACGCCGAGGGCTACGCGCTCTACGATCGTTTGGCGGCGCCCGTGATCGCCCGGTCGAAGCTGCCGGCGCCGGAGGCGGCCGAGACCCCCGCGCTCGGCTGCGCGGGCTACGCCGTGATCGCCGACGTGATGATCCGTTTCGCGCTGGGCGCCAGCCTCGAGCCCGGCATCTCGCTCGACAGCTCGCGCGCCGACGCGCAGCGCCAGACCGTCGAGAACATGAGCCAGGACGCCCAGGACTCGCTGACGAAACTGGCGGCGGCCGGCGCGACGATCGCGCAGTGCGGCGCCGCGGCGCGCGCGTTCGGCGCCCAGGCCTTCTCGGTCGCGCGCGACATCAACCGCGCCAATGTCGAGCGCACGGCAAACGCCGTCGTGGCCGCCGAGCCCAAGCCGCCGGCGCCGACCAAGACGCCGGAGGAAGCCGCCGACGAGGCGGCAGCCAAGGCCGCGGTCGACAAGCTGGTCAAGGAGGAGGAGGACGCGCGCCGCATCGCCGATGCGAAGATCGCGCACGCGTTCGCCAATCTCGGACCGGTGGCGCCGGTGCCGCCGAAGCGCCAGGCCGACCCGACGACCTTCGACATCTACCTGATCGACACCAAGGCGATGCGCGAGGCCAAGGATTTCAAGGTGTGCTTCGAGCCCGGCCTCTACCAGCGCGCCGCCAAGCCGGTCGTCGATCTGGCGTCGGCCGCGCTCGAGGTTCCCGAGGTCGCCCCACTGGTCGATCAGGCGGTCGGCGATTTCTTCGATCGGTTGCGTCCCGTGCTCGCCCGGCGCTTCGCGTTCCCGGAGGATCGGTTGAGCTTCGACGCCGGTCCCGAGGGCGCGACGCGCGGGCCGACGGCGACGCCGATCAAGGCGGTGAGCGAGGGCTGTCACATCTACCTGGCGTCGCGGCCGCCGCCGCTCGCCTACGACGACTCGACCACGAAGTTCGGCTTGCTCGCCGAGAACGTCATCGAGGACACGGTCACGCGGCCCGCGCTCGAGACACGCATGACGGCCCTGCCGATCCTCGCGGACGCGCTCAAGCCCGAGGCGGCCGCCGCCGCCGAGGCCGAGGCCGAAGTCGAGGTCGCCGCGCCCCGGCCGACCTTGGCGGGCCGTCCCGAGATCGCGCGCTGCGATCAGGACGCGCGCTGCAAGTCCGGCGCGGCGCTGGCGATCAACGCGTGCATGCTCATCGCCGAGCGGCGTTACGGCAAGGCCGCGATCGCGCGTGAGCTCGAGATGCGCAAGCCGATCGCCGCCGCGCTCGACAAGGACACCTACTCCAAGGCGGCCAACCGCGACTTCGATCTGATCACCGCCAACCTCGAGATGATCGATCACGATCTCAACGCGAAGCTTGCGCAGCTGCAGCTCAACGGCCCCACGCTGCGCGCCACTGCGGCCAAGTATCTGTCGAGCCAGGAGCTCGACACGGTCACCAGCGCAGGCGAGGCCGAAGGCGATCAGAGCATGGGCACGCCCGCGCTGCAGTGCTTCAACCGCCTCGCCGACGGGCGCACCCTCGAGCTGATCGCGGCGCAGTAAGCGCGCTGCCGCTGCCGCGCGGTGCGCAACAGGGGTCGGCTATTCGGCGGCGACCGCCGCCGTGACGCCGCGCTCGAACGCGAGCCAGAGCGCGTCGGCGCGGCGCTCGGCCTCGGCGACGTGGCGCTGCTTGACGTGGCCGTAGCCGCGGATGTGCTCGGGCACCGAGGCGATCTCGACCGCGGTCGCATGGTTGGCCGGCGTCAGGCGGGCGAGCACGCGGTCGATCTGGCGCTCGTACGCGACGATCAGCGCGCGCTCCATGCGCCGCTCGGCGCTGTAGCCGAACGGGTCGAAGACACCGCCGCGCAGCCGTTTGAAGCGCGCGAGCAGCCCGAACGCGCGGAGCATCCACGGCCCGTAGCCGCGCTTCACCAGGTGTCCCGATGTCGGGTCGCGCGTCGCCAGCACCGGCGGCGCCAGGTGGAACTCCAGCCTGTAGTCGCCCTCGAACTGCGCCGCCAGCAGGTTGCGGAAATTGCCGTCGGTATAGAGCCGCGCGACCTCGTACTCGTCCTTGTAGGCGAGCAGCTTGTAGTAGTAGCGAGCGACCGCCTCGGCGAGACCGCTCAACCCCTTCGCCGCCGTCGCCTCGGCCGCGCGCACGCGCTCGACCAGACCGCGATAGCGCGCGGCGTAGGCGGCATCTTGGTAGTCGACCAGCGCCGCGACCCGCCGCTCGATCAGCTCGTCGAGCGTGCGCGACAGCGCGCGGCCGGGCGGCACGGC
>DATJNS010000406.1:0-2191 GCA_035507915.1 Candidatus Sulfotelmatobacter sp.
GCTGCGCTGCATCCGCTGCGGCGCCTGCATGAACCACTGCCCGGTCTATGCGGCCGTGGGCGGCCATGCCTACGGCTGGGTCTATCCGGGCCCGATGGGCGCGGTGCTGACGCCGAGCCTGGTCGGCGTCGAGGAAGGCGGGCACCTGCCCAACGCGTCGACCTTCTGCGGGCGCTGCGAGAGCGTATGTCCGATGAAGATCCCGCTGCCGAAGATGATGCGCCACTGGCGCGAGCGGCAGTTCGAGCGCCACCTGACGCCCAACGCGGCGCGCTACGGGCTCGCGCTGTGGGCGTTCCTTGCCCGCCGGCCGGTGCTCTACCACGCCGCGGCGCGCGCCGCCGCCTGGCTGCTCGGTCGGCTCGGCGGCGCGCGCGGCCGGTTCCGTTCGTTGCCGCTCGCCGGCGCCTGGACCGCGACGCGCGACATGCCGGCGCCTCAGGGCCCGACGTTCCACGCGCTGTGGGCGGCGCGCCGGCGCGCGCCCGGCCGCTGAGCCCCTGAGCGACGCCCGATGAGCGACGCCAAGAGCCAGATCCTCGGTCGCATCCGCGGCTCCCTGAAGCGCGATGCGCTGCCGGCGGCAACCGTCGCGGCGCTGGATGAACGTCTCGCGCGGCACGCGCGCAATCTGCTGCCGCAGCGCGTCGCGCGCGATCCGGCGGCCCTGGTTGCGCTGTTCGTCGAGATGGCGACGGCGGCCAACACGGAGGTCACGCGGCTGGCGGCGCTGGCGGACGTACCCGGCGCGGTCGCCACGCTGCTCGCGCGCGAGAACCTGCCGGCCGAGCTCGTCGCCTCGCCGGCGCTGGCCGATCTGCCGTGGGCCGAGCGGCCGCTCCTGACCGTGCGTTTCGATCGCGCGCACGGGCGCGACGCCGTGTCGGTCACGCCCGCCTTCGCGGCGATCGCCGAGACCGGAACCCTGATGCTGGTGTCGGGCGCCGACACGCCGTCGACGCTCAACTTCCTGCCCGACACCCACGTCGTCGTCCTCAAGGCGAAGGACGTGGTCGGACCGTACGAGGACGCGCTCGACCGGCTGCGCGCCCGCAGCGCGAACGGCGAGCTGCCGCGCACCATCAACTTCGTCACCGGCCCGTCGCGCACCGGCGACATCGAGCAGACCATCCAGCTCGGCGCCCACGGGCCGCGGCGCCTCCACATCCTGCTGGTCGAGGACGATGGCTGAACCGCCGCCGGCGCGCCCGCGCTCGCGCCGGCTGGCGGCCGACGACCTTCGCCTCTGGCGCCACGTGACGCGCGACATCGCGCGCTTGCGCGGCGATGCGCCGCCCGCGCCGCCCGACCCCGCACCCCCACCACCGACACCCGAACCGTCGCCGCGGACGGCGCAGCCGCCGCGCCGCGCGGGCCTGCGCGAGCTGCAGCCCGGCACCGTCACCGATCTCGACCGCGCGACCGCCGAGCGGCTGCGCCGCGGCGCATTGGCGATCGACGGCAAGCTCGATCTGCACGGCCTGACCCAGGACGAGGCGCATGCCGCGCTCGAGCGATTCCTTTCCGGCAGCGCGGCGCGCGGCCGGCGCTGCGTGCTGGTGATCACCGGCAAAGGCCTGAACGATGGCGACAGCGACGCCGGCGCGGGCCGTGCGCGGGGCGTCTTGCGCCAGGCGGTGCCGCGCTGGCTCAACGAGCCCGCCAACCGCGCGCGCATCCTCGCCGTGATGCCGGCCCAACCCAAGCACGGCGGCGCCGGCGCGCTCTACGTGCTGCTCAAGCGCAAACGGTGATCGACGGTCAGCCGGCGCGCCGCGGCACCGCGATGTCGAGCCAGCCGAGCGGCGTCACGGCGGCGCGTTCGCCGGGGCGCAGCAGGATGGTCGTCATCGCCGACTCGACGATCGCGGGGCCGGCGATCGCCTGGCCGGGCGCCAGCGCGTCGAAGTCGTAGACCGGCACGGCGACCCAGCCGCCCAGATAGATGCGCCGCTCGCCGCGCGGCGCGGTCGGCGCGCCGGCCGGCAGGTTCGGCTCCTGCGGCAGGTCGGGCAGCACGCCGACGACGGCGCTGCGCGCATTGACGAGCACGCTCTCCTGGTCGCGCTGCGCATAGGTGTAGAGCTGCTCGTGACGCTGGTGGAAGCGCTCGACGATCTGCGGCAGCGGATCGGGCACGCGCCAATCCACGCCGTCCAGGGGCACGTTGATCTCGAAGATCTGCTCGCCG
>DATJNS010000407.1:0-11722 GCA_035507915.1 Candidatus Sulfotelmatobacter sp.
GGCATCCGGCCGGCCATCAACGTCGGCATCTCGGTCAGCCGCGTCGGCTCGGCGGCGCAGATCAAGGCGATGAAGCAGGTCGCGGGCCGCATCAAGCTCGAGCTCGCGCAATATCGCGAGATGGCGGCGTTCGCCCAGTTCGCCTCCGATCTCGACCCGGCGACCCAGCGCCTGCTGGCGCGCGGCGCGCGCTTGACCGAGCTCTTGAAGCAGCCGCAGTTCAGCCCGCAGCCGATCGAGGAGCAGGTCTGCGTCATCTTCGCCGGCGTGCGCGGCTATCTCGACAAGGTCGAGATCGGCGACATCACGCGCTTCGAGCAGGCCTATCGCGCCGAGCTCAAGTCGAAGGCCCCCGACATCCTCGATTCGATCCGCAAGGAGCGCGAGATCTCGAACGCGACCGAGGAGAAGCTGAAGGGCCTCCTCGACCAGTTCACCAAGTCGTTCGTCTGATCGAGATCGTCGGTCCCGCATGCCCAGCCTGAAGGACCTGCGGAATCGCATCCGCAGCGTCAAATCGACCCAGAAGATCACGTCGGCCATGAAGATGGTGGCCGCGGCCAAGCTCCGGCGCGCGCAGGAGCAGGCCGAGGCCGCCCGGCCCTATGCGCAGCGTCTCGAGCGCATGATCGCCTCGCTCGCCGCGCGTCTGAGCAGCAGTGCCGGCGCGCCGCCGCTGCTGGTCGGCACCGGACGCGACGACACCCATCTCATCATCGTCGCGACCTCCGACCGCGGGCTGTGCGGTGCCTTCAACTCCTCGATCGTGCGCGACGCCCGCGCGCTGGCGCGCAAGCTCACGGCCGAGGGCAAGACGGTCAAGATTCTGTGCATCGGTCGCAAGGGTCGCGACCAGCTGCGCCGCGACTTCGCGCGCAACATCATCGACACCGTCGAGATGGTCGGCAAGAAGCGCATCACCTTCGCCGATGCCGACGCCATCGCCGCGCGCGTGCGCGAGATGTTCGACGCCGGCGACCTCGACGTCGCGACCATCGTGTTCGCGCGCTTCCGCTCGGCGATCGCCCAGATCGTGACCCGCCAGCAGCTCATACCGGTGGCGCTGCCGAAGATCGACGAGAGCGCGGGCGCGCCGGCGGGCGGCGCGATCTACGAATACGAGCCCGACGAGGAGACCATCCTCGCGGCGCTGCTGCCCCGCAACCTGTCGGTGCAGATCTTCGGCGCGCTGATGGAGAACAACGCCAGCGAGCACGGCGCGCGCATGACCGCGATGGACAACGCGACGCGCAACGCCGGCGACATGATCGACAATCTCACACTCAACTACAACCGCACGCGACAGGCCGTGATCACCAAGGAGCTGATCGAGATCATCTCCGGTGCCGAGGCCGTCTGAGGCAAGCGAAGAGAGCGCACACCCATGACGAAGAACTCCGTCGGTCGCATCACCCAGGTCATCGGCGCCGTCGTCGACGTCAAGTTCGACGGCGAGCTGCCCGAGATCCTGTCGGCGCTGCACGTGAAGCACGAGGGCAAGACCCTGGTGCTCGAGGTCGCGCAGCACCTCGGCGAGAACTCGGTGCGCACGGTGGCGATGGACACCACCGACGGCCTGGTGCGCGGCACCGAGGCGGTCGCCACCGGCGCGCCGATCTCGGTGCCGGTCGGCCCCGAGACGCTCGGGCGCATCATCAACGTCGTGGGCGAGCCGATCGACGAGCGCGGCCCGGTCAACGCGCGCATGACGTCGCCGATCCACAAGCAGGCGCCGCCCTTCGTCGACCAGTCGACCGAGGCGCAGATCCTGGTCACCGGCATCAAGGTCGTCGACCTGCTGGCGCCCTACGCGCGCGGCGGCAAGATCGGCCTGTTCGGCGGCGCCGGCGTCGGCAAGACCGTGATCATCATGGAGCTGATCAACAACATCGCGAAGGCGCACGGCGGCTATTCGGTGTTCGCCGGCGTCGGCGAGCGCACGCGCGAGGGCAACGACCTCTATCACGAGATGATGGAGTCGAAGGTCATCAACATCGACGGCACGCCGTCCAAGGCGGCGCTGGTCTACGGCCAGATGAACGAGCCGCCGGGCGCGCGCGCCCGCGTCGGCCTGACCGGCCTCACGCTCGCCGAGTACTTCCGCGACGAGGAAGGCCAGGACGTGCTGTTCTTCGTCGACAACATCTTCCGCTTCACCCAGGCGGGCTCGGAGGTGTCGGCGCTGCTCGGCCGCATCCCGTCGGCGGTGGGTTACCAGCCAACATTGGCGACCGACATGGGCGCGCTGCAGGAGCGCATCACCACGACCAAGAAGGGCTCGATCACCTCGGTGCAGGCGATCTACGTGCCCGCCGACGACTTGACCGACCCGGCGCCGGCGACCTCCTTCGCCCACCTCGACGCCACCACCGTGCTGTCGCGCCAGATCGCCGAGCTCGGCATCTACCCCGCGGTCGACCCGCTCGACTCGACCAGCCGCGTGCTCGACCCGCGCGTCGTCGGCGAGGAGCACTACCAGGTCGCGCGCGACGTCCAGCGGGTGCTGCAGACCTACAAGTCGCTGCAGGACATCATCGCGATCCTCGGCATGGACGAGCTGTCGGAGGAGGACAAGCTCACGGTCTCGCGCGCGCGCAAGATCCAGCGCTTCCTGTCGCAGCCGTTCCACGTCGCCGAGGTGTTCACCGGGACGCCCGGCGTGTTCGTCAACCTCGAGGACACCATCCGCGGCTTCAAGGGCATCGTCGCGGGCCAGTACGACGACATGCCGGAAGCCGCCTTCTACATGGTCGGCACCATCGAGGAGGCGGTCGAGAAGGCCAAGAAGATGGCGGCCGAGGCGGCCTGATCATGGCGATCTCGCCCCCCGGCAAGACGACCTTCGAGCTGGTGTCGCCCGAGCGGCTCCTGATCTCGGAGCCCGTCGACATGGTGGTGGTGCCGGGCAGCGAAGGCCTGTTCGCCGCTCTGATCGGCCACGCGCCGTTCATCGCCACGCTCAAGCCCGGCGTGATCGACGTGTGGGACAACGACAAGATCACCGCGCGGATCTTCGTCGGCGGCGGCTTCGCCGAGGTGACGCCGGAGCGCTGCGTCGTGCTCGCCGAGACCGCGACGCCGGTCGGCGAGATCGATCGCGCGCGCGTGATGGAGCGCATCGACGAGCTGAAGGGCGTTGCCGACCTGGCGCGCGCCAGCGGCGGCGCCGAGGGCGGCATCCTGGCCGAGCTCGCGCTCAGCCAGGCGATGCTCGACGCCGTCGATCGGAAGGACGCCTGAGTCGCGCGGCCGGCGGGACGAACGGTCGCGGGTCGCGCCGGGGCCGGCGGGCTTCAATCAACCCCTTGAGCTTGTTACATACGCAGGCAGTATGTAGGCCGTCGGGCGGGAACCTCGGGCTCGGCGGCGCGTCGTATCGGCTGGGGCATGGGCTTGAATCCCGGTCGGGGTCGAGCTAAGAGCGGAAAGCAAATCGCCGGAGAGCGCATGGCCTGGACGTTGAACGACATCCCCTGGGATCAGTTCGACCCCACCAAAGTCGATGCCGAGACCGTCAAGGTCGTCAAAGCCGCAAGCCTCGTCGAGCATAACGGCGAAGACTACGCGACCTATCTCTGCAACGTGTTCGCCGACGATCCGGTGTTCCAGGACGCCACGCGCGCGTGGGCGCGCGAGGAGGTGCAGCACGGCCAGGCGCTGCGCCGCTGGGCCGAGCTCGCCGATCCGGCGTTCGATTTCGAGACGGCGTTCCAGCGCTTCACCGAGGGCTTCCGCCTGCCGCTCGACGCCGACGAATCGGTGCGCGGCAGCCGCGCCGGCGAGCTGATCGCGCGCTGCATCGTCGAGACCGGCACCAGCTCGTGGTACACCGCGATCAAGGACGGCACCGAGGAGCCGGTGCTGCGCGCGATCTGCCGCCACATCGCCGCCGACGAGCTGCGCCACTACAAGCTGTTCTACGCCAACCTCCAGCGCTACCTCGAGGCCGAGCGGCTGACCGGTTGGGGCCGTCTGCGCGTCGCCGCCGGCCGCGTCGCCGAATCCGAGGACGACGAGCTCGCCTATGCGTACTACGCCGCCAACGGCGCCACGGGCGTCTACGACCGGCGCACCTGCATCCGGGCCTACGCGCGGCGCGCCTATCCCTACTATCGGCCGCATCACGTCGAGCGCGGCATGGCGATGATCTTCAAGGCGGTCGGGCTCGACCCGCAGAGCCGGCTGCACCGCCTCGCCGCGTCGCTCGCCTGGCGTTTCATCGACTACCGCACCAAGGCGCTCACCAAGCATGCGGCGTGAGCGCGCCTCAGCGCGGCAGCACGTCTTTGAACTCGACCAGAAGCTCGCGGTAGAGGTGGCGCTTGAACGGCACGATCAGGTCCGGCAGCGTCGCCGGCTTGGTCCATTTCCAGGTCGAGAACTCGGGGTGCTCGGTCGCGATGTCGATGTCGCCGTCGGTGCCCGTGAAGCGCATCGCGAACCACTTCTGGGTCTGGCCGCGATACTTGCCGCCCCATAGGCGCGGCCGCAAATCTTCCGGCAGGTCGTAGCGGAACCAGCCGCGGCTCTCGGCGACGATGTCGGCGCGGTCGGTGCCGATCTCCTCCCGAAGCTCGCGCTTGGCGGCGGTCGGCGGCTCCTCGCCGGGATCGATGCCGCCCTGCGGCATCTGCCACGCGTCCGACGGCATGTCGAGGCGCTGGGCGACGAACACGAGGCCCGCCGCGTTGATCAGCATGATGCCGACGCCGCGGCGGTAGCCGGCGTCGGATGCGTCGGTCACTGGCTCTTCTGCCGGTTGGCGATGGCCGAGACCGGCGCGATCGCGATGCCCTTCTGCTGCGCGGTCGGCAGCCAGGCGAGCAGGCGGTCGACCGTCGTCGGATAGGCCGAGGCAAACGCCAGCACCTGGCCCGAGCCGCGCGCCAGGCGCTCGATCTCGGCGAGCTTGGCGTCGATGTTCGCGCGTCCGCCGTCGGCGTCGATCGTGCGATCCTCGAGCGCGCGCGGCACGCCCATGTCGCGCGCCACGCGGGCGGCCACCGAGTCGTCGCTCGCCTTGGCGTCGACGTACATCAAGCCGCGTTTCTTCAGCTCCTCGAACATCGGCAGCACGTACTTGCTCGCGGTCGCGAAGCGCGAGCCGTATTCGCCGACCACGCCGACATAGCCGACGCCCCGGCTCAGCACCCAATCGAGACGCGCGACGTTCTCGATCGGCGACAGGCTGGTCAGCAGCGTATAGGGCCCGGGATCGTGCTGTGGATAGTTGGCCGGCTCGAGCGGCAGGTCGATCAGCACCTCATGGCCGGCGTCGCGCGCCTTCTGCAGCCAGGCGCCGAGCCCGTCGGCGTAGGGCGAGAACGCCAGGGTGACGTCGGGCGGCAGGCGGTCGATCGCGGCCTCGGTGGGGGCGCTGCTCAAACCGAGCCCGGTGATCAGGATGGCGACCCGCGGGCGCGCGTCGTCGGCATTGAACGGCCGGGCATAGACCTGCCAGGGCTGGCGGCCATCGGGGCCGATCTTGGGCAGGAGCCCGGACGGCGACGCCTCGATCAGCGCGGCGTCGGGCGCCGAGGCGAGCGCGACCGACGGCTTGGGCGGCGGCGTCGCCGCGACCGGCGCGGGCGCCGGGGTGGGTGCGGGCGCCGGAGCCGCCGGAGTCGGAGCCGGCGACCCGGTCGGCGGCGCGGCAGGCGCGGCTGCCGGTTGTTGGCTCTTGGTCCACTGCGAGGGCACGTCGGTCGGCAGCGGCACGACCGCGCGCGGTTGCATCAAGGCCCAGCGCTGGGTGGTCTCGTCGGCATTGACGAACAGCCACGCCAGCACGGCCACGACCACGGCGATCAGCAGCAGCCAGGCTGCCAGGAGGCTGCTCGAGCGGCTCCCCCGCTTGCCGTGGCGGGGCGACTCCCGGGTCGCAACCAGATTGTCGCGCGCGACCATCAGGGCTTCGTCGGCAGCCGCGGCATCAGTTGGCCGCCCGCTCGCTGAACAGCGCCGCGCCGCGGATCAGGTCGACCGCGCGGGCGAGCTGGTAATCGATCGGCTCCTTGGCGGCGCCTGCGGCCGCGCCGTCGGTGCCCGGCGCCGCATTGGGGGCGGCATTGGGCGCCGCACCGCCGGGTTCGGTGCTCGAGGTGGCCGGGGCGGGCGTCGCCGGCGCGGCGCCGGCCGGCGGCGTGGCGCCCGCCGCGGTGCCGTCCGGGTTGGGCAACGCACCGCGCAGGTCGGACTCGTGCAGGCGCTTGCCCTCGCTGAGCACTTCGATCTTGGCTTGCGGCACGTCGATGTCCGGCTCGATGCCCTTGGCCTGGATCGAGCGGCCCGACGGCGTGTAGTAGCGGGCGGTGGTCAGCCGCATCGCGCCGTGGCCGGGCAGCGGGATGATGGTCTGCACCGAGCCCTTGCCGAACGACTTGGTGCCGAGCAGCACCGCGCGATGGTGATCCTGCAGCGCGCCGGCGACGATCTCGGACGCCGATGCCGAGCCGCCGTTGATCAGCACGACCATCGGCAAGCCGTTGGCGATGTCGCCCGGCCGTGCGTTGAAGCGCTGGGTCTCGTCGGGGCGCCGGCCGCGCGTCGAGACGATCTCGCCCTTGTCGAGGAAGTCGTCGCACACCGCGACCGCCTGGTCGAGCAGGCCGCCCGGATTGTTGCGCAGGTCGAGCACGATGCCCTTGAGCTTGCCGTTCGACTCGTCGTGCAGCTTCTGCATCGCCTTGGTGAGGCCGGTGTCGGTCTGCTCGTTGAAGGTCGTGATGCGGACGTAGCCGACGTCGTTGCCTTCCATGTGCGAGCGCACCGACTCGATCTTGATCTGGGCGCGCGTCACGGCGACGTCGAACGGTGCGCGGCCCTCGCGCCGGATCGTCAGCGTGAGGTCGGTGTTGACCGGTCCGCGCATCTTCTCGACCGCTTCGTTGAGCGTGAGCCCGAGCACCGGCTCGCCGTTCAGGTGGGTGATGTAGTCGCCCGGCTTGATGCCGGCCTTCGCGGCCGGGGTATCGTCGATCGGCGACACCACCTTGACGAGGCCGTTCTCCATCGTGACCTCGATGCCGAGGCCGCCGAACTCGCCGCGCGTCTGCACCTGCATGTCGCGGAAGTTTTTGGGGTTGAGGTAGCTGGAGTGCGGATCGAGCGAGGTCAGCATGCCGTTGATCGCCGCTTCGACCAGCTGCTCGTCGGACACCGGCTCGACGTAATCGGCGCGCACGCGCTCGAACACCTCGCCGAACAGGTTGAGCTGACGATAGGTCTCGGACGTCTTGTTTTGCGCGATGCCCACCGCCGGCGCGAGCACGAAGCCGCCGGCCATGCCCGCGATCACCAAGGCGACCGAGGTTGCAATCGTCAAGCGGCGTGACAGCATGAAACTCCTACCTTACCTGCTCCGCAGCCAACCAGGGTTGTGGGTTGACCGGTTGTCCGTGGTGGCGCAACTCGAAGTATAGGGTTGGATTCCGATCGGGCGGCCGTCCCATAGACCCCACCGGCTCGCCCGTTGCAAGGGAGCGGCCAACATCCGTGTCGATGTGCCCCAATCCGGCAATCAAGCTATGATATCCATCCGCGTGTTCGATTATCAAGATTTGGCCGTAACCCCGGAACGGCCCGGCAAACATGACCCGGCCGGCCCATGGCGCCACGACCACCGCGTCGGGCCGGGTTTCGATCGTAATCCCTTGGGCGCTGGGGCCAAAATCCGTTTGGGTGCCGTAGGTTGACAGGATTCGTCCGGCCGCCGGCAGGGTGCGGCCGGCGCCCGGCGTGAGTTCCGCGACCGCGGTCCCCGCGCCGCTTCGCCGCAGCGCCTCGAGCTGGCGCGCCTCGTCGGCCCGTTTGGCCTCCTGGGCGTGCCGGGCCTGCTCGGCCTCGCGCTCCTGGACCAGCTTGTCGATCAGATCCTTGAGGTCGCGCGCCGTGCTGGCCAGCTGCTCGGTCCGTTGGCCGGTCCGGTCGGCCTCGGCGACCGTGCGCCGCTCGAGCGCCGCCTTGCGCTGAAGTAGCCGGTCGAGGCTGCGGCGCTGGTCCGACAGGTGGCCGACCGCCGACTGGACCATCGCGCGCTGATGCGCGACGTCGCGCTGCACGCGCGCGAGATCGTCGAGCTCGCCCTTGAGCTCCTTCACCTGCGCGTCGACCCGCGGCAGGGTGGCCTCCAGCAGCATGGCGCTGCGCACCGTGTCGCGCGGCGGCTGGGGCAGCGCCAGCATCGCCTCCGGTGGATGGATCGCCAGGCGCTGCAGCGCGCCCAGCAGCGCGCCCAGCTCCTCGCGATGCAGGGCCAGCAGCGCGGTCTTCGCCGCCGCCTCCTTCTCGAGCTTGGCGAGCGTGGTCTCGAGCGCGCTCAGCGCGGCTTCGTTGTCGCGCGTCGAGCGTCCGGCGATCACCAGCCGCCCCCTCAGGTCGTCGAGCTCGTGGGCGAGGTCCTTGGCGTCGCGGTCGAGCTGCTCGTGGCGCTCGTGACTCGCCTTGAGCTCGTCCTCGACGCGCTGCAGCTCTTCGCGCTTGCGACTCTCCTGGTCCTGCGACGGTGCCGCGGCGGCGAGCCCGATCCCGAGAGCCAGGGCGAGGCCCGGCCCGAGGATCCAAGCGCGGCCGCGCGCGCGCGGCCTAGGCGCGGCCACCGGCCCCAGTTTTGGTCCCGCTGCCGGCCGCCGTCTCGTGCTCGGCCGGCACGAGCAGCGAGTGCCCGGTCATCTCGGCCGGCCGCGTCAGCGACAGGAGCTCGATCAAGGTCGGCGCCACATCGGCGAGCCGGCCGTGGGCCAGCCGGACGATCCGCGGCGGGCCGTTGACCAGCACGGCGGGCACCACGTTGAGCGTGTGGGCGGTGTGCGGCTGATGCGTCTGCGGGTCGACCATCTGCTCGGCGTTGCCATGGTCGGCGGTGATCAGCAGCGTGCCGCCGGCCGCCTTGACCGCGCTCACGAGCCGGTCCAGGCAGCGATCGACGGTCTCGACGGCCTTGATCGCGGCGGCGAGATTGCCGGTGTGCCCGACCATGTCGGTATTGGCATAGTTGACGACGATGAAGTCGAAGCGGCCGCCGGCGATCGCCTCGACCAGCTTGTCGGTGAGCTCCGGCGCCGACATCTCGGGCTTGAGGTCGTAAGTCTTGACCTTGGGCGACGGCACCAGGATGCGCTCCTCGCCGGGGAACACGGTCTCCTCGCCGCCATTGAAGAAGAACGTGACGTGCGCGTACTTCTCGGTCTCGGCGATGCGGAGCTGCGTCAGCCCGGCCTTCGCGACCAGCGCGCCCAGTGTGTTGTCGAGCGCGATCGGCGCGAACAGCGGCTCCATGAAGCGGTTGAGCGCGGCCGAGTACTCGACCATGCCGAGCGCGGCGGCGAACGTGACGGCGCGCCCGCGGGGGAAGCCATCGAAGCTCGGATCGAGCAGCGCGCTCAGGATCTCGCGGGCGCGGTCGGCGCGGAAGTTGGCCATCACGACGCCGTCGCCGTCCGTCATGCCGCGATAGGGTCCGATCACCGTGGCCTGCACGAACTCGTCGGTCTCGCCGCGCGCATAGGCCTGCTCGATCGCGGTGCGCGCGTCGGGCGCGCGCTCGCCCGCGGCGTCGAGCAACGCGGCATAGGCGGCGCCGACGCGATCCCACCGTTTGTCGCGATCCATCGCGAAGAAACGACCCGTCACGGTGGCGACCGCGATGCGGTCGTCGCCGGCGACGTCGCGCTCGAACTGCGCGAGATACTCGCGCGCGCTCTGGGGCGGCGTGTCGCGTCCGTCGAGAAAGGCGTGGAGCCGCACCGCGATGCCGTGGTCCGCGATCAGCCGCGCCAGCCCCGCGATGTGGTCCTGATGGCTGTGCACGCCGCCCGGCGACAGCAGACCCATCAGGTGGCAGACGCCGCCGCTCGCCTTCAGGCGCTCGACGAAGCGGCTCAGGGTCGGGTTGCGCGCCAGGCTGCCGTCGGCGAGCGCCGCGTCGATGCGGTTGAGGTCCTGCACGACCACCCGGCCGGCGCCGATGTTCATGTGCCCGACCTCGGAATTGCCCATCTGGCCGTCCGGCAGGCCGACGAAACTCTCCGAGGCGTCGAGCTCGCCGTGCGGGCACTCGGCCATCAGGCGATGCCAGACCGGCGTACGCGCCTGCTCGACCGCGTTCGCCTCGTGCTCGGCGCGCACGCCCCAGCCGTCGAGGATGCACAGGACAACGGGGCGGGGGCGCTGGGCCATGGATACGCTCGACACAGGATGTTGCGACTATATACGGCCAACGTGCAGCCGGGGGTAGAGGCGCGCACCCTTGCGCATCCGGCCCGTGCGGTCAGGATAGGGCCGATGTTCGCGGTGGCGCTGGATGGACGGGAGACGCCGGACGAGGCGCGGGCGTGCGCCGTGCTCGCCGAGGCGGCGGGCGCGCCCCGCCTGTGGGTCGCCTGCCACCTGTTCCAGCGCGAACCGGCCGTGATCGCGGCCCTGGCGCTGGCGGCGACCCGGCGCCTCGGGGTCAGCCTGATGGCGGTCAGCCCCTATGCCGTGCACCCGGTCTATGCCGCAATGGCGGCCGCGACCCTCGAGGAGGCTTTCCCCGGCCGCGTCGAGCTGTGCTTCGGCGCCGGCGCGCCCAAGGATCTCGAGGCCGCCGGGCTGGCGGCCGTCGAACCGCTCGCCACGCTCGCCGAGGCGATCGAGATCGCGCGCCGGTTGTTCGCCGGCGAGCGCGTGAGCTTCGAGGGGCATCGCTATCACCTCGCCGGCCGCGCCCTCATCAACGCGCCGCGCGCCATTCCGATCTGGCTCGCGGCATCCGGCCCGCGCATGCTGGCGCTGGCCGGCGCCGCCGCGGACGGCGTGCTGATCAGCGGCGGCACCGCGCCCGAGTTCGTGCGCTGGTCGCTCGACCACGTGCGCGCGAGCGAGGCGGCCGCCGGGCGGCGCGTGCGCAAGGCGAGCCTGGTCTACAGCGCGGTCGCCCCCGATGCCGTGACGGCGCATCAATCGCTGCGGCGCCGGCTCGCGTTCGTGCTGCGCGGCGCCCACCACGCGCGCAATCTCGCGCTCGCCGGCTCGACGCTCGATCAGGCGGCGCTCGCCGACGCCTACGCGCGCGAGGACTGGGCGCGCGTCGATGCGCTGACGACCGACGACGTGGTGCGCCGCCACGCCGCCAGCGGCACCGCCGCCGACGCGCGCGCCCGCTTCGCCGACTATCGCGCGCTGGGTGGGCTGGACGAGATCGTGATCGCCGGCGTTCCGGGCGCCGACGCGCTGAAGCGCGTGCTCGCGGCGGCGCTCGCCGAGCCGGAGGGAACCGCATGAAAGAGGTCGATCTGTCGGACGCCAAGCTGGTCGGCGGCAGCGCCGCCGATCGCGCCGCCATCCTGGCGCAGTTCCGCGACTATCTGGTGGCCAACACGAACTACGACGGCGAGGCCTTGAAGCCGATCTGGAGCGGTGCGCCGGAGGCGACGTTCTTCAATCTCAACGGCCACGTCTATCACGGCCGCGAGCATTGGCTCCGGCTGTGGGACTACTACCGCACGCGCGTCAACAACAGCGTGTGGGAGCCGTTCGACATCGGCGGCACGGTGTCGGACGATCTCGCGGTCGTCTGGTGCCTGCGCAAGACGTATTACAAATGGGTCGGCACGGGGTCGATGGATGCCGGACGACGGCCCGAGCGCAGCTCGATCTCGCGCTCCACCATGGTGTTCCGCAAGGAGGACGGCACGTGGCGCGTCGTCCATGTGCACTTCTCGACCGCGAGCGAGGATCCGCG
>DATJNS010000408.1:0-10082 GCA_035507915.1 Candidatus Sulfotelmatobacter sp.
CATGGCTGATCGTCGCCGTGGCGACCGCGACCGTCGTGCTGGGCGCCGTGCTGGAGCCTGAGGGCGAGTCGCTGAACGCGATGCTGACCAATCGCGGCGTCACGGTCGTCGTCATCCTCGTCATCGGGCTGCTGATGACGCGGGTCACGAGCTCGGAGCGCCAGCTTTTCCGCATCGCGACCACCGATCCGCTGACCGGCATCCTGAACCGGCGGCATTTCTTGGAGCAGCTCGGGCGCGAGCGGCTGCGCGCCATGCGTTACGGCACCGCCGTCTCGCTCCTGATCCTCGACATCGATCACTTCAAGCGCATCAACGACACCTACGGCCATCCGGTCGGCGACGAGGCCATCAAGGCGCTGGCGGGCACCGCGGGGAAATGTCTGCGCCCGACCGACCTGATCGCGCGCTTCGGCGGCGAGGAGTTCGTCGTCATGCTGCCGCACACCGACGAGCCCGGCGCCGTGATGGCCGCCGAGCGCATCCGCGAGGCGGTCGGCAAGATCGTGGTGCCCGCCGGCAGCCAGGACGTCCGCTTCACCGTCAGCATCGGGGCGACGACCCACGCGCGCGGCGTGACCGTCGATCAGCTCCTCGAGTGCGTCGACAAGGCGCTCTACGCGGCCAAGAACGGCGGCCGCAACCAGGTCTGCGTCGGCCGCCTGAACGGCTCGGGCGAGGGCGCGGCAACCCTGGCGCCGGCCTAGCCGAGCCGCCGGCGGATACGCGCGCCGCAAATCTGCATGGCAGTCATGCAAACGCGAACCATTCTCAAATCGATTGCGAGCTGTTATCAACAGCCGGTGCCGTGCCCGACGGCGCCACCGCCCTGGCGAGCCCTGCCATGTACATCTGTCTCTGCAACGGCATCACGGACCGCGACGTGCGCCGCGTCGCGGTCGCCGGCTCGCCCACCGTCGCCCAGCTTTACCGGGCGCTCGGCTGCGCGCCACAATGCGGCAAGTGCGTTCCCGTGGTGCGCCAGATGCTCGACGAGGCCAAGGCCGGGCAATCCCCTGTCGGCTGACCGTCGGGCCGAGCCCGGGGCGCCCTGCTGAAGGCCGCAGCGCGGACCGGCCGCGGAGGCGCCCATGCGCGGTGATCCAACCGTCCTCAAGCACCTGAACGCCGTGCTCAAGAACGAGCTCACGGCGATCAACCAATACTTCCTGCACGCCCGCCTGCTGCGCCATTGGGGCGTCATCAAGCTCGGCGGCTACGAGTACGGCGAGTCGATCGACGAGATGAAGCACGCCGACCAGGTGATCGAACGCCTCCTGATGCTCGACGGGCTGCCCAACCTGCAGGATCTCGACAAGCTGTTCGTCGGCGAGACGGTGGCGGAGATCCTCGAGGCCGACCTCAGGCTCGAGCAGAAAGCGATCCCCGATCTGCGCGACGCCATCGCGCACTGCGAGAGCGTGCGCGACTTCGTCACCCGCGACCTGTTCAGCAAGATCCTCGACAACGAGGAGGCGCACGTCGATTTCATCGAGACGCAGCTCGGCCTGATCGCCAAGATCGGCCTCGAGAACTACATCCAGCTGCAGTCCGGCGCGGCTTAGCCGCTCTCGTCGGCGTCGGTGTCGTCCGCCAGCAGGCGCGTCGGATCGGTGTCGGGCGGCACCGTGCGCACGACCTGCACCGCGCCGGCGTCGGGCGCCGCGTCGGCGAGCGCCCGCTTGACGGCGTCGACGAGGGTCCGCTGCAGCGCGCCGGTGTGCTGGGGCGCGGCCCACAGGCGGAAATTCAGCACGCTGACGTCGGTCGCGGCCCGCTCGAGGAACACCAGCGGCGCCGGCGTCTTGGCGATCCGCGCGTCGGCCGCCGCGAGCGCGAGCAGCGTGGCGCGCGCGCTCTCGACGTCGAGCTTCTGCGGGATCGTGATCGCCAGGCTGATCAGCCGACCGGTGTTGCGGCTGTAGTTGCGCAGCGGCACGTTCCACAACGCGGAGTTCGGCACGAACAGGAACAGGCCGTCGAACGCCTCGAGCTGGCAGGTGAACAGGCCGATCTGCCGGATCGTCCCGGCCAGGCCGGGCACGTTGTTGACCTCGACGTAGTCGCCGATCCGGAACGGCCGCAACCACAAGAGCATCAGGCCGGCGGCGATGTTGGTGAGCGTGCCTTGGAGCGCGAGGCCGATCGCGAGGCCGGCCGCGCCGACGACGGCGATCAGCGAGGTCGTGCGCACGCCGACCTGCTCGAGCGCGGCGATCAGCGCGAGGATGATGATGCCGTAGCGCGTGAAGTCGGCGGCGATGAAGCGCAGCGTCGGATCGACGTGGCTGATGCGGCCGATCACCTGCGAGACGGCGCGCGCGGCGCGGCGCGCCACGAAGACCGCCGCCGCCAGGATGACGATCGCGGCGACCAGATGCGGCACGAAGCCGACGACCAGCGCCCAGATGTGATCGGCGAGCGCCGTCAGGTTCTCGGTCGACAGGAAATTCATCGCGTCCCTTTCGTCCGCATGCCGGTCCAATCTGCCGGGATCGCCGGCAATTCAATATCTTTTTTTATGCGATCCGCGGCGTGCGCGATCCGGAGCGCGGGCGGTAGATCGCGCGTTCTCGATGCGGAGGGCAGGAAGCGCCCGCTTGGTTTGCCGTCGCGAGAGCCGCCATGAAGTATTACGAGCGCATCATCCAGCCCGAAGAGATCGTGAAGCTGATCGCGCGCCTGCACTGGACGATCTACGCGCGAGCCTGGCTCCTGATCCTGGCCGCGCTGGCGGCCGCGGTCGCCTCGCAGATCGACGCCTCGGTGGAGACGCCGGCGCTGCTCGCCGGCGCCGCGCTGCTGGCGTGCGGGCTCCTGGTGCTGCTGCGCGCCTGGCTCGTGCGGACCACGACCGAGATCGTGGTGACCGACAAGCGCGTCATCCACAAGGTCGGGCTGCTCGCGCGCCATACCGAGGAGATCAACCTGTCGAAGGTCGAGACGGTCGACGTCGACCAGGGGCTGGCCGGCCGCATCCTGGGCTACGGCTCGCTCCTGATCCGCGGCACCGGCGGCAGCTGGGAGCCGTTGCGCCGCGTCGCCTCGCCGCTCGCGGTGCGCAACGCCATCATGGTCGGGTGACCGGCGGGAACCGTCGGCCGGACCAGGCGTTGGCACACAAAAGAGGGGACTGCCAGAGAGCCGCCATGACCAGCGCCGCATCGATCCGCATCAAAGCCGCCCAGGTTCGCCGCCTCGCCGTCACCGCCGTTGACCCCCAGGTGCGCGCGCAGCTCGACCATCTGGCGACCCAATATGATCGGCTGGCGAGCCAGATCGAGGTCGGCGGCAGCCTCCAGGCCGCAACCCGGCAGGCCGCGTCGAACGCGTGAGCGCGTGACGACACGACGGGCCAACGCATCCGCGGGATGCGTGCCATTCAATTGAAATTTTGCCTTGTGTCGCTTGCGGTTGTGCGCGTTTTCTTTTTGCCGCGCTGCGCAACCACCATTATATTGGGCACGTTTCATAGTCCGAACGACTGATCCGAGGTTACATGGCAAGGATCCTCGTGGTCGACGACGATCCTGGTTTCGCCTACGCGGTGGCACGTCACCTGCGGGCCGATGGCCATGAGGTCGTCGTGTGTGCCGGTCCGATCGAAGCCCTGGTCGAGCTCGAGTCGACCCGGACGATCGACATGCTGGTGAGCGACGTGCGATTGCCCGTAGGCACGCCGCACGGTTTTTCGCTCGGTCGCATGGCGAAGCTTCGGCGCCCGGACCTTCCGGTGCTCTTCATGACCGGCCATCCCGAGGTGATCCAGCACGACCGGACGCCGCCGGGCCCCGTGATGTTCAAGCCGTTCGAGATGACGGATCTCGGCGCCGCCGTGCTGGCGCGTCTCGGCGAGCGGCCGCGTCACCGGCTCTGATTCAGCGACCTCGCCGCGCCTGACCCCACCGCCGCCGACGCGACGGGATGCAGCGGCATGCCGGCCTGCGAGAGCGCGCCGATCAGCTGATCCTTCGACAGCTTGTCCTTGGTGAGGACCGCCACGACGCCGGCGAGCCGCGCTTGCTCCTGCTCGCGCACCGGCGTCGAGGTGATGACGACGATGGGGACGCCGCGCGTCGTCGGCTCGGCGCCCAGCCGCTCGATCACCTGGTAGCCGTCGAGCCCCGGCATGCGCAGATCGAGGCAGATCGCGTCTGGACGCTCCTGGCGCGCGCTCTGCACGCCGTCCTCGCCGGATGCCGCCTCGGTGACGATGACGGGCAGGTCGGCCAGATGGCGGCGCACCAGGTAGCGCGACATCACGTCGTCGTCGATCACCAGGATTCTGCGGTGGCCGTCGGCGCCGACCAGACGATCGAGCGCGGCGAGCAGCCAGTCGCGCGCGATCGGCTTCTGGCAATAGTCGTCGGCGCCCATGCCCAGCGCGCGGCGACCTTCCTCCATGGTGGCGAGGAGCACGATCGGGATGTCGCGCGTGCTCCAGCCGCGCTTGAGCTCGACCAGGAACGGCCAGCACGCCTCGCCGACCAGGAGGGCGTCGAGCAGGATGGCGCGCGGCCGAAGCGTGGCGAGCGCCTGGCGCGCCGCGCCGGTGGTCGACACCGCGAACAGCTGGTAGCGCGTGCCGGCGAGGAAGCGCCGGTAGAGCTCGACGTCCATCTCGGTATCCTCGACCGCGAGCACCGGCAGCTTGCCGGGCGCGATCTCGAAGCTCGCCGCGGCGCGCGCGCCGCCGAACACCCGCGGCACCGACACGGTGAAGCACGAGCCGGCGCCCGGCGCGCTCGAGACCGCGATCGTGCCGCCGAGCAGCTCGGCCAGACGCTTCGACAGCGGCAGGCCGAGCCCTGTGCCCTTGACGCGCCCCTGCAGGCGGTTGTCGATCTGCGTGTACTCGTCGAAAATGCGCTCCTGGTCCTCCGGCGCGATGCCGATGCCGCTGTCGCGCACCGTGAACGCGATGTATCGGCCGTCGGCGCTCGGCTGCGCCGACACCCGCACCTCGCCGCGCTCGGTGAACTTGAGCGCGTTCGAGATCAGGTTGCGCAGGATCTGTCCGAGCTTGCTCTCGTCGGTGTCGAGCAGGGGCAGGTCCGAGACGTCGTCGAACACCAGCGCGACGCTGTCGCCGGCCAGCAGCGGCCGCAGCATGCCGCGCAGGGTGCCGAACAGCGTCTCGACGGCGAACGGGGCCGGCGCGATCTCGGTCTTGCCGGCCTCGACCTTGGCGAGGTCGAGCAGATCGTTGACCAGCTCGCTCAGGCTCTCGGCGGCCGCGCGGATGTAGCCGACCTGGCGCTCCTGCTCCTCGGTCAGCGGCCCGTCGAGCCGCTCCTGCAGCATGCGCGACAACGCCAGGATCGAGTTCAGCGGCGTGCGGAACTCGTGGGTCATGTTGGACAGGAAGCGCGTCTTCAGGTCGTCGGCGCGCCGCAGATGGCCGGCCGTCTCGTCGAGCTCGGCATAGAGCGCGACCACGCCGCGGTTGGTGTCCTCGAGCTCGGCGTTGAGCCTGATGAGCTCTTCCTGGCGCTCGCGCACCTGATCGAGGCTGAGCAGCAGATCCTGGTTCTGGCGGCGGATCTCGTCGAGCGGATCGCCGGTCTGCTGCTCGGCCAGACGGTCGGCGAGGTCGGCGAGCGCCGCCGCGTCGAGACGCCGTGCGCCGCCGGGCAGCAGCTTGCGCATGGTCACGACGGTGCCGCGCTCGGGCGCGCTGTCGATCTCGAACGCGTCCATCAGCCGGCGCGCGCCGCGCAAGCCGATGCCCATGCCGGTCGGCGACTGGTAGGTGCCCTGCAGCACCGCCTCGAGGTCGGCAATGCCGGGGCCGCGATCCTCCAGGACGATCTCGAGCGCCTGGACGTCGTCGCCCTCGACGATGCGGAAGCCGATGCGGCCGCCGCGCCCGTGCTCCAGCACGTTGCGGGCGATCTCGGAGACCGCGGTGGTGATCCGCGTCTGGACGTTGGTGTCGAAGCCGAGCAGCTCCGCCAGCTGGCGTGTGCGCTGGCGCGCCAGCACGATATCGGTCTCGCGTCGCAGCGCGACCACGATGATCGGCTTGGCGCGTACCCTCACGGGCGCACCTTCGCGACCAGCGTGCTGGCGTCGTCGCGGGTACGCCGGAAGTCGCGGTAGAGCACTGCGGCGATCACGCTCGGGTGGCAGGCGTCGAGCCCGGGGTAGCCGTCGAGGCGCCAGCGCGTGCCGATGCCGTCGCTGTGCATCACCACGGTCGCGCCGCCGCCGTCGAACGGATAGTCGAACTGCTTCACGGTCCGCCAGGTATGGCCGAGCGTGCCGTTGGTCGACACCATGCCGTGCCGTTTTTCCGGGGCGCTCAGCGTGCCCGCGATGTTGCCGAGCCCGGCGAAGTGCACGAGCCGTGCCTCGCGGTCGATCTCGGCGATCGCGACCGCGGCGCCGCGCGTGTGGCCGAGGCCGCGATGCATCAGGACGAGGAGGTCGGCCAGCCCGAGCGCCGGATGGGCCTCGAACAAGGTGTGGGCGGCGACGGCGGCGGCCGCGGCGGCGGCGCCGTGGCCTGAGCCGTCGACCACCATCAGGCGCCACAGGCCGTCGCGGATCGGCAAGACCGCGCAGGCGTCGCCCGCCACGGCCTCACCGGGACAGACCGCCACCACGCTGCCACTCTCGAAGGATGCCGCCGCGGCCGACGCTGCCGCGGGCAGGTCGGGCCGCGCCACGCGCGCCAGCGCCACCGTGCCCTGGCCCGGTCGGGTGAACACGCTGACCAGGTCGGCGATGCGCTGGATGGCGCCGAGCCCGGTGCCCCGGCTGCCCGCCGTCGAGAACCCGTCGGCGCGGGCGCGCGCCAGATCGGCGATGCCGGGGCCGCGATCGATCGCGATCATCTCGACGCCGGCGAGATCGCGCCCGGCGTCGTAGTGCTGGACCAAGAGCTCGCCCTTGCCGGCGTGCTTCAGCATGTTGGTGGCGAGCTCGGTCGCCACGATCGAGACGCGGCCGGTCCGCTCGGCGTCGAAACCGAGCTGTCGAGCGAGCTCCGCCGCTTGGCGCCGTGCCTCGGCCGTGTCGGTCGCGCGCTCGACCGCGATGATCATGGAACTGCCATCGACTTCATGTCTTCCAACGTGTCAACCGAACCGTCGTGCCCGCGCCGGTCCGCGACTCGATGGCGAAGTCGTTGACCAGCCGGCGCGCGCCGCCGAGCCCCAGGCCGAGCCCGCCGCCGGTCGTGTAGCCGTCGCGCAGCGCCCGCTCGACGTCGTCGATGCCGGGGCCGCGATCCCTGAAGCAGAGCCGCACGCCATGGCGGCCGCGATCCTCGAGCGCGTCGAGCGTGAGCTCGCCGCCGCCGCCATAGATCACCGTGTTGCGCGCGATCTCGCTGGCCGCGGTCACCAGCTTGGTCTGGTCGACCAGGCTGAACTTGGCGGCGACGGCCCAGTTGCGCACGATCTGGCGAACGCGCAGCACATCCTCGGAATTGCGGACGGGGATGGTCTCAGACCGGACTGGTGGCAACCCGCGCTCCCGTCCGCGCGTCGCCCTGCGCGATGAGGGTGCGGATGAGCTTCAGCCCGCGATCGACGTCGAGGGCGGTGTGGACGCCCGTCATGGTCAAGCCGAGCTCGACCAGCGTGATGGCGACCGCGGGTCGCATGCCGACCACCACGGTGGCGGCATCGAGCACGCGCGCCATTGCGGCGATGTTGTTGAGCATGCGGCCGATGAAGCTGTCGACGATCTCGAGCGCCGAGATGTCGATCATGACGCCGCGCGCGCGGGACTCGACGATCCGGCACGTCAGGTCTTCCTGGAGCGCCATCGCGAGCTGGTCGTGCATGTCGACCTGGATGGAAACCAGGAGACAGCCCTCGACCTTGAGGATCGGAATCTGATCCATGACGGGTCAGCGCCGCGCGGCGCGCTGGTCGAGGCGCCCGTTGCCGCAGCCCTCGGGCTTGGCCGGCTCGAGCTCGGTCCCGGCGCTGCTCAACATCTGCCCGGTGCGTCGCAGCGCGAGCGCGAACGCGTCCGCCATGGTGGCCTTCGAGACGACGTTGAGCTCCAGGCCGAGATGCACGATGGTCTGGGCGATCTGCGGGCGGATGCCGCTGATGATGCAGTCCGCGCCCATCAGGCGGGCCGCCGAGACGGTCTTGATCAGGTGCTGGGCGACCAGCGTGTCGACGGTCGGCACGCCGGTGATGTCGATGATGGCGATTTCCGCGCCGGTATCGACGATGGCCTGCAGCAGGCTCTCCATCACGGTCTGGGTCCGTTCGCTGTCGAGCGTGCCGATCAGCGGCAGCGCCAGGATGCCGTGCCATAGCTCGACCACCGGGGTCGACAGCTCGAGCAGCTCGCTCTGCTGGCGTCGGATCACCTCCTCGCGGCCGGTCGTGTAGTGCCCGAGGCAGTGGAGCCCGAGCTGATCGATCAGCAGGCTGGCCTGCCAGGTCTCGTCGGTGAGCATCCCCGGCGTCTTGGCCAGCGCCTCGCGCAGCATCGTGAACATCGGCTGCTTGAGCGAGAACACGAACATCGCGATATCGGAGGGCGTGAAGCCATTGACCGCCCAGCTGCGCGACAGATCCTCGAGGATCGCGCGCGCCGGGGCCCATTCCGGACCCTGGATGTCGTCGATGCTGCCCTGGCCGACGGCGGCCAGGATGCCGTCGAGCAGCCGGTCGGCGTTATCGCGCAGCTCGCCTTCCCTGATCTTGCCGCTCTTCAGCGGCGCGCTGACCATCAGCAGGCGCTGCCAATCCGCCAACAGGCGGTCGCGATGTCGGACCATCAGCGCCGGCAAGCCGGAACGTTGTTCGCTCACGTTCTTCTCCTGTCTCGTGCCGAGGGGGTGGACAGTCCCGCTATTCCAATAAATTGCGTAGGCGCTACGTAAACGCGCATAGCGCCGAGGGGTTCGCGGAAGTCGCGGTACTGGGGTGTATGAGGCGGATATTTCTAACCCTGGGCGGAAATCGGCCCGGGCGTCTCGCCCCGCACACTCGAGAGGCTACGGATGGGCCGGCGCGGGGGTTCCGTCGGTCTGACGGGCCCGCGCGGCGATTAGCGAACCGGCGTCCAGCTCGCGTCGGGATTGAATGCGCTCATCGCGCCGGCGAGCTTGGCGGTCCGCGGCCCGAGATTCCTCTGATAGACCACGCCGTCCTGGTTGACGATGAAGGTCATGACGCCGGAGTCGCCGTAGGTCGCGGGGAACGCGACCAGGGCGAAGCCGCCGATCATATGGCCGTTGACGATGTAGTCGTAGGCGCCGCCGGGCGCATTGGGCCCCTGACGCTTGAGGATCTTGTAATAGTAGCCGTGATAGGGCGCGCGCTTGCCGTGCTTGCCGCCGGCGGGATAGCCCTCGGCCCGCGCGCTGACGACCAGGGGGCCGATCGGGCTCGGCGATTCGCCCTCGGCGGTCGGCCAGTAGAGCCCGTCGTGCTTGCCGGGGCTGCTCATGAATTTCTGGGCGAACTCGAGCAGGCCGGAACCGGTGCGGTCGTGGCCCGCATAGTCGTGCTCGGCCTCGGCGATCGCCTCGCACACCTTGATGGCGTTGAGCTCGTTGCGGCCGATCCGGCGGTTGAGGATCTCCTCGGCGCCCGCCGCGGTGTCGAAGCGCCAGGTGGTGCCGCGCTTGACCAGCGGGATCGGGAACGGCCACTGGTCCGTGCCGATCACGAGGGTCGCCGCCGTATCGGACGCGCGGTCGAGCGCGTGCTGCTCGTCGTAGGCGGCGGCGAATTTCTCGCGCCCCTCGCGATCGGCGACGCGGTCGCCGGAGAACACCAGCTTGCGGCCCGCCGGGCCGAGAATCTTCTCGAGCGCCGCCGGATCGTCGGCGCGCGCCGCGGCGACCAGCGCGTCGGCCGCGGCCTCCGGCGACGCGAAGGTCTGCTGCGCTGCTGGGGCGGCGTGCGCCGGCGGGGCGCCGAGCGCCACGACGGACGCGCCGATCCACGCCAGCGCCGCAACGGCGATCACGGAGATCGGCCGGCGCGCGCGCCGGGTCATGATGTGCTCGCTCATCGTCGTCCTCCGCCCGCTGGGCGACCGCCGCCGCCGCCGCGCGGTGCCGCCGCCGGCGCCATGGTCTGGCGGCTGGCCTGGCCGCG
>DATJNS010000409.1:0-2324 GCA_035507915.1 Candidatus Sulfotelmatobacter sp.
ACGGTCGGCTCGTCGAGCAGCCACAGCGGCGCCGGTGCGACCAGCAGGCGCGCGAGCGCGACGCGCCGGCGCTGGCCGGCCGACAAGAAACGGCACGGGCGGTCGATCAGCGCCGCGACGCCGAGCGCCGCCAGCGCCGCGGCGACGTCGGCGCGGCCGCCATGCAGCCGCGCATGCAAGGTCAGGGTCTCGCGCACCGTGAGCGCCGGCTTGAGGGCGTCGAGATGGCCGAGATAGCCGATGCGGGCGCGCTGCGCCTCGCGGTCGGCGTCGACCGGGGCGCCGTCCCAGGTCAGGGTCCCGGCGGCCGGCACCAGGAGGCCGGCCATCAGGCGCAGCAGGCTCGACTTGCCGCTGCCGTTGGGCCCGCCCAGCACCAGCGCGCCGCCCGGCGCCAGCGTGAAGCCGAGCCCGCGGAACACCAGCCGGTCGCCGCGCACGCAGGCCAGGCCCGCGCCCGCGAACGTGCCAGGGCGGAAGGCGGGGGGCGTCACCCCCCACCCCAACCCTCCCCCTCAAGGGGGGAGGGGGCAAGGTATTGGAAGCCCGACCGCCTCTCAAACCGACTCCCTCCCCCCCATCCGAAGGCGCTCGCGCCTTCGGCTGCCGCGCCGAGGGGGAGGGTGGGGAGGGGGGTGGCGGCGGCGCGCATGCGCCGGCCAGTCTACACGAGCGGCTTCGGCGACCCGGTCACATGACTTGCGATGTAAAGTCGTTTGTCGCGCGGCGGCGGGGCTCCTTATACTGCCAGCCGCGGGGGTCGATGGCCGCTGGGCGGCTGATCCGGTCCCAAATCGCTACGTTTCCCGCCATTTCGCCTCTATTTCTGGGAGAGCGCCCGTGACCGCTGCCAAGCTTTCCGGCCAGGACACGCTCAAGTGCCGTCGCACCCTCACGGTGTCGGGCAAGAGCTACGACTATTTCAGCCTGACGGAGCTCGCCAAGGCCCACCCGAACGTCGCCAAGCTGCCCTTCTCGATGAAGGTGCTGCTCGAGAACCTGCTGCGCTACGAGGACGGGCGCACGGTCAAGGTCGAGGACGTCAAGGCGGTCGCCGACTGGACGCCGTCGAAGACCTCCGACAGCGAGATCGCCTATCGCCCGGCGCGCGTCCTGATGCAGGACTTCACCGGCGTGCCCGCCGTGGTCGACCTGGCGGCGATGCGCGACGCCATGGTGGCGCTCGGCGGCGATCCCGAGAAGATCAACCCGCTGTCGCCGGTCGATCTCGTGATCGACCACTCCGTGATGGTCGAGGTCGCGGGCTCGAAGGAGGCGTTCGCCAAGAACGTCAAGATCGAGTTCGAGCGCAACACCGAGCGCTACGAGTTCCTGCGCTGGGGCCAGACCGCGTTCAACAACTTCCGCGTCGTGCCGCCCGGCACCGGCATCTGCCACCAGGTCAACCTCGAGTACCTGTCGCAGGTCGTGTGGACCGGCACCGACGCCGACGGCAAGACGCTGGCCTATCCCGACACGCTGGTCGGCACCGACAGCCACACCACGATGGTCAACGGCCTCGCGGTGCTGGGCTGGGGCGTCGGCGGCATCGAGGCCGAGGCCGCGATGCTGGGCCAGCCGGTCTCGATGCTGATCCCCGACGTGATCGGCTTCAAGCTGACGGGCAAGCTCAAGGAAGGCGCGACCGCCACCGACCTGGTGCTGACCTGCACCCAGATGCTGCGCAAGCGCGGCGTGGTCGGCAAGTTCGTCGAGTATTTCGGCCCCGGCCTCGACAATCTCGCGCTCGCCGACCGCGCGACCATCGGCAACATGGCGCCCGAGTACGGCGCCACCTGCGGCTTCTTCCCGATCGACGCCGAGACGATCCGCTACCTGACCTTCTCCGGCCGCGATCCGGCGCGCGTCAAGCTGGTCGAGGACTACGCCAAGGCGCAGGGCATGTGGCGCGACGCCAACACGCCGGACCCGGTGTTCACCGACGTGCTGCAGCTCGATCTCGGCGACGTCATGCCGAGCCTCGCCGGGCCGAAGCGGCCGCAGGATCGCGTGCTGCTCAGCGACGTCAGCACGTCGTTCAACGGCACCTTGAAGGACACCGCGAACGTCACCGCGCCGCGCGCCGCCAAGGTCGCGGGCAAGGACTTCGAGGTCAATGACGGCAACGTCGTGATCGCCGCGATCACGAGCTGCACCAACACGTCGAACCCGTCGGTGCTGGTCGCCGCCGGGCTGGTCGCGCGCAAGGCGGTCGCCAAGGGCCTGACCAAGAAGCCCTGGGTCAAGACCTCGCTCGCGCCGGGCAGCCAGGTCGTCACCGACTATCTCGACAAGGCCGGGCTGACCGCCGACCTCGACAAGCT
>DATJNS010000410.1:0-10589 GCA_035507915.1 Candidatus Sulfotelmatobacter sp.
AACGCCAGCGCCTCGCTGCGGCCGTCGCGCGTCCAGCCGTTCATCTCGATCAGCACATCGACGCGGTCGGCGGCGATGCGGTCGGCGATGTCGCGCAGGCTGGCGGTCGACAGGTCGACGAAGCCGTCGACCGCGGCGCGGATGCGCGCGGTCGTCGTGTCGTCGCGGCGCCCGAGCTGATAGGCCCGCACCGCGAAGCGGCCGCCGTCGTGCCGCTCGAGCACCGCCGCGAGCAGGAGGCCGATGATGTGGCCGCGCAGGTCGCTCGACAGATAGCCGATGGTCAGGCGCGCCGGCGCGACACGCGGGGGCGTGTGACGGCGCGGCGTCACGCCGTCGGGAAAGGCGTGCGCGAGCACGTGGCGCATGAAATGCCGGCCGGCCAGCGCCACGAGCTCGGGATCGTCGCCGCCGAAGCGCACCGCGGCCAGCGGGATCACCGGCGTGCCGGCGCGGATCGCCGCGGCCAGGCGCGGCGTCAGGGCGGCGAGCGCCGGCCAGTCGGCGAGATCGGCGCATGCCTGCGTGAGCTCGGCGATCGCGGTATGGTCGGGCCGGCGCGCCGCCACCGCCTCGAGGTGCGGTCGCGCCGCGGCGACGCGGCCTTGCGCGAACAGGCACTGCCCGAGCGCGGCGCGCACGTCGAGATTGTCCGGCTCGTAGGCGAGCGCGGTCTGCCACAGCTCGATCGCCGCCGCGGCATCGCGCTCGGCGACCAGGCCCGCGAGATTGTGCAGCACCGGCACGTTGTCGGGCAGTTCGACGCGCAGCGCGCGATAGGCCGCCTCGGCGCCGGCACGGTCGCCGCGCAGCGCCAGCGCGCGCGCCGCCTCGAAGCGCGGCTGCAGGCGCTGCGCGCGCAACTGCGCCATGCCGGCGCGCGCGCCGGCATGGTCCGGTACCGCGCCGACTAGCTCGGCGAAGGCCGCCTCGGCGCCGGGATCGCCGAGCCGCGCCAGCAGGCACGCGCGGTTGTAGCGCGCCTCCGTATAAGCGGGATCGCGCGCCAGGGCGCGCGCATAGCCGGCCAGCGCGTCCGCCGACCGGCCCAGGCGCTCCAGCGTGTAGGCGTGATAGCCGTGGATGCGCGCGTCGTCGGGCCGGAGCGCGGCGAGTTGCTCGATCAGAGGCAACGCGCCGGCGAGATCGCCCGCCGCCTGCAGCGCGACGAATCGCTCGAGCAGGGCATCGGGACCGGCGGCGACCGGGTCGGTCGCGGGGCGGGCGGGCGAGGTCATCGAAACCGGCCGAGCCTAGCGCAGATCGCCGCCCATGGCCCGGGCGGGATGGCTCGGCCGGAGGCGGGCGCGGCGGGCTGCCCCGAGCCCGCCTGGTGCGCCCGCGAAAGCGCCGCAAACCCCTGGTTTGGCGCGGTTTTCTGCACGGTCCGCACGCCTTGACAGCGCCCGACCGCGGCTTCTATGGTGCGGCGCCATTTCGGCGGGGCGGGCCTCGGTTCGGCCGGCCGAGGGACCTCGGGTGCAGGCATGACCGATGGCGGGCCTCCCCGCGACGACTTCGACGCCCGGCTCGAGCGGGCGCGAGCGCAGCGGGAGACGGGACAGCCGGCGGCGCGCTCCGGATCCGGGTCCAGGCCCCCGATGGGCATCGGTTTCCGCATCGGCGTGGACGTGGCGGCGGCCCTGGCGGTCGGTCTCGGCATCGGGTATCTGCTCGACGCCTGGCTCGGCACCAAGCCCTGGCTGCTGGTGGTGTTCTTTTTCCTGGGCGCCGGCGCGGGCGTGCTCAACGTCTATCGCGCGGTGCGGGGCATGGGCTATCAGGTCGGGCTTCGCCAGGACGGCGCGCACGACGAGAAGGACGGCTAGAAGGAAACGAGATTGGCCGCAGAAGCACAGCACGTCGCCGGTCCGCTGGAGCAATTCGCCATCCAGCCGCTGATCCCGCTGCATATCGGGCATTACGACCTGTCGTTTAGCAATTCCGCGCTCCTCATGGTGGCGGCGGCGGTGCTCGTCACGCTCCTGATGACCGCGTCGGTCAAGCGCGGCGCGCTCGTGCCGGGCCGGCTGCAGTCGATCGCCGAGCTGATGTACGAGTTCGTCGACGGCATGGTGCGCGACAACGCCGGCAAGGAAGCGCGCGGCTTCACGCCGTTCGTGTTCAGCCTGTTCATGTTCATCCTGCTCGGCAACCTGCTCGGGATGATCCCCTACAGCTTCACGTTCACGAGCCACATCGTCGTGACGTTCGCGCTGGCGCTGACCGTGTTCCTGATGGTGACCATCCTCGGCATCATCCTGCACGGCTTCCACTTCTTCAGCCTGTTCGTGCCGCACGGCGTGCCCAAGGTGCTGCTGGTCCTGCTGGTGCCGATCGAGATCCTGTCCTATCTGACGCGTCCGGTCAGCCTGTCGATCCGTCTGTTCGCCAACATGATGGCGGGCCACACCATGATGGCGGTGTTCGCCGGCTTCGCGGTGTCGATGGGCGCAGCGCTCGGCTGGGCGGTCGGCCTGCTGCCGCTGCTGCTCGTGATCGCGCTGACCGGCTTCGAGATCCTGGTCGCCGCGATCCAGGCCTACGTGTTCGCGATCTTGACCTGCCTCTATCTTCGGGACGCCATCGAGCTGCACTAGGCGCCCCGCCCGCATCCCGCAACCATCAACGACGACGACGGAAGGAAGAAAGACATGGATCTCGCCTCTGCCAAGATGATCGGCGCCGGACTCGCCGTGATCGCGCTCGCCGGCGTCGGCGTCGGTATCGGCAACATCTTCGGCAACCTGGTGTCCTCGGTCGGCCGCAACCCGGCGATCCGCGACACCGTGTTCCCGATCGGCATCCTGGGCTTCGCGCTCACCGAAGCCATCGCGCTGTTCGCGCTGCTGGTCGCCTTCCTGATCCTGTTCACCTAGGCGAACCCGGACGCGACGGCGGACACCCCGCATGCCCCAGCTCGATCCCACCGGCTTCCCGACCCAGCTGTTCTGGCTCGCGGTCATCTTCGTCGTGCTCCTTATCATGATGGCGCGGGTCGGGCTGCCGCGGGTACGCGCCGTGATCGACACGCGCGCCGCCAAGATCGACGGCGACCTGGGCGCGGCGGCGGACGCGCGCGGACGCTCCGAGGCGATGCTCGCCGAGTACGAGCGGTCGCTCGCGGCGGCGCGCGCCGAGGCGCAGTCGACCGTGCGGGCGATGGCGGAGACGATGGCAAAGGAGCAGGCCCACCGCGAGCATGAGCTGATGCAACAGCTCGCGGTCGAGGCGCGCTCGGCCGAGACGCGCATCGCCGCGGCCAAGCGCGACGCGCTCGCCAACGTGCGCCAGATCGCGGTCGAGGCCGCGCAGGCGGCGGCGATGCGGCTGGTCGGCGACGCGCCGCCGGCGGCCGAGATCGAGCAGGCGGTCGCCGGCGTGCTGGCGGAGCGTCGGTGATGGTCGCGCTGCTGCACGAGACCGAGGTCTGGGTCCTCCTCGGCTTCATCATCTTCGTGGTGCTGATCTGGAAGAAGGCGAAGCAGGCGCTCGCCGGCGGGCTCGACGCGCGCGCCGAGCGCATCCGCCAGCAGATCGTCGAGGCCGAGAAGCTGCGGGCCGAGGCCGAGGCGATGCTGCGCGACGCCGAGCAGCGCCAGAAGGCCGCGCTGCAGGAGACCAAAGCGCTGCTCGATCACGCGACCCAGGAGGCCGCCCGGCTGAAGGAGCAGGCGTCGCGCGACATCGCCGCGCTGCTCGAGCGCCGCAAGCGCGCCGCGATCGAGAAGATCGCCCAGGCGGAGGCATCCGCGGTCGCCGAGGTGCGCCAGTTCGCGGTCGACGTCGCCATCGCGGCGACCCGTCAGATGTTGACCAACCAGGTGCGGGGGCCATTGGCGGATCGGATGATCGACCAGGCCATCGCGGAGCTGCCGCGTCGGCTCAGCTAGTCCGCCGGAACCAGGGAGCTACCCATGACGATCAAGTCGCACACCATCACGTACAGCCTGAACAAAGGCCAAACCACCAGCGGCTTCCTGATCGCGCAGAACGACGCGGTGATCGGCTTCGCGTTCGCCGACCCGATGGGCCGGCTGACCTTCTTCTCCTTCGACATGCGCCTGAAGGACCTCGAGAAGACGGCGTTCCGCTCGATCGAGGAGATCGAGGGCTCGCTGATGACCTATCTCGACGGGCGCGGCAGCACCGCCGACCTCAAGGTCAACGCCGCCTGATCAACCGGAGGGCGGCTACTCCGCCGCCTTGAGCGGCGCGAGTGGGCGCCAGCGCAGCACGGGCTTGCGCGCGGCCGCGGTCTCGTCCAGCCGGCGGCGCGGCGTCAGGCGCGGCGCGGCGTGGAAATGCGCGGCGTCGCCCGCCTTGGCGCGCTGCGCCAGCGCGCGCAGCACGGCGACGAACTGGTCGAGCGACTGGCGGCTCTCGGTCTCGGTCGGCTCCATCAGGAGCGCGCCGTGCACGACCAGCGGGAAGTACATCGTCATCGGATGGAAGCCCTCGTCGATCAGCGCCTTGGCGAAATCGAGGGTCGACACGCCGGTGTCCTTGAGGAAGCGGTCGTCGAACAGCGCCTCGTGCATGCACGGGCCGTCGAACGCCGGCGTGATCTCGTCCTTGAGGCTGGCCAGCAGGTAGTTGGCGTTGAGGACGGCGTCGGAGGCGACCTGGCGCAGCCCGTCGGCGCCGTGGCTCATCATGTAGCTGAGCGCGCGCACGAACATGCCCATCTGACCGTGGAACGCCTTGAGGCGCCCGAGCGCCTGCGCCGCGTCGCCCGTGCGGTCTTCGACGATGCGGAACGAGCCGCCGTCCGCCACGACTTTCGGGAGCGGCGCGAACGGCGCGAGCGCCGCCGACAGCACGATCGGGCCCGAGCCCGGCCCGCCGCCGCCATGCGGCGTCGAGAACGTCTTGTGCAGGTTGATGTGCATGACGTCGATGCCGAGATCGGCCGGCCGCACGCGCCCGACGATGGCGTTGAAGTTGGCGCCGTCGCAGTACAGGAAGGCTCCCGCATCGTGGATCGCGGCGGCGATCTCGATCATCTCGGGCTCGAACAGGCCGCAGGTGTTGGGGTTCGTGATCATGATCGCGGCGACGTCGCGATCGAGCTTGGCCTTGAGGGCATCGAGATCGACGCGCCCGCGCGGATTGGCCGGGATCGCCTCGACCGCGTAGCCGCACGCCGCGGCGGTCGCCGGGTTGGTGCCGTGCGCCGACTCGGGCACCAGGATCTTGCGTCGCGCGTCGCCGCGCGCCGTCAGCGCGGCGCGGATCGTCATGATGCCGGCGAGCTCGCCGTGCGCGCCGGCGGCCGGCGACAGCGCGATCGCCGGCATGCCGGTCAGGGTTTTGAGCCAGTGCGCCAGGGTCGCGATCAGCTCCAACGCGCCCTGCACCGTCGCCGGCGGCTGCAGCGGATGGACGTCGCCGAAGCCGGGCAGCCGCGCCATGCGCTCGTTGAGCCGCGGGTTGTGCTTCATGGTGCACGAGCCGAGCGGGAACAGGCCCGAATCGATGCCGTAGTTGCGCTGGCTGAGCCGCGTGTAGTGACGCACCACCTGCGGCTCCGACAGGCCGGGCAGGCCGATCGGCTGCCGGCGCTCGAGCCCGCCCAGCCGGCTCGCGACCCGCGGCGGCTCCGGCAGGTCGACGCCACAGCGCCCGGCTTCGTCCTGCTCGAAGATCAGTGGCTCCTCGAGCATGAGGCCGCGATGGCCGCTCACCGTCGCGCCGGCGCCGGCGCCATCGGATGCGTCCTCGGGCACGGCGCGGCCGGTACGTCCCTGCGAGCGGTCCATCACGGCACCTCCTTGAGCACGCGCCCGAGCGCAACCGCGAACGCGTCGATGTCGTCCTGCGTGGTCGTCTCGGTCGCGGCGACGAGCAACAGGTCGGCGAGCGCCGGCGCGTCGGGATAGAGCCGGCTGACCGGCACGCCGCCCAGGATGCGACGCGCGGCCAGCGCGTCGACCACCGGCGCCGCCGGGCGTTTCAGGCGCACCGTGAACTCGTTGAAGAAGGTGCGGTTGACGATGTCGACGCCGGGCACGCCGCCGAGCGCCTCGGCCAGGCGCACCGCGCTCGCGTGGTTGAGCGCTGCCAGGCGCCGGAACCCGGCCTCGCCGAGCAGCGACAAATGCACCGTGAAGGCGAGCGCGCACAGGCCGGAGTTGGTGCAGATGTTGGACGTCGCCTTCTCGCGCCTGATGTGCTGCTCGCGGGTCGAGAGAGTGAGGACCCAGCCGCGCCTGCCGTCGACGTCGGTGGTCTCGCCGACCAGCCGGCCCGGCATCTGGCGCACGTGCTGCTCGCGGGTTGCAAACAGCCCGACATAGGGTCCACCGAAATTCAGACCGTTGCCGATCGACTGGCCCTCGGCGACCACGATGTCGGCACCCATCTCGCCCGGCGCTTGCAGCGCGCCCAGCGACACCGCCTCGGTCACCACGACGACGAGCAGCGCGCCCTTGGCGTGCGCCGCGGCGGCGAGCGGCCGCAGGTCGCGCACGTGGCCGAAGAAGCCGGGGTTCTGCACCACCACGCACGACGTGCCCTCGTCGATCCGCGCCGCCAGATCCTCGTCGCCCGCGACGTCGGGCGCCGCCGCGTCGGCCGTGAATCCGACGAACTGCGCGTGGGTCGCGACGACTTCGCGATAGTGCGGATGCAGCGAGCCGGACAACAGCGCGCGGGTACGCCGCGTCACCCGGTTCGCCATCAGGACCGCCTCGGCGCACGCCGTCGAGCCGTCGTACATCGAGGCGTTGGCGACATCCATGCCGGTGATCAGCGCGACCTGGGACTGGAACTCGAACAGATATTGCAGCGTGCCCTGGGCGATCTCGGGTTGATAGGGCGTGTAGGAGGTCAAGAACTCGCCGCGCTGGATGATGTGGTCGACCGCGGCCGGCACGTGATGGCAATAGGCGCCGGCGCCGATGAAGAACGGCACCGAGCCGGCGGGCAGGTTCTTCGCCGCCATCCGGCCGAGCGCGCGCTCGACCTCGAGCTCGCCCTGGTGCGGCGGCAGGTCGACCGGCGCGTCGAGCCACGCGGCCTTGGGCACGTCGCGGAACAGCGCGTCGACGGAGGCGACGCCGATGGTCGCCAGCATGGCGCGCCGATCGGCGTCGGTGAGCGGCAGATAGCGCATCAGGCCAGCCCCTCGACGTATTTCTTGTAAGCGGCCTCGTCCATCAGCCCGTCGAGCTCCTTCGGGTTCTTGATCTTGAGCTTGAAGAACCAGCCGTCGCCGGTCGGCGCCTCGTTGACGGTGGCGGGCGCGTCGGCGAGCGCGGCGTTGACCTCGACGACCTCGCCGGAGATCGGCGCGAACACCTCCGACGCCGCCTTGACGGATTCAACGGTGGCGGCCTCCTTGTCCTGCACGATCTGGCGACCGACCTCGGGCAGCTCGACATAGACGACGTCGCCGAGCTGGCCCTGGGCGTAGTCCGTGATGCCGACGGTCGCGATGTCGCCGTCGACCCGGACCCATTCGTGCTCCTTGCTGAACTTGAGCTGGCTCACTGTTACCTCCGGCGATGCGGTTATCCGCGGTGATAGCGGTGGGGGGCGAACGGCATCGGCACGACCGCGGCGGGCCGCGGCTGGTCGCGCACGATCAGGTTGACGGTCGTGCCCGGCGCGGCGCCCGCGGCCGCGACGTAGCCCATCGCGATCGGACCGCCGACGGTCGGGCCGAAGCCACCGCTGGTGACCTCGCCGAGCAGCGCGCCGTCGCGTGCCGTGATGCGCGTGTGCTCGCGCGCCGGCGCCTTGCCGTCGGGCTTGAGGCCCACGCGCTTGCGGGGCGCGCCGTCGGCGAGCTGCTTCAGGATAACGGCGGCGCCCGGGAAGCCCCCGGATTCGCGGCGGCGCTTCTGGATCGTCCAGGCGAGATCGGCCTCGATCGGTGTCGTCGTGGTGTCGATGTCGTGGCCGTAGAGGCACAGCCCGGCCTCCAGGCGCAGCGAATCGCGCGCGCCGAGGCCGATCGGCTTCACGCGGACGTCGGCGAGCAGCCGGCGCGCCAGCGCCTCGGCGTTGGCGTTGGCGACCGAGATCTCGAAGCCGTCCTCGCCGGTGTAGCCCGAGCGCGTGACGAAGCACGGGATGCCCGCAACCGCCATGGCGGCTCCGGCCATGAAGCCGAGCGCGCCCGCCGCGGGCGCGTGCGGCGCCAGCGTGGCGGCGGCCTCGGGACCCTGCAGCGCCAGCAGCGCGCGCTGCGGACACGGCGTCACCGCACAGTCGCGACCGATCCCCGCCTCGAGGTGGGCGATGTCGGCTGCCTTGCACGCGGCGTTGACGATCAGGAACAGGTGGTCGCCGCAATTGGTGACCATCAGGTCGTCGAGAATGCCGCCGGCATCGTTCGTGAACAGCGTGTAGCGGGTGCGCTGCGGCTTGAGGCCGACGATGTCGCCGGGCACCAGGCGCTCGAGCGCCGCCGCCGCGCCGGCGCCGTCCAAGCGCACCTGCCCCATATGCGAGACGTCGAACAGCCCGGCGTGGGTGCGCGTCCAATTGTGCTCGGCGAGGATGCCGGCTGGATACTGCACCGGCATGTCGTAGCCGGCGAACGGCACCATCTTGGCGCCGAGCGCGCGGTGCAGCCCATCGAGCGGCGTGGTCTGGAGCGCGTCGTCTGCCGGCAAAGCAGGACCCCCGAGGCTACGCGACCGCCGCAGGCTCACCGGGCGCCGCGTGCGCCCGGTTCCCTCCGACGGCCCCCTCTGTCCTCGGACCTGAAAGATTGACCGCGCGATCGCGCTACGCGGCTTACCTCTTCGGTGGGCTCCCGCGCACGACACGCGCGCGAGCCGCTTTCCAGAGCGCCATCCCCCTGCGGTCCTTTTGCCTGAGAGTTTCCGGGGCCGGTTGCTCCTTCGGCGCCGGCGCCGCCTCATCGGCCGCGCCGGTCTCTCCCACAGGGTTCGCGGGCGTGCCGCGACCCTAACAGGCGCCCTGGCCAAGTTCAATTGGCGGCGGGTTTCGACTACAAGAGACGGTCGCCCGATCGGGCGCAGGAGGGGACATGGCGCTGCTCATCTACGGTCTCGACAAGCATATCGGCGCCACGGAGCTGTGGCGCGGCACCTTCGCCGAGCAGATTCCCGAGCTCGAGGTCCGCGTCTGGCCCGAGGCCGGCAAGCTGACCGACATCGAATATCTCGCCTTCATGCATCCCGATTTCGACGTCATCCCGCCGCTGCCGAACCTGAAGGCGATGTTCAGCCGCTCGGCCGGCGTCGAGTCGTTCGTCGACCACCCCAAGATGCCCAAGGTGCCGCTCGGCAAGGTCGAGCCGCCGGGCGGCGACCCCATGATGACGGAATACGTCGTCATGCACGTGCTGCGCTTCCATCGCGACATGCCGGCCTATCAGGCGGCGCAGGCGCGGCGCGAGTGGTGGCGCACGACGATCAAGCGGCCCGAGCAGCGCCGCATCGGCTTCCTCGGCTACGGCATGATGGCGAAGGCGCCAGCGCTGGTGCTGAAGTCGCTCGGCTTCCCGGTCTCGGCGTGGGTGCGCTCGCCGCGCGGCTCCGAGGAGGTGCCGATCTTCCACGGCAACGACCAGCTCGAGCGCTTCCTCGGCCAGACCGACATCGCCGTGTGCCTGCTGCCGCTCACCCGCGAGACCGAGGGCATCTTCTGCGCGCGCACCTTCGCGATGATGCCGCGCGGCGCCATGCTGATCAACGTCGGGCGCGGCAAGCATGTGGTCCAGGCCGACCTGATCCGCGCGCTCGACTCCGGACAGCTCGCCTACGCGGCGCTCGACGCGCTGTCGCCCGAGCCGCTGCCGCCGGACAACCCCCTGTGGACGCACCCCAAGGTCACCGTGATGCCCCACGTGGCGCGTCGGCCGACCGTGGCGCAGCTCGTCACCGAGATGGTCAAGAACATCCGCAGCGTTCAGGCCGGCGGCCGGCTGTTGCAGGAGATCGACACGACGCTCGGCTACTGATCACGCGCGCTCGATGCGCGCCGCGTAGCAGCCGGGCCCGGCGAAGTGGGCGTGCATGTAGGCGGCGCGCGGATCGCCGAACAGCCGCTCGATCGCGCCCTCGATCTGGCGCCCGTCGACCACCTCGAACCCGACCATCATGTCGTCGGCGTCCCAGGTGCGCAGCGCGAGGATGCGCCGGCGCAGCTGGTCGGGCACCTGATCGACCGCCTCGAAGGTCGCCTCGCCCGGCCGCACCCAGATCGCGTAGTGCGCGTGATACGGGTTGTCGACCGGATGGTGGGTGTAGTTGACCAGCAGGATCTCGTCGCCGAGCGCGGCGTCCGTCAGGCTGACGCGGCACGGCGCCGGATGCGCCGCCGTGCGCCGCAGCACGTTGCGCGCCTTCAGCTCGGCGTCCGACAAGGCGAACAGATCTTGGAACGGCTCGGCCGGCAGGCCTTTGATGCGGAAGCTCATGACTGGTTCTCCATGCTGTGCTGAGGCACAACATGGTCGGCGCGAGCGCACGGCGCGACCCGGTTCTTGCGGCGACTCAGCATCTTGCCGCCACTACAGCCGGCTCGTCCCGAGCATCCACGTCTTTCTTTCGACGAGCGGCCCGAAGACGTGGAACCTCGGGACAAGCCCGAGGATGACGATTCAGCGA
>DATJNS010000411.1:0-7260 GCA_035507915.1 Candidatus Sulfotelmatobacter sp.
CGGCCGACCGCGCCGGGCTGCGCGTCGGCGACATCGTCACCCAGGTGGGCGGACACGAGGTCGACGACGCCGAGGCCCTGCGTTTCCGGTTCGCGACCTTGCCGGTCGGGCAGACCACGACGGTCGACGCCTTGCGCCAAGACAACGAGCGGCACTTTACCGTGGCGCTGGTCGGTCCGCCCGAGACGCCGCCGCGCGATGCCACCGAGCTGCGCGGCAACCAGCCGCTGGCCGGCGCCACGGTTGCCAACCTGTCGCCGGCGGTGGCCGACGAGCTGGGGATCGAGGGCCAGCCGCGCGGCGTGATCGTCGTCGACCTGCGCCCAAGCACACCGGCCGCCCAGTTGGGGTTGCAGCGCGGCGACATCATCCTCAAGGTCAATGATCGCGACATCGCGGCGGTCAAACAGCTCGAGACCGTGGTCGCGGAGCGCGTCGGCCGATGGCAAATCGCCATACGGCGCGGACGCCAGGTCCTGAACGTCACGGTGAGCGGATGAGCCCGCGCCGCAAGTCGGCTGCACCATCGGCGCCCGCCGGGCTGTTCACGCCGCAGGCGCCGCGGCCGTTGGCCGACCGGTTGCGCCCGACCAAGCTGGCCGAGGTGGTCGGTCAGGATCATCTGCTCGGCCCGACCGGTCCGATCGGCCGCATGGCCGCGGCCGGCAAGCTGGCGTCGATGGTGCTGTGGGGTCCGCCGGGCTGCGGCAAGACGACCATCGCGCGCCTGCTCGCCGATACCACCGAGCTGCACTTCGAGCCGCTGTCGGCGGTGTTCTCCGGTGTCGCCGATCTGCGCCGGATCTTCGAGGCCGCCCGCGAGCGTCGCGCCATGGGGCGCGGCACTCTGCTGTTCATCGACGAGATCCATCGCTTCAACCGCGCCCAGCAGGACGGCTTCCTGCCCTACGTCGAGGACGGCACGGTCACGCTGGTCGGCGCGACCACCGAGAACCCATCCTTCGAGCTCAACGCGGCGCTGCTCAGCCGGCTGCAGGTGTTCGTGCTCAAGCGCCTCGACGGCGCGGCGCTCGGCGAGATCCTGCGCCGCGCCGAGGCCGAAACCGGACGCCAGCTGCCGCTCACCGACGAAGCGCGCGAGCTCCTGCTCGCGCTCGCCGACGGCGACGGCCGCTACGTCCTCAACCTGGTCGAGGCGCTCTACGCCCTGCCCGCCGACCAGCCGCTCGATCAGCGCGCGCTGCTCGAGGCGGTGCAGCGGCGCGCCGCGGTCTACGACAAGGATCGCGAAGAGCACTACAACCTGATCTCGGCGCTGCACAAGTCGCTGCGCGGCTCGGACGCCGATGCCGCGCTGTACTGGTTCCAGCGTATGCTGGCCGGCGGCGAGGATCCGCACTACATCGCACGCCGGCTGGTGCGCTTCGCTGTCGAGGATGTCGGCTTGGCCGATCCCCAGGCGCTGGTCCAGGCGCTCGCCGCGTGGGACGCCTATGACCGGTTGGGCAGCCCCGAGGGCGAGCTCGCGCTCGCGCAGGCCGTGCTGTTCCTCGCCACCGCGCCCAAGTCGAACGCCAACTATCGGGCATTCGGCGCCGCGGCGCGCAGTGCGCGCGAGACCGGCTCGCTGATGCCGCCGGCCCATATCCTCAACGCGCCGACCCGCCTGATGCAGGACCTCGGCTACGGCAAGGGCTACGCCTACGATCACGACACCGACGACGCGTTCTCGGGCCAGAACTACTTTCCCGACGGCATGCCGCGCCAACGCTTCTACGATCCGCCCGAGCGCGGCTTCGAGCGCGAGATCCGCAAGCGGCTGGAGTGGTGGGACAAGCGCCGCGCCCAGACCGCCGGCAAAGGCGGGACGAGCGGCGACGAGACGTGACCGGCGTCCGCAGCATGGCGGTCGGCGACGGCGAGGGCGAGCTCAGGCTCGATCGCTGGTTCAAGCGTCATTTCCCGGACTTGGCCCACGGCCGGCTCGAGAAGCTGCTGCGCACCGGCCAAGTGCGGGTCGACGGTCGCCGGGCGACCGCCGGGCAACGCCTGGCGCCGGGCCAGGTGGTGCGCGTCCCGCCGCTTGCGCCAAAGACACCGGCGCCGCCGCGGCCGGCGGTCGGCGAGCGCGACGCCGCGGCGCTGCGCGCCCTGGTGCTGCATCGCGACGACGACGTGCTGGTGATCGACAAGCCGGCGGGTCTCGCCGTCCAGGGCGGTGCCGGTACGACGCGGCACCTGGACGGCATGCTCGATGCGCTGCGCTTCGACGCCGCCGAGCGGCCGCGCCTGGTGCATCGGCTCGACCGCGACACCAGCGGCGTGCTGGTGCTCGCGCGCACCGCGGCGGCGGCGGCGCAGCTCGCCGAATCGTTCCGCGGCAAGGATGCCGAGAAGCTCTATTGGGCGGTGGTCGTCGGCGTACCGTCGCCGCGCGCCGGGCGCGTCGATCGAGCCCTCGCCAAAAAGCGCGGTCACGGCGGCGAACGGGTCGCCGCCGACGACGAGGAGGGCCAGCGCGCGATCACCGACTATCGCACCCTCGACGCCGCGGGACGCCGGGCGGCCTGGCTCGAGCTCGTGCCGGTGACCGGCCGGACCCATCAGCTGCGCGTCCACTGCGTCGTGCTCGGGACGCCGATCCTGGGCGACGGCAAGTATGGCGGCGCGGCGGCGTTCCTGCCCGGCGCCGAGCTGGCGCCCCAGATGCACCTTCACGCGCGGCGCATCCGCCTGCCGCATCCGCGCGGCGGCATCCTCGAGGTATCCGCGCCGCCGCCCGCCCATATGCGCGAGACCTTCCAGTATCTGGGCTTTGCCATGCCGCCGGAGCCGTAGAGCGCGCCGGCCGATTTCGCTAGATTGCGCCACACTGGCGCGCAGGGGGTCAGGGGACCGTGGATATTCAAAGCAAAATCAAGGCAATCCTGGCAGCGGAGGCGGCCGCGATCTCGGCCGTCGAGGTCGACCGGACGTTCGAGCAGGCGATCGCCTTGCTCGAGCAGGTGCCCGGCAAGGTGGTCGCCACCGGCATGGGCAAGGCGGGCTACATCGCCCACAAGTTCGCCGCCACGCTGTGCTCGACCGGCACGCCGGCGGTGTTCGTCCATCCCGGCGAGGCCGCGCATGGCGATCTCGGCTTGATCGCGGCGGGCGACTGCATCGTTGCCTTCTCGACCAGCGGCAAGACCCGCGAGGTCGTCGAGCTGATCGAGTTCAGCGAGCACCTCGGCACGCGCAAGGTGATCGCCATCACGTCGCATCCGGAATCGGATCTGCGGCCGCTCTCCGACGTCGTGCTCGACATGGGAGAGATCGCCGAGCCGTGCCCGCTCGGCTTGACGCCGACTGCGAGCATCGCGGTGATGTCGGCGATCGGCGACGCGTTGGCGCTCGTCCTGATGGAGCGCAAGGGCATCACCAAGCGCGACTACGGCCTGCGCCACCACGGCGGCTATCTCGGCGCCAAGGCGCGGCTCGACAACGTGTAGCGGCGCTCAGCGCGGTTCGTGAGGGCGCCAGGTTCCCTCGGGTTGCGCCAGACGATCGGCGATGACCGCGAGCGCGCCGGGGTTGCGCGCCATCGTGGTGTGGCAGCCCGCGACCTCGATGCTCTCGTGGCTGTCCGTCGAGGCGTCGCAGCAGCTCTGCCACGACACCACGCCGTCGGTGCGGGTGTAGATCGCCGTAGTCGGCACCGGCGGCGGATGCGGCAGGCTCGCCCACAGCTCGGGCACGCGCTGGGAATGAAACGGCGCGAACAGCCGGAACGCCAGCTCGACGTTGCTGGCGATCGGCGGGCGGAACGGGCTGCACAGCGTGATGACCTGCCGAACCGCCTCGGGAACCTGCTTGGCGATCTCGCGCGCGATCAGGCCGCCCATGCTGTGACCGATCACGCTGACCGTCCTGCGGTGGCGCCGGTGCAGCTCGCGCAACCGGCGCTCGCTGCCGTCGAGCGCCCAGTCGGTCGGCCCGATGTCGGTGCCGAGCCCCCAGCCGTGCGCGACATACCCCAGCCGCTCCAGATGGGCGCGCAGATACGCGGTCGAGTGGTCGCTCTTGAGCAGCGCCGGCAGCACCAGGACGGGGTGGCCGTCGCCGCGCGGCGCCGCCGCGACCACGCGCGCCGCCGCGCGCACGTCGCTGGGTCGCCAGTAGTCGAGCATCTCGCGAGCGATCAGCGGCAGGCCCGGGCGCGGGACGCTCCCGGTGCGGTCGAAAATCTGCGCGCCCTCGAGAAGCTCGGCCATGTCGTGTCTCTATCCAGCGGGTGCAGACTATGGCAAGCCTGTTCGACGGCATAACGAGCATAAGGACGCGGGCCCGGACGGGCCCCAACGAGGCCGTTTCGTGAAGCTGATCGTCTTCGATTTCGACGGCACACTGGTCGACAGCCAGCACGTCATTATCGCGTCGGTGCGCGCCGCGTTCGCGCGCCACGACCTGGCGGCGCCGGCCGACGCGGCGATCCGGCGGATCGTCGGGCTGCCGCTGGTCGAAGGCCTCGCCCGCCTGGCGCCCGGGCTCGATCCCGTGCAGCACCAGGCGCTGGCGGAGGGCTACCGCGCCGGGTTCCAGGCGGCGCAGGCCGACGCGGCGATGCGCGAGGCGCTGTTCCCCGGCGTGCGCGAGATGCTCGAGGCGTTGGCGAACGCCGGCTTCACCCTCGGCATCGCGACCGGCAAGTCGCAGCGCGGCCTGCTGGCGGGCCTGGAGCGGCACGGGCTGCGATCCCTGTTCGCGACGCTGCAGACCGGAGACCAGCAGCCCGGCAAGCCGAATCCCGCGATGCTCCTGAGCGCGCTCGAGGAGGTCGGCGTCGCGGCCGAGGCGGCGGCGATGGTCGGCGACACGACCTACGACATCACGATGGCGCGCGCGGCCGGCACCCTGCCGATCGGGGTGCGCTGGGGCTACCACGAGGCTGCCGAGCTCGAAGACGCGGGCGCCGCCCACCTGGTCGCCCACAGCGCGGAGCTGCCGCCGCTGTTCGCGGCCTTGTCGAATACCTGATTTGCGACACCTCGGGCGCCCGGCGGACGGCTCGCAATGTCGCGACGGAAGCGATATCTGATAGCCGCATGAAGCGGCTCTATCGCGAGGTGGCGGTCATCGCCCATCCGGAGGGTTACGGCGTCGCGCTGGACGGACGGCGCGTCAACACGCCCGCCGGCGCCGCGCTCGTCATCCCGGCGCGCGCGCTCGCCGAGGCGATCGCCGAGGAATGGTCGGCGCAGGGCGAGCGCGTCGTGCCGCGCACGATGCCGCTGATGCAGCTGGCGGCGACCGCGCTCGACCGGGTCGCGCGTGCGCGCACGACCGTCATCGACCAGCTGACCCGCTACGGCGAGACCGATCTCCTGTGCTACCGCGCCACCGAGCCGCCCGAGCTGGTCGACCGGCAGACCGCAATGTGGCAGCCCCTGGTCGACTGGATCGAGGCGCATCATGCGGTGCGGCTCGAGGTCGCCCACGGCCTGATGCCGCGCCCGCAGCCGAGCGCCGCGCTCGATGCGCTGCGCGGCGCGCTCGAGCCGCTGGATGCGCTGCGCCTGACCGGCTTGAACGCGGCGACCGCCGCCGCCGGTTCGGTGGTGCTGGCGCTGGCGTTGCTGGCACGTCGGCTGTCCGCCGACGAGGCCTGGGCGCTGTCCCAGCTCGACGAGACCTTCCAGATCGAGCGCTGGGGCGAGGATCGCGAAGCCGCGCGCCGGCGGGCCGAGCTGCGCGCCGACCTCGTCGCGGCCGGCCGGTTCCTCGAGCTGACCGCGGCCGACTGACCGCCCTCTTGGGCGGACCTTGCTTGAGCAGGGTGGGCCGGGGTGCTATGCGGAAGGCCCAGGCGGCCATTCGGGTGGGCTCGGCCATATGCAGGACATTCTGCGCCGGTTGGAAGAGCGGCGCGCCGCGGCGCGCAACGGCGGCGGCGAGCGGCGCATCGAGGCCCAGCACGCCAAGGGCAAGCTGACCGCACGCGAGCGGCTCGAGCTGCTGCTCGACGAGGACAGCTTCGAGGAATGGGACATGTTCGTCGAGCACCGCTCGTCGGACTTCGGCATCGGCGAGCAGCGCATCCCGGGCGACGGCGTGGTGACCGGCTTCGGCACCATCAAGGGCCGGCTCGTCTTCGTGTTCAGCCAGGACTTCACGGTGTTCGGCGGCAGCCTCTCCGAGGCGCATGCCGAGAAGATCTGCAAGATCATGGATCAGGCGACGCAGGTGGGCGCGCCGGTGATCGGCCTCAACGACTCCGGCGGCGCGCGCATCCAGGAGGGCGTGGCGAGCCTCGCCGGCTATGCCGACGTGTTCCAGCGCAACGTGCTGGCGTCGGGCGTGGTCCCGCAGATCTCGCTGATCATGGGGCCATGCGCCGGCGGCGCCGTCTATTCGCCGGCGATGACCGACTTCATCTTCATGGTCAAGGACTCGTCCTACATGTTCGTCACCGGTCCCGACGTGGTGAAGACGGTGACCCACGAGACCGTCACCCAGGAGGAGCTTGGCGGCGCGGTCACCCACACGACGCGCTCCGGCGTGGCGGATCTCGCGTTCGAGAACGACATCGAAGCGCTGCTCGAGACGCGCCGTTTCATCGATTTCCTGCCGTCGTCGAACCGCGAGCCGCCGCCGACGCGCCCGTCCGTCGATCCGGCCGACCGCATCGAACTGTCGCTCGACACGCTGGTGCCGGCGCATCCCAACAAGCCCTACGACATGAAGGAGCTGATCGCGAAGGTGGTCGACGACGGCGACTTCTTCGAGCTGCAGAGCGGCTACGCCCGCAACATGGTGATCGGGTTCGCGCGGCTCGACGGCAGCACGGTCGGCATCGTCGCCAATCAGCCGATGGTGCTGGCCGGTTGCCTCGACATCGCCTCGGCGACCAAGGGCGCCCGCTTCGTGCGCTTCTGCGACTGCTTCAACATCCCGATCGTGACCTTCGTCGACGTGCCCGGCTTCCTGCCCGGCACCGCCCAGGAGTTCGGCGGCATCATCAAGCACGGCGCCAAGCTCCTGTTCGCCTATGCCGAGGCGACCGTGCCCAAGGTCACGGTGATCACGCGCAAGGCCTATGGGGGCGCCTACGACGTCATGTCGTCGAAGCATCTGCGCGGCGACGTCAACTATGCCTGGCCGACCGCCGAGATCGCCGTAATGGGCCCGAAGGGCGCGGTCGAGATCATCTTCCGCGGCGACCTCGGCGACGCGGCCAAGATCGAGGAGCGCACCGAGGAATACCGGGACAAGTTCGCCAATCCGTTCATTGCGGCCTCGCGCGGCTTCATCGACGACGTC
>DATJNS010000412.1:0-6124 GCA_035507915.1 Candidatus Sulfotelmatobacter sp.
GCGCGCACAGCGCGTCGCCGAGCTTCCAGCCGTCGGCGCCGGCGCCCAGCGCCACCACGGTGCCGGCGATCTCGAGCCCGGGGATCGGCGAGGCGCCCGGCGGCGGCGGATAGCTGCCCTGGCGCTGGATCACGTCGGGACGGTTGACCCCGGCGGCCGCGACCTTGACGAGTAGCTCGCCCGTCTGCGGCTGCGGCACCGGGCCGGTCGCCGGCACCAGCACCTCGGGCGGCCCCGATCCCTTGATGTCGATGAAGCGCATCGTGTCGGGAAGCTGGGCCATCGACGTGTATCCCTTTCATTGGTCGCCCCCCAACCCTCGCCCTCCGCGCGGCAGCCGAAGGCACGAGCGCGTTCGGTCGGGGGGGCGCGAGTTGAGAGCGGTGACGCTCCCTCACTCTGACTCCTTCCCCCCTTGCGGGGGAAGGTTGGGATGGGGGGTGATGACGACGCGGGGACAATGTCCCATGATTATCCGGAAACCGGGGGGAAACGGGTGCCAGACATCATCGAGCTCAAGCACGCCGCGCCGTGGCGCGAGATCCGCACCACGCCCGACGACTGGCGCGGCGCCGGCGCCGCGCGTCTGCTGCGGATGCTCCAGGACATGCAGGTGATCCGCGCCTTCGAGGAGAGCGTGCTCGAGCTCGCCGGCGAGCAGCTGGTGCACGGCCCGGCGCATTCGAGCATCGGCATGGAAGGCGGGGCGGTCGGTGCGATCGCGCCGCTCAATTCGCGCGATCAGGTCAACGGCTCGCACCGCGGCCACCACCAGTTCCTCGCCAAGGCGCTCAACCACCTCGTGCCGCCCGACCACGATCCGCGCCGCGGGCTCGCCGCGCCGGTGCCCGCGATGCTGCAGAAGGCGCTGGCGGAGATCATGGGTCTGGCACAGGGCTACTGCAAAGGCCGCGGCGGCTCGATGCACCTGCGCTGGCCGGAGGCCGGCTGCCTCGGCACCAACGCGATCGTCGGCGGCGGCGTGCCGATGGCCGCCGGCGCGGCGTGGGCGCACAAGCGCGCCGGCACGGGGCAGGTCATGGTCACGTTCTTCGGCGACGGCGCGACCAACATCGGCGCCGTGCTCGAGACCATGAACCTGGCGGCGCTCTACGACCTGCCGCTCTGCTTCTTCATCGACAACAACCAGTACGCCGTCGCGACCACCGTGACCGAGTCGACGCGCGAGCGGCGCCTGTCGGCGCGCGGCGCGGGCTTCGGCATCCCGGCGTTCCGGGTCGACGGCATGGATCCGCTGGCGGTCGCGCTGGCGATGGACGAGGCGGTCGGCATGCTGCGCGCCGGCAAGGGCCCGGTGATCGTCGAGGCCGAGACCTATCGCTACTTCCACCAGAACGGGCCGTTGCCCGGCAGCGCCTTCGGCTATCGCACCAAGGACGAGGAGACTGCGTGGCGCGCCCGCGACCCGATCGACCGGGTGGCGCGCGAGGCGGTCGCGCTCGGCCACGTGACCGACGACCAGGTGGCGCGCATGCGCCTGGAGGCGCAGCAGGTGATGGCGCGCGCGGTCGCCGAGCTGACCGAGCCCGACGGCAACCGCCGCCGCATCCGGCCGAGCCTGTGGCCGGCGCCGTCGTTCCGCGATTTCGGCGTGCGCGGCGACCTGTCCGAGTTCGCCGGCGCGCGCTACGAGGAGCTCGACAGCTTCAAGGGCAAGGTCGTCGAGGCCAAGTTCGTCGACGTGATCGCCGACGTGCTCCACCGCCGGATGACGACCGACGAGCGCATCTTCGTGCTCGGCGAGGACATCCACAAGCTGCGCGGCGGCACCAACGGCGCCACGCGCGGCCTCAAGGACGCGTTTCCCGACCGCATCCTGCAGACGCCGATCAGCGAGGAGGCGTTCTCGGGGTTCGGCGGCGGCGTCGCGATGGACGGGCGCTATCGCCCGATCGTCGAGTTCATGTACGCCGACTTCACCTGGGTCGCCGCCGACCAGGTGTTCAACCAGATCGCCAAGGCACGCCACATGTTCGGCGGCGACGATCCGGTGCCGCTGGTGCTGCGCACCAAATGCGCGATGGGCACCGGTTACGGCTCGCAGCACTCGATGGATCCGACCGGCCTGTTCGCGCTGTCGCCCGGCTGGCGCATCGTCGCGCCGACCACGCCGTTCGACTATGTCGGGCTGATGAACAGCGCGCTGCGCTGCCAGGATCCGGTGCTGGTGCTCGAGCACGTCGCGCTCTACACCGCCAACGGCCCGGCGCCGGCCGACGATCTCGACTACTTCATCCCGCTCGGCCGCGCCCGCGTCGCGCGCGCCGGCAACGGCGTCACGATCCTGACCTACCTCGCGATGGTGAAGCCGGTGCTCGAGGCGGTCGAGGCGCTCGGCATCGACGCCGAGGTGATCGACCTGCGCTCGCTCGACCGCGCCGGCATCGACTGGGAGACCATCGGCGCCAGCATCCGCAAGACCAACGCCGTCATGGTGGTCGAGCAGGGCGCGCTCGGCACGTCCTACGGGACCATCCTGGGCGACGAGATCCAGCGCCGCTTCTTCGACTGGCTCGACCACCCGATCATGCGCGTCCACGGCGGCGAGGCGTCGCCCAGCATCTCGAAGGTGCTGGAGACTGCGGCGATCGCCGGACGCGACGACGTCGCGGCGGCGCTGCGCGAGTTCGCGGCGCACCGGCCGAGCGCGCGGGCCGACGGCGCGACCGCCTGAGCGCCGCCGTGAGCGGCTGGCAGATCACGGGCCATACGCGGCTGTTCGGCATCCTGGCCGACCCGGTGACGCACGTGCGCACGCCGATGGTGTTCAACGGCTTTTTCCGGGAGCACGGCATCGATGCCGTGCTGGTGCCGATCGAGGTGCCGCCGGAAGGCCTGGCCGCGCTGCTCGACGGGTTGCGCGCGATGACGAACCTCGCGGGCTTCGTCGTGACGATCCCGCACAAGACCGCGATGGTCGGGCTGTGCGACGAGGTCTCGCGCGAGGGCCGGCTGATCGGCGCGGTCAATACCGTGCGGCGCGCGCGCGACGGGCGGCTGGTCGGCACCATGTTCGACGGCGTCGGCTTCGTCGCCGGCCTGCGCCACAAGGGCCACGACCCGCGCGGCCGGCGCGTCTATCTCGCCGGCGCGGGCGGCGCCGCCAGCGCGGTCGCGTTCGCGCTCGCCGACGCCGGGGTCGCGCGCCTCACCCTGTTCAACCGCACGGCGGCCAAGGCGGCCGACCTGGCGGCGCGCGTGCGCGCGGCCTACCCGGGCGTCGAGGTCGCGCTCGGCTCGCCCGATCCGAGCGGCCATGCGCTCGCGATCAACGGCACCTCGCTCGGCCTCAAGCCCGGCGACGCGCTGCCGTTCGACGTGGCGCGCCTCGGCCCCGACAGCGTGGTCGCGGAAGTGGTCATGAATCCGGAGACCACGGCGCTGCTCGCCGCCGCCGCGGCGCGCGGCTGCCCGGTCCATCACGGCCGTCACATGATCGAGGAGCAGATCCGCCTGATGGCGGACTTCATCGGTGCGTAACGGTCGCGGACCCGTTGGCGCTGCCGGCGGCGTTGCGGCCGCGGGCCACGGCGATCAGCCTGCCGGTGCTCGTGTGGCTGATCGCCATGCTGCGGCTTTCCTGCCAGAGCGCGATCTGCTCGGCCGAGCAGTCGTAGCGCGCGGCGAGGTCGGCGTGGCTCAGCGAGGCGATTGCCTTGCGCTGGTCGCGGCCCCGGAAGCGTCGGCGGTTGTAGTGCGCCCAAACGATCAGGATCGAGCCATTCAGCAGGGCGACCTGGCCATAGGTGCCCAGCGTGTGCAGGAAGCGGAACACCATCGGCATGTCGGGACGCGACGCGCGGAGGAACAGCCACGCGCTGCCGTGTTCGATCAGCAGGTAGAGATCGATGAAGGTCTCGCGAATCAGCCAGACATAGATCAGCCACATCACGGCCGACAGCACCCAGTCGCGGGCGTGCACCCAGGGCGGACGGGTGGCGGATCCGTCGATGACTAGTCCACGGCAGATGGCCGGTATCCTCGATCGGGGCTCTCCCAGCGTGCGCGGGCGCGGCGCCGGTCGATCAGAGCCTTGGGGAAGCCGACGACGGTGGCGGCCAGCGAAAGCGCCCAGAAGAAGAACGGGTACCAGATGACCCAGATGACGAGCGTGAGCAGACGCGGCTCGTAGCGCTGCTCGATCCACAGCGCGACGGCGAATTGCGCGAGGCAGGTGGTCGCCAACAGCAGGCCCCAGAAGGCCGGCGGCTCGATCGACGGTACGTTCAAGCCTTCCGGCATGGCGATGAACTTGCCGACCGCCCACAACACGACGGAGAAGATCAGCGCGTAAGACCACACGACGCTCAGGCAGTATTCGATCACGAGCCCCCACATGCGTCGACGCCGCCAATCGAACAGCTGGCGCAGTTGCTTGAGGAATACCTCGGCGCCGCCCTGGGCCCAGCGCAACCGCTGACGCCACAGTCCGCGAAACGTCTCGGGCATCAGGATCCAGCACAGCGCGTTCGGCTCGTACTGGATGCTCCAGTGGTCGACCTGGAGCTTCCAGCTCGCGTCGATGTCCTCGGTGACCGTGTCGAGGCTCCAATAGCCGCAGCGGTGCAGCGCGGCGCGTCGATAGGCGACGATCACGCCCGACACGGTGAAGACGTTGCCGTAGACGCGTTGCGCGCGCTTGATCAACCCGATGATCGAGGAGAACTCGCCGACCTGGATGCGACCGAGCAGCGTGGAGCGCGTGCGGATGCGCGGATTGCCTGTGACGGCGCCGACGCGCGGAAAGCGGATCAGCGGCTGGACCAGGTGGGCGGTCGCGTTGGGGTCGAGCAGCGCGTCGCCGTCGACGCACACGAGATACTCGCTGCGCGCCACCAGGGCGCCCATGCGCAGCGCCATCGCCTTCCCCTGGTTCTTGATCAGGTGCACGACGCGCAGCTCAGGATACTGGATCATCAGGTAGTCGAGGATGTCGCCGGTGCCGTCGCGCGAGCCGTCGTTGATCGCGATCACCTCGAACGCCGGGTAATTCTGCAGGGCGGCGGCACCGATCGTCTCGGCGACGTTCGCCGCCTCGTTGAAGCAGGGCACCAGGATCGAGACGAACGGCGGGCTGTCGATCGGCGGCGGATGGGTGGGATCGGCGCCGTGGCGCTCGCGCTGCAGGTAGAAATAGACGCCGCCGGTCATCCACAACAGCGACATGAACAGCGGGTAGAAGAAGATGAACTCGAGCAGCAACCCGCTGGTACGCGCGAGGCCGAACAGGACCACCACAAGGATCGGCATGAGGGTCCGCTCCATCATGGCCGATACGCGTAGGACTGGAGGGAGAAATCCCGGTGCAGCCGCGTCTGTGCCGGCTGGTCGGCGAGAAAGTCGTCCGGGTAGTAGCCGAAGTTGACGGCGCCGAGCCGCGACAGCAGCCGCATCTGGTGCCCCAGCACGGCGGCCGAGATGCGCCGGGCGGGGCTGCCGGCCGGTTGGCGCCAATCGACCGCCTGCAGCTCGAAGAGCGTGCGCTCGAGGCCGTGCGGGCGCGCGGCGACCGCGGCGACGAGGCGGCGCAGCCACGCGTCGGCGTCATCGCGCGGCACGCCTTCGAGCCACGGCATCGCCATGACGACCGTCTCGTCATAGGCCTCGAGGAAGCCGTCGAGCTGCTGCGCGAACCACGCCTCGCTGGCCGGCTCGAGCACCGGGCGCGCGTAGATGTTGCGCGCGGTCATCAGGGGGGTCCGATAGCGTCGGGCGGTCTCGGCCAGCTTCTGCGTGAAGGCGATCAGCGTGTCCGTCTTGAGCCGCGTCCAGCGCCGCATCAGCGCGGGGTCGGCGCGTATGGCGGCGATCGATGCGGGCAGGCCGGCGCGCGCGTAGGCGGCGAGCGCGGGCGCGCTGGCATCCTCGAAGTCCGACAAGGTGGCGTCGTCGTGAAACAGCAGACCGTCGAACGGCGCGGCGCGCGCGAGATCCTCGTAGAGATCGAGGATCTGCCGGCGGCCCTCGGGGTCGAACGGCGAGATCCGGCGATAGGTTTGCGGCGCGGCCCGCGGTGCGGCGCCGCCGGCGGACCAGGCTTCGACCCGCGCGATCGAGCGATCGAGATCGAACGCCAGCACCGGCATCCAGGCAAAGACCTTGA
>DATJNS010000413.1:0-3613 GCA_035507915.1 Candidatus Sulfotelmatobacter sp.
ATGCCGGGATGACGCTCGGGATAGCCCGCGATGCCGACCCGCCGGACACCGTGCTTCTCGAACAGGCCGGTCTCGACGAGCTCGAGGCTGGCGCGGAACGGTCCCGCCGGTTGCGCCTGGTCGCCCGCGGTGACGAGCATCTCGGCGACGCCGGCTTCGCCGACCGCGCGCGCCAGATAGTCGTTGAGGCGCGTGAAGCTTTCGAGCGACCGCGCCGCGACATGGGGCACCGGCGCGAGGCCGGCGCGCGCCAGCCGCGCCGCCACGTCGACGATGCCGTGCGTGGTGTCGCCGGGCGCATGACGCACATGCACCGTCGTCCCGGGCGCGCAGAATTCGCGGCAGGCGTCGACCGAGCGGTCGCGCGCCGGCACCTCGAGGCTGGCGCCGCGCAGCAGCGTCGGCAGGCGGGCGCCCGCCCAATCGTCGACGCGCGGCGCGGGGGCCGGCGCCGTCATGCCGAATCCCGCTTGCGCGAGATCACGTAGGACTCGTCCCAGAACCACAGGCCGCCATGCTTCTGCAAAGTCGCCCGCGTGGCGTCGAGATAGGCACCGCTGAGCACCGCGGCAGACAGGCGCTGGTCCTCGATCTGCGCGACGTAGATCGCGGCGTTCCAGGCCGCAAACAGGGTCGAGGTGCCGATCGTGTCGCTGATCTCGCTCGGCAAGGTGTGCATGTCGTAGCGGAACAGCGAGCGCGCGTCGGAATAGGCGTTGAAGTTGAGATCGCGCCCGGCCGACCCGAGCTCGAGCTTGACGGCGCGCAGCATCTGGTGACGATCGGTGATGAACGGATCCTCGCCGGGCCAGATCTGCCGGATGACCTCGAGCCCGGGATCGCCGCCGTGCGAGTGGATCGCGATCAGCCGGCCGCCGGGACCGAGCGCGCGCGCGAGCGGCGCGACCACGCGGCGCGCCTTGAACTCGACCGGCGCGCGCGCGCGGTAGGGCTGCGAAGCGATTACGAGGTCGTAGTCGGCGCGGGTAGCGCCGCGGCGCGGCCGCACCTGGTCGAGCAGGAATTTGTAGTCCTCGCGGTAGATCACCAGGACGACGGGCTTCTCGTAGATCGGGTTGCCCGAGGTCGGGCTGATCTTGGCGCGCCAATGCTCGGCCAGGAACGGCTGCAGCGCGGTGATCTGCTCCTCGAACGCGTGCGACGTTCCGCCGATCAGGCTGAGCTCGTGCCACACCATGCTGGTCGCCGCGGTCACCGAGGTCGGCGTCAGCCACGGCGCCTCGGCGTAGTACATGTTGGTCATGATCAGCACGGTTGCGGGATGCTCGAAGAAGCGGTCGGGCATCTTCTCGAGCGCGAGCCGCACGTCCTCGAGGCTGATCTCCTTGCCGACGATGTAGAACGGCATGGTCGCGTAGCGGTCGTGCATCGCACGCATCGTGCGGGTCAGCACGGTGCCGTCGCCGACGCCGGCGTCGAACAGGCGCACCGCCGGCGGGCGCGGATGGATGTTGGCGAGCTCCATCGCGACGCGCTGGGCGACCACCCACTTCTCGCTGCAGGTGTTGACGAACAGCAGGTATTTCTGGCGGTTGTCGTAGAAGCGGAAGTCGCGCTGTCCGCCGATCTCGGCCGGCAGACGGCCGACCACCGGCACCAGTGCGCCCGCGCCATTGCCGTCTTGCCGGTGCCGCCGCGGGCTCGGCTGGTGGCTCTCCATGAAGGCATGCACGCGCTCGACCGTGCCGAGCGTCACGCGGCCACCGAAGCGCAGCCGGCTGACCAGCTTGCCGTCATTGACCGCGAGCCGTCCGAAGGTCGATTCCGCCATGCCGACGCGGCGGCAGTACCCGGCGATCTCGCCCAACAGGGTTTCGTTGTCCAAGCGCCCATCCCCCATCGGAGCGCCCACGAACCGAGGCGCCTTTTCGTTTGATTCCAAGGCTAGGCGTGGGCGTCGTCAACCACGAATCAGCCCACTTGAATCGTGGGCAGAACCGTGGGCAACACCCCACCGGACGACCGGCGGGTGGGCGCGCGGCTTGATGCGGCCGCCCCGGCGTGCCAAGAGGCGCGCCATGGCGCAGCAATCCTGGACGATCTCCTATGGCGGCGCGGTCGCGACGGCGGGCCTCCGCGTCGCGCTGACCGCGGGCCGGCCGCTGCGGCTCAACGACGCCGGTTGGGATTTCGCCGAGCCGCCGGACGCGGCGCGCCTCGCCGACCGCGCCGCCACACTCGACTTCCTGCGCGACCAGCTGAAACGCCTGTGCGATCCGTGGGCCGCCCACCAGGGCGGCTTCCTCGACGCCTACTTCCGCTTCGTCGCCGAAATGGTCGCGCGCGATGCGCCGGCGCTCGCCGCGCGGCTCGCGCCCTTCGGCGATCTCTACCGCGTCGAGGATTTTTGGTTCTCGGCGCTGCGCCCGCTGCCGCGCGCCCACATCCCCGACGCAGACGGCTGGGTTTCGGTCGATTTCGGGTTCTGGACCGGCACCGTGCTGGTCGCGATCGACATCGCCGACGGGCGGCGCACCGCGCGCCGCCGCGCCGCCGATCACGCGCGCCTCGCCGCCGCGGGCGCGCGCGTGATCGCGCTCGCGCCCGCGGCGCTCGCGGGCGACCTCGCGGCGCACCTGCCCGAGACGCTGGTGCGGTTCTGCGACGGCGAGACCTTGCCGTCGAGCCCGTTCAAGGCCGCGACCCTGGGCGACATCGTCGATCTCGACGATCGACCCTGAGCACCGCAGCGCCGCCGCCCATTGCCGTCGGCACCATCTTCGTACTTAGCTGGCAGGCGCATGGCCCAACCCCGCATCTCGCGCATCGCGCTGTCGCTCTTGCCGCCCGCGGCGCCGGGCGGCGCCGGCCGCATCATGGTTGCGGCCGAGGCCGACGGCGGCCCGGTCGGCTGGGCGGCGTGCGGCTATCACGGCGATCGCTGGACCGATATCGAGCGGCTGGCGCGCGCCGTCGTCGGCACGGTGCCGACCCACACGACGCGGCGCCACGAGGCGCTCGGGCTCGCCGGTGAGCCGCTCCGCCTCCAGAAGGGCGACCTGGGCGGTGCCGGCGCGCTCGACAACGCCGTGCTCGATCTCGCGGCGCGGTGCGCCGGCGTGCCGCTGGCGCTGTGGCTGGGCGGCACCCACAACGCCCGCGTCGCGGTGGCCGATCGCCTGCGGTGGGCCGACGCGCCAGCCGACCTGGCGGGCGAGGCCCGCGTCCGCGCGCTGGTCGAGCGCGTCGAAACCCGCGTCGCGCGCCACGGCTTCGCCACCCTCACGGTGGCGTGCAACGACGCCGACCCGGAGCAGCTGGTCACGCTGCTGACGGCGCTTCGCCGCGCGTTCGGATCGCGCCTCGCGCTGCGTCTCGACATGACCGCCCTGCCGGCCGCGGCGGCGCGCCCGCTGGTCGGGCCGGCGCGCGACCTCGGGGTGTCGGCCCTGATCGAGCCGGGCATCGACGTCTCGGTCGGTCCCGAGCGCACCCTCGTGCCGATCGCGGTCACCGCCTGTCCCGAGCACGGCGGCATCCTGCGCGGCGGCGTCGCGCAGATCATGCGCATCCTGACCAACCACAACGGCGGCGCCGTGGTGGCGCTGCGCCTCGCCGCGCTCGCGCGGGTGTTCCAGTCGGAGGTGCTGCT
>DATJNS010000414.1:0-4462 GCA_035507915.1 Candidatus Sulfotelmatobacter sp.
AGCACGTTCGGGCGCGCTTCGGCCGGCTCGAAGGACAGATGCGGCTCGGTCGCCATGCGCCATAGCCGGTTGAGGAACCGGAAGGCGCCGTCGACGCCGGCCTCGGTCCAGTCGAGGTCGCGCTCGGGCGGCGAATCGGACAGCATGAAGAGGCGTGCCGTGTCGGCGCCGTAGCTGTCGATGATCGCCGCGGGATCGACCACGTTCTTGCGCGACTTGCTCATCTTCTCGGAGCGGCCGACGGTCACGGGCGCGCCGGTCTTGACGTGCACCAGCGCGCCGTCGGGATTTTTCTTGACCTCCTCCGGGAACAGCCACTCGCCGCCGGCGTCGCGATAGGTCTCGTGACACACCATGCCCTGGGTGAGCAGGCCGGCGAACGGCTCCTTGATCGCGAGATAGCCGCAATCGGTCAGCGCGCGCATGAAGAAGCGCGAATATAGCAAGTGCAGCACGGCGTGCTCGACGCCGCCGATATATTGATCGACCGGCATCCAGTAATCCGCGGCGGCGCGCGTGAAGGCGACGTCGGCCGCATGCGGCGAGCAGAAGCGCACGAAGTACCACGACGATTCGAAGAAGGTGTCGAACGTGTCGGTCTCGCGCTCGGCCGACCCGCCGCAGCGCGGGCAGGCGACGTGCTTCCAGGTCGGATGGTGATCGAGCGCGTTGCCCGGTTTGTCGAAGCTCACGTCCTCGGGCAGCACAACCGGGAGCTGATCTTCGGGCACCGGCACGTCGCCGCAGCCGGCGCAGCGGATGATCGGGATCGGGCAGCCCCAGTAGCGCTGGCGGCTGACGCCCCAGTCGCGCAGGCGCCAGACCACGGCGCGCTTGGCGAGCCCTTGCGGCTCCAGCCGGTCGGCGACCGCGCGCTTGGCGGCGGCGATGTCGAGCCCGTCGAGGAATCCGGAATTCACCAGCACGCCGTCCTCGGTATAGGCGACGTCGTCGACGGCGAACGCGCCGTCGTGGCCGCGCGGCGCCACCACGACGCGCACCGGCAGGCCGTATTTGCGCGCGAAGTCGAGGTCGCGTTGATCGTGCGCCGGGCAGCCGAAGATCGCCCCGGTGCCGTACTCCATCAGCACGAAATTCGCGACGTAGACCGGCAGCGTCCAGCTCGGATCGAGCGGGTGGCGGACCCTGATGCCGCTGTCGTAGCCGAGTTTCTCGGCGGTCTCGAGCGCCGCCTCGCTGGTGCCGGTCTTCTGACAGGCCTCGAGGAAGCGCGCCAGCACCGGATCGCTCTTGGCGCGCTCGACCGCGAGCGGGTGATTGGGCGCGATCGCGCAGAACGATGCGCCGTAGAGCGTGTCGGCGCGGGTCGTGAACACCTCGAGCCGGCTGTCGGGTGCGCCGGCATCGCGCCCCTCGATCGGGAACCAGACGCGCAGCCCCTCCGAGCGTCCGATCCAGCGGTCCTGCATCAGCCGCACCTTGTCGGGCCAACGACCCTCGAGCCCGGCGAGCGCGTCGAGCAGGTCCTCGGCGTAGTGCGTGATCTTGAGGAACCATTGCGGCAGCAGGCGCCGCTCGACCGGCGCGCCGGTGCGCCAGCCGCGCCCGTCGATCACCTGCTCGTTGGCCAGCACGGTCTGATCGACCGGATCCCAGTTGACCCACGACTCCCGCCGGTAGGCGAACCCTTTGGCCAGGAAGTCGAGGAACATCTTCTGTTCATGCTTGTAGTAGGCCGGCTCGCAGGTCGCGAGCTCGCGACTCCAGTCGTACGACAGGCCCATGGTGCGCAGCTGCGCGCGCATGTCGGCGATGTTGGCGCGCGTCCACTCGGCGGGATGGCGGCGATTGTCCCGCGCGGCGTTCTCGGCCGGCAGGCCAAAGGCGTCCCAGCCCATCGGGTGCAGCACGTTGAAGCCGCGCGCCCGGCGAAAGCGCGCCGCCACGTCGCCCAGCGTGTAGTTGCGCACGTGGCCCATGTGGATGCGCCCGGACGGATAGGGAAACATCTCGAGCACGTAATATTTTGGGCGCGCCGGATCCTCGCGCGCCGCGAAGCTGGCGCGCTCCTCCCAGAGGCGCTGCCACGTCGCCTCGGTCTCCTTGAAATTGTATCGGGACATGGAAGGCGCGCGGTCAGCGGACCGCGGCGGTGTCGAGGCGAAGCTGACGCGCCCGCGTCAGGATGGCGTTCTCGAGATCGACCGGCGTCTTGGGATCGACCGGGGCGTCGGACCAGTTGCCCGACGAGTCGCGCACCTGACGGAACACCGCCGCCTTGATGCCGTCGGCCCGCAGCTGCTGGTCGAGGATGTAGAGCGTGATCTTGAAGCGCTCGGTCGGGACGTCGGGGCTGGCGTACCAGTCGCTGATGATCACGCCGCCGAACGGATCGGCCGACGCGAGCGGCATGAAGGCGATCGAATCGAGCGAGGCACGCCACAGGAACGAGTTCACGCCGATGCCGCCCCCGGCACCGCTCCCCTCGCCCTCCTTCTTCTTGGGGCCGCCGAACAGCAGGCCGTCGTCGCCCGTGATGCTGCCGTAGGTGTTCATCCTCTGGATGCGCTCCTTCGGCGGCGGCGGCTCCGAATTGTCGAAGGCGCTGCACGCGCCGAGCGCCGACGCCAGGAGGACCGGCAGAAGCAGACGAGGAATGCGGATTCGCGATGTCATGGCCGAACGCGGGGGGCTGTTGGGCGGCCAGACCCTAACCAAATGTCCGCCTTGGTTCAAGGCCGGGCTGAGCCGGGTGCGGGGCGCGACGACCCAAGCGAGGCAGCGGCCAAACGGGGCCAGGCCGGGCGGAAAGCCCGAAAAGAAAAGGGGTGCTGGATCGCTCCAGCACCCCCGATGGTAGGACCTTGGAACCGGCGGTTAGAAGCGGATGCCGGTGCCCAGGAAGGCGACGTTCGCGTAGTCGACGTTCTGGCCGTTGATCTGCAGACGAACGTGACCGTACTCGGTGAAGAGGAACAAGCCCGGCGCGACGATGTACTTCGCACCGACCGAGTGCCACTCGGCGATATCGCTGCCGCCACCGTTCGCGGCGATGTTGAGCGGCGACAAGCTGCCCGCATCGAGCGAGAACGAGTAGTTGTAGCCGATGATCCACGGCCCGATCGCGTACTGGATGCCGAGCACGTAAGCGTAGGCATCCTGACCGCTCTGCAGGCCCGCGCCGGTGATATAGCCCGACCGACCGGAGTTCGAGTACGAACCGCCGACCGTGAAGCCCAGGTACGACGCCTGGACGCCCATGCCCACCGAGCTGATGTCGGCAAAGCTGTACTGGCTGTTACCGGCGAGCGAACCGAACTGGGTACCGTTGGTGGCGCCCGCGACGGCCGCGTTCAGGCTCTGCTTGTGCGAGGCATGGGTGTACTCGACGTTGGCACCCAAGCCGACGTCGCCAACCGTGCCGCGCCACTGACCGCCAAACTCGAACCAGTCCTTGTAGTCGCCGTACGCACCCATCACACGGCCGAGGCCCGGGGTACCGGTGGCCGGCAGAGCCGCAGTCTGGCCGCCGACGCCCGGCACGCCGATATTGGCGCCGGTCAAGCTCTGGATGGTGGCGCCGCTGAGCCGGCCCGGCCCGATCGTGAAGCCGTTGCCGTTCGAGGCACTGTCCGGCGCGAAAGATACGCCCGCCCGGAAGCCCGAGATGACGGGCGACAGGTAGGTGATCTTGGTCGTGTCGTTCGAGTCGAGCGCCTTGACGTTGAAGAGGTATTCCGGGTTCGCGTTCAGACCGCTCGACAGGTTGCCCGGGAACACGCCGTTGACCCACCGGAAGATGATGTCGCCGTCAGCGCCCGAGCCCTGGCCGTACGCGGGGCCGTAATCATACGGCGCGCCGAAGAACAGCTGATCCGAGGCACCGTCCTGGTCGCCCATCTCGACGCGGCCCCAGCTTCCCTGCAGGAAGATGTTGGCTTCGTCGATGTAGTTCTGCGCCGAGGTGCTGACCACCGTCTGGGTCGCGATGCCGGTGGAGCCACCCGCGTTGGTCGCCGAGGTGGTCAACAGGTAGAGCGCCGGATCGGCCTCGACCTCCACGTACATGCCGTAGACCAGGCCGTTGTCGGCCTTGCCGGTGGCGGTGACGTGGATTTCGGTGTCGGTCAGGAACTGGTCACCCAGGCCCTTCGCGGAATGCGGCGTGTTGACCGAAGTGCGGACCGCGTTGTTCGGGCCGGCGAGCACCGAGGTCGTGTTGGAGTTGCTCGTGATGCCGCCGCGGAAGTTGGCGAAACCGTCGATGCGGACGGTGAACGGCGAGTCGGTCGTCAGCTGTTGCGCATTGGCACCTTGGGTCAGTGCCACGGCGCCGACCAGAGCTGTGCTGGCCAATAACAGTTTTCTCATGCTTGCCCCTTCACTTTTGAACTCTGGTCCCAAACGCACCGGGCGACGAATGAATCGGTAGGCGCACGTCGCCACCCGCCCCCAGGATCGATAGGATAAAATCCAATCCAAGTTCAATGCGCAAGCGCCC
>DATJNS010000415.1:0-5454 GCA_035507915.1 Candidatus Sulfotelmatobacter sp.
TTCGAGCGTTACGCGTTTCTGCGGGAGCTGCAGGACGCCAACGAGACGCTGTTCTACGCGCTGCTGGTGCGCAACATCGAGGAGATGTTGCCGCTGGTCTATACGCCGACGGTGGGCGAGGGCTGCCAGCGCTTCAGCGAGATCTGGCGCAAGCCGCGCGGGGTCTTCCTCAGCTACCCGAACAAGGATCGCATCCGCGAGATCCTGGCCGACCCGCGCTTCGACAAGGTGCGCGTCATCGTCGTCACCGACGGCGAGCGCATCCTCGGCCTGGGCGACCAGGGCGCCGGCGGCATGGGCATCTCGATCGGCAAGCTGGCGCTCTACTCGGGCTGCGCCGGCATCCATCCGGAGCAGACGCTGCCGGTGCTGCTCGACGTCGGCACCAACAACCAGGATCGTCTCGACGACCCGCTCTATGTCGGCTGGCGGCACGCGCGCATCGGCGTCGCCGACTATGACGCCTTCGTCGAGGAATTCGTCGCCGCGGTGACCGATCGCTGGCCCCATGTCCTGCTGCAATGGGAGGACTTCGCGGGCTCGAACGCCAGCCGCCTCCTGGCGCGCTATCGCGACCGGCTGTGCACCTTCAACGACGACATCCAGAGCACCGCGGCGGTCGCCGCGGCCAGCCTGATGGCGGCCATCAACGTGACCGGCGTGCCGCTGACCGAGCAGCGCGTGGCGCTGCTCGGCGCCGGCTCGGCGGGCTGCGGCATCGCCGCTTTGCTGCTGCGCGCGATGGTCGAGGCCGGCGCGAGCGAGGCGGAGGCGCGCCGCCGCTTTTTCGCGGTCGACCGCCACGGCCTGCTGGTCGAGGGCATGGCCGACATCACGCCGGCCCAGGCGCCGTTCGTGCAAGCGCGCGCGGCGGTCGCCGGCTGGGCCCTGCAGAAGCGCGACGAGATCGGCCTGTTGGACGTCGTGACCAACGCCAAGCCGACCGTGCTGATCGGCGTGTCCGGCCGCGGCGGCGCCTTCACCGAGGCGGTGGTGCGCGCCATGGCCGTGACGGTCGACCGACCGGTCATCTTCCCGCTGTCCAACCCGACGTCGCGCAGCGAGGCGACCGCCGAGCAGATCGTCGCCTGGACCGACGGTCGCGCGCTGATCGGCACCGGCAGCCCGTTCGCGCCCGTCATCTGGAAAGGCCGCACGATCCCGATCAACCAGACCAACAACTCCTACATCTTTCCGGGCATGGGGCTCGGCATCCTCGCCGCGGGCGCGCGCCGGGTCACCGACGGCATGTTCATGGCGGCCGCCAAGACGGTCGCCGGGATGTCGCCGACGGTCGCCGACAAAGAGGGACGGCTGCTGCCGCCCGTGAGCGAGATGCGCGCGGTTACCCGCGCCGTGGCCGGGGCGGTCGCGCGCCAGGCGCAGCGCGACGGCGTGGCGACGGTCAGCGAGGCGGCCGCGCTCGACGCGCGCATCGATGCCTGCGTGTGGCAGCCCGGCTACCGCCCCTACCGCAAGGCGGGCTGATGCGATCCGCGGCGCGGTATCGCCGATACCTTCGTCCAATGGAGACGGCTGCCGTGGCGTCGCATCTTCGAGCGCAGGTGATCGAGCTAGCGCGCACGGACTCCCGTGTGGCGGCGCGCTCCATCAGGACGGTCGCCGGGACGGTCGCCCGGCCGGAGGACATCGCATGAAATGGCTTCTCATCATGTTCGCGGCCCTGCTGGCGGCGTGCATCGTCGCGGCGCTGCCGTTCGGTGCCGGTCATGCCGAAGACCAGGCCGACCCGGTCTTCGGCATCACGATGCCGGCCGACTACCGCGACTGGAAGCTGATCTCGGTGGCCCACGAGGCCGGCAAGCTCGACGATCTGCGCGCGGTGCTCGGCAACGACATCGCGATCGAGGCCTACCGGACGGGCAAGCCGGAATTCCCCGACGGGGCGATCATCGCCCGGCTCGCCTGGGCCTTCACGCCGTCGGAGGCGAACAACAAGGTCTTCGGCCAGGCCCAGTCCTATGTCGCCGGGCCGCCCAAGGAAGGCGTCCAGTTCATGGTCAAGGACTCGACGAAATACGCCGCGACCGGCGGCTGGGGATTCGCCCAGTTCAACGACGGCAAGCCGGCCGACGCGGCGGTGCTCAAGACCTGCTACGCCTGTCATGTGCCGGCCAAGGCAAACGACTTCGTCTTCACGCACTACGCGCCCTGAGGCTGAAACCAGACGACGGTCATCGCCATGATGAGCAGACGGACGTTCGCGGCCGTCCCGGATTGATCCCCCGCCCATCCCACTGCCGGGTTCTTGGTCGTGCGACAAAGCAGTCGGATGTGTCTTTGACGACAGGGCAGCGCGCAGCACACGTCTGGATGCCGACACCTTAGTGCAATCGCACTTCTCACGTTCGTGTGCCATGTGAGGTCGTGGCGACGACGCTCGAAGGTCTGCCGTCGATGCCGCACGCCTGAGGCGCACGAATACGAAGCAAGCGGGAGGAGCCGATGGCAGATGACGATTGGATTCCCGAGCGGAGAGGCTTCCTCAGGGCCGTGTTGGGCGCGGTGTCCGCGGCGGGCCTGTCGGGCGCCGCGACGGGCGCGCTCGTCCCGGGTGCGCCGCCGGCCCATGCTGCAGCGCCGCCGGCCGATTCCTACGAGCCGACCTATTTCAACGATCCGGAATGGCGCTTCCTCAACGCCGCGGTCGACCGGCTGATCCCATCGAACGAGGACGGCCCGGGCGGCCTCGAGCTGCACGTGCCGCAGTTCATCGACCGCCAAATGGACACCGAATACGGCCACGGCGGCCTGTGGTACCTCCAAGGACCGTTCGATCCCGACGCCGATTTCACGCTCGGTTACCAGCAACGCTATTCGCCGCGCGACTTCTATCGCGCCGCCATTGCCGGCGTCGACACGTGGTGCAACCAGCAGCACGGCAAGGCCTTCGCCGAGCTCGACGGCGCGACGCAGGACGGCGTGCTCTCCGGTCTCGAAAAGGGGCAGATCGCGATCCCCGGCATGAAGGCGAGCGAGTTCTTCCTCCAGCTGCTGACCAACACGAAGGAAGGCTACTTCGCCGACCCGATGTACGGCGGAAATCTCCACATGGGCAGCTGGAAGATGATCGGCTTCCCCGGCGCGCGCGCGGACTTCAAGGACTGGGTGCTGCAATACGGCAAGCCCTATCCGCTCGGCCCCGTCTCGATCCTGGGCGAGAAGGGGTAGGGCGATGACCAAGGTCATGAAGCACGCCGATGTCGTGATCATCGGGCTCGGCTGGACCGGCTCGATCCTCGGCATCGAGCTCGCCCGCGAGAACCTCAACGTCGTGGCGCTGGAGCGCGGAAAATACCAGGACACGTCACCCGACTTCACCTATCCGAAGGCCGCCGACGAGTTGAAGTACGGCGTGCGCGGCGAGCTGTTCCGGCGCCTTGCGCTGGAAACCGTGACGATCCGCCACAACATCGGCGACACCGCGTTGCCGTACCGGCAATACAACGCCTTCCTGCTGCCCGACAATGTCGGCGGCGCGGGCGTGCATTGGAACGGCCAGCTCTACCGGCCGTCGCCGGAGGATCTCAAGTTCCGCTCGCGGATCGTCGAGCGCTACGGCGCCGCCTTCCTGCCGAAGGACATGACGATCCAGGACTACGACGTCACCTACGACGAGCTGGAGCCGTATCTCGACAGGTTCGAGTATCTCAACGGGACCTCCGGCCGGGCGGGCAACCTCGAGGGCAAGATCATGCCCGGCGGGAATCCATTCGAGGGCGTGCGGTCGAGGGATTATCCGACGGCCCCGGTCCCGGATACCTATTCGGCATCGCTGTTCGCGAAGGCCGCAACCGAGCTCGGCCATCAGCCATTCCCGCAGCCCTGCGCAAACTGCTCGGAGCCCTTCACGAATCCCTACGGGGTGCGGCTGGGTCCCTGCAATCTCTGCGGCTTCTGCGAGCGCTTCGGATGCTTCCTCTATTCGAAGGGATCGCCGCAGACGACGATCCTGCCGGTGCTCCTCAAGCTGCCCAACTTCGAGCTGCGCATCCAGAGCCACGTCACCAAGATCAACCGCGACTCGACGGGCAAGCGCGCGACCGGCGTGACCTATGTCGATGCGTCAGGGGCCGAAATTTTCCAGCCGGCCGATCTCGTGATCCTGTCGTCCTTTCAGACCAACAACGTCCGCATGATGCTGCTCTCCGGCATCGGCGAGCCGTACGACCCGGCGACCGACACGGGCGTCATCGGCAAGAACTACGCCTATCAGATGATCAGCAACACGTCGGTCTTCTACGACAAGGACGTGCACATCAATCCCTTCATCGGCGCCGGCGCGGGCGGCTGGCAGGTCGTCGACGAATTCAATTCGGACCATTTCGATCACGGCCCGCTCGGCTTCATCGGCGGCGGCTACATCGCCGGCGGTCAAACCGGGGGAAGGCCGATCCAGCAGCTCGCGGTTCCCGCGGGAACCCCGAGCTGGGGCGCGGGCTGGAAGCGCGCGGCGAAGGACAGCTACCGGCACACCACCGGCGTCTTCACCCACGGCTCCGTGATGGCGTATCGCGACGCCTATCTCGATCTCGACCCGACCTATCGGGATTCCCTCGGCAATCCGCTGCTGCGGATGACCTTCGACTGGCACGACAACGAATACAAGATGTCGCGCTACGTGACCGATCGCGCGCTCGAGATCGTGGCGAAGATGAGCCCGAAGAGCCATTCGACCTTGATCCGCCAACCTGGCGACCATTTCAACGTCCGCCAGTATCAAACGACCCACACGACGGGCGGGGTGATCACGGGTGCGAACCCGAAGATCAGCGCGCTCAACCGCTACCTGCAGAGCTGGGATGTCCCCAACCTGTTCGTGACCGGCGCTTCGGCGTTCCCCCAGAACCTCGGCTACAACCCGACCGGCCTGGTCTGTGGCCTCGCCTATTTCGCGGCGGACGCGATCAAGGGGCAGTACCTGAAGAACCCCGGGCCTCTGGTTCCGGCGTAGGCGCGCCATGTCGATGCGACGCACTGCGACACGACTCATCGCCGGCCTCGTCGGGCTGGCCGTCGCCGGCGTCGCCGGCGCTTATGCCGCAACCGTTCTGTTCGGCGGGATCGGCGGCGACCCGCAGGCGCAGCTGACGACGGCGGTCGACCCACAGCTGATCCAGCGCGGGCAATACATCGCCGCGGCCGGCGATTGCGCCGCCTGCCACACCGCGCCCGGCGGCAAGCCGTTCGCCGGCGGCCTGGCGATCGCGACCCCGATCGGTGCGGTCTACACGACCAACATCACGCCCGACAAAGCGACCGGCATCGGCAACTACAGCTACGGCGACTTCGAACGCGCGGTTCGTCGTGGCGCCACGCCGGAGCATAGCCTCTACCCGGCGATGCCGTTTCCGTCCTATGCCCGGGTCAGCGATACCGATCTCCAGGCGCTCTATGCCTACTTCAAATACGGCGTGCCGCCGGTTGCGCAGC
>DATJNS010000416.1:0-10353 GCA_035507915.1 Candidatus Sulfotelmatobacter sp.
CGCGCGGTTCCCGCTACGGCGCGTCCTTGTAGTTCACGATGCGGCGATCGTTGGCGTGCACGCCGAAGGTCACCAGCGGACGGTCGCCGATCGCGCGGAAGGCATGGCGCACGCCGGGCGGGATCATGACGGAGACGCCGGGCTCCATCGCGACCACGCCGTCCTGGCCGTCGAGCCACGCCTCGCCGCGTCCGTCGAGCACGGTCAGGATCTCGGTGTAGGGATGCGAGTGCACCTTGACGGCGAAGCCGGGCGGCGAGACCTGGATGCCGGTGCGCACCGGCACGCCGTCGCCGGTGTCGTCCCCGACGATCGGCTGGTAGGTCGCGCCGCCGCCGAGCGCCACGGTCGGCCGGTCGGCGTGGCGGATCACCTTGAGGCGGTTGCACGGGGCGTCGGACATCGCGAGGGTCCTCGTCAATCGATCGCCGAATGGACCAGGTTGCTGATCGTATCCATGCGCAGGCTGTGCCAGGGGTCGGGCACCTTGCTGTTGCTGAAATACGCGAACGACACGCCCGAGTCGGGATCGGCCCAGCAATAGGACGAGCCGACGCCGCCGTGCCCGAACGTGCGCGGCGAGGCGAACGCGCCGAGGCCGCGGATCGTGTCGGTGGTGCCGCGCACGTGCGGGCCCAAGCCGCGGTGCATCGGCATGCCCATGTAGCCGTCGACCATGTCGCCCGTGAGGTTGCGCGTGACGTACTGCACGAGGCGCGGCGAGAACAGCCGCACGCCGCCGAGCCGGCCGTTGTTCGACAGCATCTGGTAGAACGCCGCCATCGCGCGCGCCGTGCCGTAGCCGCCGCCGCTCGGCGCGCCGGCGCGCAGGAACGCCGCGCCGTTGGAGCCCTCGAGCAGCTTCTGCTTGCCGTCGACCGGCTCGTGCATGGTGACGGCGCGGGCGTGCTCGGCGTCCGGCACGCCGACGAACAGCTCGCGCCCGAGCCCGAGCGGCTCGATGACGCGCGTGCGCAGGAAATCGCGGAAGTCGATCTTGGCGACCGCCTCGATCAGCGCCGCCGCGACGTGATGCGCCGAGCGCCCGTGGTAGACCAGGCGCGAGCCCGGCGTCCATTCGAGGGTGAAGTCGCACACCATCGGGCGCAACAGCGCATGATCCGACCACCACGCCGATGACGGCTCGGCGCTCGGGAAGCCGCCGCGGTGGCTCAGCAGCTGGACGATCGTGATGTCGCCCTTGCCGTGCTTGGCGAACCCGGGGATGTGGTCGGCGACCTTGTCGGTGAAGCGCAGCGCGCCTTCCTCGGCGAGCACCCACACGCCGGCCGCGGTGATGACCTTGGTGTTGGAGAACATCAGCCACAGCGTGTCGTCGCGCGCCGGCGTCTTGGGCTCCAGGCTGGCGAGGCCGTAGGTCTCGAACAAGGCGAGCTTGCCGTGGCGCGCGAGCGCGATCTGCGCGCCCGGATAGCGGCCCTCGGCGATCTGCGCCTCGATGGTGCGGCGCAGCCGGTCGAGCGCGGGCGGATGGAAGCCGAGCTCGGCGGCGCTCGCCGCCGCCAGCGGAAACGCCCCGGATTTCGCCGGCTTGACCGTGTCCTGCATCGCCGTCCTCCCTCGGAACTGCCGCGCCAGTCTAGCCGATCCGGCGCGCGCGTCCTAGCGAGCGGCCGGGCGGCCGGGCCTCAAATCCAGGGCGCGGGTCCGGCCCTCAGCGGCAGCGCGCAATGTACGCATCGCGTCCCGAGATACTTCGGACGCAAGGCGAAGAAGAACAGCCGCCCACATCTGGGGCACCGAAACTTTTCAGCATAGGCTGCCGCTACGATGAAGGCTAAGAAACCGAGCCCGCCCAGGATCGGGCCGCCCCCGAAGAGCGCGGACAACATCCACGCTAAGAATACCGCCAGTACGATCAGAAGCCGACGACGAAAGCCCCGCCATTGCTCCGCGTAGGCATCCATCTCTGTCACACCGTCTCGCCACGCTTCCGGTTCGTCGCCGGCCGGTTCGGTTTGATGGCGTGCGCGTCGGTCAGCACCACTCCGTCCTCCATGGGCTATCGTCGACTACGCCCCGGCCCGGTCTTATCGTACCAAACATGACGAAACTCCTCGATCAAGCGCTTGAAGCGGTACGCCGCCTCCCCCCAGAAGCGCAGGACAAGATCGCCCGCGCAATCATCCAGCTCGTGGGCGCGGACCTGTCGGAGCCAATCGCGCTTTCGCCGGATGAACGGGCGGCCATCGATCGATCGATGGCCGAGGCGGCGCGCGGCGAGTTTGCCACCGCCGAACAGGTGCGGCGAGTTTGGGCCAAGCACGGCCCCTGACGGCGCCGCTTCCTTCATCGTCATTGCGAGCGAAGCGAAGCAATCCAGGGGCCGTGCCGCTTGCATCGCCCCTGGATTGCTTCGTCGCTGCGCTCCTCGCAATGACGCGGAGATAGCACTCGCAAAAGAAAGGTCGGTTCGATTGGCTGCGGCCTTCCTCCAATCGTCCCCCTCCCCCCTTGAGGGGGAGGGTTGGGGTGGGGGGTATCGCTGCGCGGTCTGGTCGACGGTGACGTGCGACGATGATGCGCGAACGTGCTGACTCACGAACACTGGGCGTGTGCGACGTGCACCCCCTCCCTCACCCTCCCCCTCAAGGGGGGAGGGGATGTCATCGTGTCGGAATGACGACGAGGGACCTACCGCGGCGTAATCGTGCGGAACAGGGCGCGGCTGCCCGAGAGCGCGAGCGCGACGACGACGGCGACCGCGGCGAGGTGGATCAAGAGGTCCATCAAGGTGGCGTCGACGTCGTGATAGAGCGTGAGCCCGCCCTCGCCGACCGCGGCGAGCGCGAGGCCGGCGGCGAGCGCGGTGGCGACCGGGCGCACCGGTCCGGCGTGGCGCACCATGACGAGCAGCAAGGCGCCGAGCGGCACGCTGGTGGTCAGGATCGCGACGAAGCAATCGGCGCTGTGGCCGAGCCGCAGCCCGCTCGGGCCGTCGGCGAGCCAGTCGGCGATGCAGCCGGCGCCCATCGCGCCCAGCCACAGCGCGGCGAACGGCAACGGCAACCAGAGCCAACGCGACGAGCGGTCCGGCACGCTGAGCTCGAAGGCGGCGAGCGCGGCCGTGATCGCGGTGGCGAGCGCCGCCACGCGGCCGATGGCGAAGCGCGGATCGTCGAACGCCTGGGCCAGCCCCGGCCGGATGCCTTCGAGGCTCGCGATGACGCCGACGAGCAGCGCCGCGACCGCGAGCCACGCGAGCGCGCGCAGCGCCGGACGACGGAGGCGGCGCACCGGCCGCGCGTCGCGCGCCAAACGGTCGATCAGCTCGCCGGTCGAGGCCATCGCTCAGCGCCTGCCCTGCATGATCACGCGCAGCGACTTGAGCGCGCGGTGGGTCGCCACCTTGAGGGCGGTGATCGACAGACCGGTCGCGGCGGACGCCTCCTTCAAGGACAGTTCCTTCAGCTTCAGGAGCTCGAGCGCCTGGCGCTGGCCCGGCGGCAGGCGCGCCATCGCGCGCGCCAGCTCCGCGGCCTCGAGGCCCCCGTCGGCTCCTCCGGTGTCACCGTTCGCCGCCACCGCGGCAAAGGTTTCGTGCTCGGGTTCGAGCGCGGTCTCGCGTCCGGCCTGACGCAGCCGGCGGCGCAGCCGATCGAGCGCGCGGCGGTCCGCGATGGTCGCGAGCCAGGGCCCGAACGGCCGCGCGGGATCGTAGGTGTGGCGGATCGCGTGGACCGACAGCAGGACGTCCTGCACGGTATCCTCGACGTCCTCGCGCGACCGGTGGTACCGGGCCGCGATCGAGCGCAGGTAGGGCGTGATCTCGGTGAGCAGCCGGCGGTAGGCCGCCTGGTCGCCGCCCTGGGCGCGCGCCATCAGGGCGCCCCAGGTGCCGCCCGGGCCAGCGCCCGGGTCGGCGCCCGGTCTGGCCTCCTGGGCGCGCGTCGCGTCCGGCGGTCCCGCGAGCTCCGGCATGGCGCGGACCATAGCACGCGCCGGCTATAGTTTGACGAGCCGAGCCGGGCTATTGTTGCCTGCGGCAGAGGCAACGCGTTCGTTTCGTCGGCACCGATGTCACAGCAGTGGGAACAGATCGCGGTGCACGCACGGCGCGCCGTCATGTCGCCGGTGTGGGCCGCTCAGGTTCTGACGGGCGCAAAATCGTTCGGCGACAATCCGATCCTCGGCAGCCGCCGCCTCAACGAGCTCGGTCTGCACGCCGGCCGGGTCGCGCTCGCGCACCGGCTGGCGACGTGGCGCCGATCCCGGCTGACGCACCTGGTGAGCGCCGCCGATCGCGCTCAGTTCGACGAGAACGGCTTCGTGCTGCGCCGCGATTTCCTGCCGCGTGCCGACTTCGAGGCGCTGGTCGCGCAGACCAAGGCCTATCGCGGCCGGGTGCGCGAGATGCTCCAGGGCGACACGGTCACGCGCCGAATCGCGTTCGACAAGTCGGTGCTCGCGCACATCCCGGCGGCGCGCGCCGTGCTCGACAATCCGGAGTGGCGCGGCCTGATCCGCTACGTCGGCAGCGCGGACGCCGAGCCGATGATCTATCTGCAGACGATCCTGCCCCACGTGGTCGACGTCGGCGAGCTCGATCCGCAGCACGACCTGCACGGCGACACGTTCCATCCGTCGGTCAAGGCGTGGCTGTTCCTGACCGACGTCGCGGAGGACGACGGTCCGTTCGTCTACGTGCCGGGCTCGCATCGCCTGACGCCGCAGCGGCTCGCCTGGGAACGCCGCATGAGCATCGAGAGCGCGGTGCGCGATCGCCTGACGCGCCGCGGTTCACCCCGCATCAACACGGCGGCGCTCGACGAGCTCGGCTTGCCGCCGCCGCGCACCTTCGCGGTGCCCGCCAACAGCCTGGTGGTGGCCGACACGTTCGGGTTCCACGCCCGCGGCACCAGCGTGCGCACGTCGGTGCGCGTCGAGCTGTGGGCCTACGGGCGGCGCAGCCCGTTCCTGCCCTGGGTCGGCTTCGATCCGTGGCGGCTGACCGCGCTCGGCCTGCGGCGCGCGCAGTGGCATTGGCGGATCGCCGACCTGATCGAAGAGGCCGGCTCGACGGTCAACGTGTGGGTGCCGCGCACGGACGTCGGCGCGTTCGACCCGGGCACTGTTGCGCCCTACTACCCGTTGCGAAGGAGATGGTGATGGAGCTGCGGAAACTCGGCCGGACCGGCTTGCCGATCTCGGTGCTCGGCTACGGCTGCGGCGCGGTCGGCGGCCTGATGGTGCGCGGCGCGCCGGCCGAACAGGAGCGCGCGGTGGCGCGCGCGGTCGACGCTGGCATCACCTATTTCGACACCGCGCAGCTCTACGGCAACGGCGAGTCCGAGCGCAATCTCGGCCGCGTGCTCGGCGTCCTCAAGCCCAAGGTCTATGTCGGCACCAAGGTCAACCTGCCGCCGACCGAGCGCGGCAAAATCGGCGCCGCGGTGATCGCCGCGATGGACGCGAGCCTCCAGCGGCTCAACCGCGAGTCGGTCGATCTGTTCCAGCTCCACAACACCATCTCGACCGGCAAGGGCGACCGCATGCTGGCGCCCGAGGTCGTGCTCGAGGAGGTCATCCCGGCGTTCGAGCTCCTCAAGCTGCACGGCAAGACGCGCTTCTGCGGTTTCACCGCGGTCGGCGAGACGCCGGCGCTGCACAAGCTGGTCGACTCGCGCGCGTTCGACACCGCGCAGGTCAGCTTCAACCTGCTGAACCCGAGCGCCGGCGGCGCCGTTCCGGCGAACTATCCGGCGCAGGACTACGGCCAGCTGCTGGCGCGCGCGCACGCCGCCAACATGGGCACGATCGGCATCCGCGTGCTCGCCGGCGGCGCGCTCAGCGCGTCCGCGGAGCGACATCCGAACGCCAGCCCCCCGCCCGACCCGATCGGCTCGGCGAGCACGTACAACGCCGATCTCGAGCGCGCCAAGCGTCTGGCGCCGCTGGTGAGCGAGGGCCACGCGTCGAGCCTGGTCGAGGCGTCGCTGCGTTTCGTGATCGCCAACCCGGCGCTCACCACGGTGCTGATCGGCATCGCGACCGTGGAGCAGCTCGAGACCGCGATCGCCGCGGTCGAGCGCGGCCCCCTGCCCGCCGCCGCGCTCGCGCGCGTCGGCGCCCTGCAAGCCGCCTTCGCCGGCGAGGCGCGCTAGCCTCTTTCAAACCGCTAAGGTCGCAGAGAAGCGCAGAGGGCGCGGAGATTAGAGTCCGTTGACCAGGCGGCGGATGCCGTCGGCCATGCGTGTGACGTTGAAGACGACCACTTTCTCCTCCACGAGCAGATCGAGACGGTAACCCGGGCCGACCGTTTCCCCGTCATAGATGAGAGGAAGCGCGACCTGCCTCTGATGGTGGAGACCAGCCTTGTCGAGTTCGCGGGCGAGGCATGCCTCATAAGCACTTTCAAGGAGGCCCGGTCCCAGCGCCTTATGAACCTTCAAGGCGCAACCCAAGACTCTTTCGCCGATGGGGTTTTCGTCCACTCTGCGACCTCCGCGCTTCTCTGCGCCCTCGGCGGTTCAACGGGCGGGCCGCGGCGACGGGATGCGGGGCTCAGTCGCCTTGGGCTTCGAGGCGAGTGGCGCGGGCGTCGAAGTCGTCGGCGATCTCGAGCAGCACGCTGGCGGCCTCGCCGCGATAGCGCGCCGCGATGGTACGCGCCTTGCGGGCGCGCTCGCGGAACCGGGCGGGCGCGTCCGCCCCGACGACGGCAGAGGGTGAATCGATCGTCATGATGGTGATTACGCCGGGACCCGCGCGACGCATCCCCGCCGCTGCCGCCGACTTGAGGTTAATTCTCGTCAAAGCCTGCCGCGGCGCCCTGCTCGCCCCCCTCGGTTTCGCTTGGCTCGCCGCGCTCGCCGGCGGCGCGCGGGCCGAGGAGCCGTGGCCGCAGCGTCCGGTCCATGTCGTGGTGTCGTACGGCGCCGGCGGCGCGATCGACGTGGTGGCGCGCCTGCTCGCCGATCCGATGGCCGCCACCCTGGGCAAGCCGGTGGTGGTCGAGAACAAGCCGGGTGCCGGCTCGACGATCGCCGCCGAGGCGGTCGCGCGGGCGGCGCCCGACGGCTACACGCTGCTGGTGACCGGCACCGCGCACGCGGTGATGACGGCGCTCTACCCCAAGGTCGCGATCGATCCCGAGCGCGACTTCCAGCCGATCAGCCACCTCGGCAACATGCCGTTCGTGCTCGCGATCAATCCGGCGCTGCCGGTGACCGACTATGCCGGCTTCGTCGCGTACCTGACGGCGCACCCCAACACGGTGAACTTCGGCTCGGCCGGGCCGGGCAGCTCGTCCGACCTGGGCGCGCTCCTGTTCGCCCAGATGGCCCATGTCGCGTTCGTGCGCGTGCCCTACCGCAGCACGCCGGCGGCGATGACCGCGCTGGTCGCCGGCGAGATCGGCTTCATGCTCGACACCCAGAACGTGCTGGTCCCGCAGATCCGGACCGGCGCGCTGCGCGGGCTGGCGACCTCGACGCTCGAGCGCTCGCCTCTCCTGCCGGCGCTCCCGACCCTCGACGCGCTCGGGCTCGCCGGGTTCGACGCGTCGAGCTGGCAGGTCATGCTGGCGCCGGCGCACACGCCGAAGCCGGTGGTCGACCGGCTGGCCGAGGCGGTGCGCGCCGCGCTCGCCGATGCCGGGGTGCGCCAGCGTTATGTCGATCTCGGCTACCAGATGCCGTCCGCGATCGGGCCCGCGGCGCTCGCCGCGTTCCTGGCGCGCGAGACCGCCAAATGGAGCCCGCTCGCCAAGGGCTCCGGCGCGACCGGCGGCTGACGCTCCGGTTGACACTCCGGTTGACACCGGCGGCACGCCGGTTCGGAATTCGTCACGCACCATCGAGGTAGATTTCATGAGCGGGTTGAGCCAAGTCGAGATCGACGCCTTCCAGCGCGACGGATTCCTGGCGCCGCTCGACGTCTTCACGCGCGCGGAGGCGCGGGCCTGGCGCGACCAGCTCGAGGCGTTCGAGCGCACCCTGCCGCCCGGACCGGTCGCGGCGCGCGACCGCCGCAAGCTGCACGTGCGCTGTCCGTGGGCGCGCGAGCTGGTCGAGCACCCGCGCATCCTCGACGTGATGGAGTCCCTGCTGGGACCCGACATCCTGGTGTTCACCAGCACCTTCTTCATCAAGGAGGCGAATACCGACGCGATCACGGCGTGGCACCAGGACGCGACCTATTTCGGGCTCACGCCCTACGAGCACGTGACCGCGTGGGTGGCGCTGTCGGAGGCCTCGGTGGAGGCCGGCTGCATGGAGTTCGTGCCCGGCAGCCACCGCTGGGGCCAGCGCCGCCACGGCCCCGACGCGCTGCCGAACAGCATCAACGCCGGCGCGCAGGCGATCACCGAGACGATCGAGACCGCCGGCGCGGTCTACGCGCCGCTCGCGACCGGCCAGATGTCGCTGCACCACACGCTGGTCGCGCACAACTCGCCGCCCAACCGGTCGAGCGACCGGCGCATCGGCTACGGCATCAGCTACGTCCCGACGCGCCTCGTGCACAGCGGCAGCACGCCCCACCCGGCGACCCTGGTGCGCGGCGTCGACCGCTACGGCCATTTCGAGCTCGAGCCCGATCCGCGGACCCTGACGCCGGACGAGCGCGTCGCAGCGCACCATCACGCCTACGCGCGCTACCGTGAGAATTACGAGGAGCAGATGGCGCGCGCCCAACGCATGGTCGCGTGATGCGGCCACTCGACGGCAAGGTCGCGATCGTCACCGGCGCGTCGTCACAAGAAGGCCTGGGCGCCGCGATCGGACGACGCCTGGCGGCGTCCGGCGCGCGACTGCTGCTCGCCGCCGACGGGCCGCGCGACACGCTCGAGGCGGTAGCGCGCGAGTGCGCGGACTTGCACGGCGCGGCCGACGCGACCATGCCGCTGATCGCCGACCTCGCCGACCCGAGCGCCGTCACGACCATGGTCGCCGAGGCCGAGCGGCGCTTCGGCCGCATCGACATGCTGGTCAACAACGCCGGCATCCGGATCGGCCAGAAGTTCGGCGACTTCTCGGTCGCCGACTTCGATCTGACGGTCGCCGTCAATCTGCGCGCGCCGTTCCTCGCCAGCCAGGCGGTGCTGCCGGCGATGCGCCGCCAAGGCGGCGGCCGCATCGTCCACATCGCAAGCCAGCTGGGCTCGGTCGCCTACCACACGCGCACGATCTACGGCATGACCAAGGCGGCGCTGATCCACCTCGCGAAGTCGATGGCGCTCGAGCTCGCGCCCGACAACATCCAGGTCAACACCGTGTCGCCCGGTCCGATCGCGACCCGGCCGATCCGCGAGCGCGCCGAGCGGGAGCCCGAATTGTCGGCGCGCCGCCTCGCCTATGTGCCGATGGCGCGCTTCGGCGAGCCCGAGGAGATCGGCGAGGTCGTGCACTGGCTGATGACCACCCCCGCCGCCTATCTCACCGGCCACGACCTGATCGTCGACGGCGGCTACACGATTCATTGAGGCGACGGCTGATGCGTCGTGCCGTCATGCCCGCGCAAGCGGGCTGACGCATTCGATCACTTCAGGCGCTGGGTGCCACTGAGCTTGGCGAGATCTCGGTCGAAGGTACCGAGAGGCAAGTGCCCGGCCTTGCGAGCGATCTCGAGCACGAGGCAATCGGAGAAGCCGAGCTTGGGGCGTTTCCTGAACTGCTCGACCGCCGCCGTCACGACGTCGGCGTCCTGCATCGTCAGATCCCGGTGGTTGAGCAGCATGTCGACTGCGGTTGCGATCTGACCCGCAGTGCGCGCGTAGGCGGCATCGAGGACCCAGGCGGTCTCCGCGAGCACCAGATGCGAGACCCACGCGCCACCCGCCGTGAACGCTTCGGCAGCACGCACCTGCTCGGGATCGTCGCGCACGATGAGGCGGACGAGCGCGTTGGTGTCAATCACGCGCATGCCGCGCGCGGATGTGCTTCCGGATTGCCGCTTTCACATCGACGCGCTTCGTCGGGCGTTGCTCAGGAAAGATCGCTTGGTGAACCTCGCCCGAGGTGTACCTGCCGGCCCGGCGGACGACGACTTGCTCGCCCTGCTCGTCCCATTCGAGCATCGATCCCGGGCCGACTCCGAGCTTCTTTCGCACCTTGGCCGGCACGGAGATTTGCCCCTGCGCGGTAAGTTTCGATTGAGCGATTGCCATGACTTTCATTACCACGGTAATGAGATTTTGGCAAACCAATCCAGAGGCGTGTTACGGTCCGCGGGATTGCGTCGCTGCGCTCTCAATGACGACGAGGGAGAGTTAATCGGTCTCCGCCAGCGCGACCGCCTTGTCGACCGCAGCCGCCGGGGCGTGGTCGATCAGGCAGCGCGTCAGGGTCAGGCGGAAGACGGCGCCGCCGTCGGGGTGGTTCTCGACCGCGA
>DATJNS010000417.1:0-7911 GCA_035507915.1 Candidatus Sulfotelmatobacter sp.
GCGGGCACGTCGAGGCGGTCGAAGATCTCGAGCCACTCGGCGGTGGTGCGCGCCCTGAGCGCGCTCGCGCGCAGCTCGAAATACGCGTTCACGTGGGCGAAGCGCGCGGCGATCGACGAGAAGCGCGGATCGGCCTTGAGCTCCGGCCGGCCGATGGCCTCGAAGAAGCCGAACGCCTGGGCGTCGGTGTTGGCCGAGATGCAGATGTAGCCGTCGCGCGTGGCGAGCGGCTTCGCCTCGGGATTGATCACCCGCGGATCGCCGGTGCCGCCCATCGGCGGCTCGAAGGTCTTGAGGTAGAGGTGCTCGGACAGCACGAAGGCAGCCATGTTCTCGAACATCGGCACCTCGATCGCCTGACCCTCGCCGGTACGCTCGCGATGGAACAGCGCCATTGCGATCTGCTGGGCGGCGATCATGCCGACGATGTGGTCGGCCATCACCATCGGGACGTAGCGCGGCTCGCCGGTCGCCCGGGCGTGGCACGCCGCCACGCCGGCCGAGCCCTGGATGATGGTGTCGTAGGCCGGTTTGGCGCGGTAGGGGCCGTTCTGGCCGAAGCCGACCAGGCTGCAATAGATCAGGCGCGGGTTGCGCGCGCGGCACTCCTGGTAAGACAGGCCGAGCCGCTTCAGCGCCGGCGGCCGGATGTTGGCGACCAGCACGTCGCTCTGCGCGACCAGCCGCGCCGCGATCTCGCGTCCCTCGGGGGCCTTGAGGTCGACCGCGATCGAGCGCTTGTTCCGGTTGAAGGCGAGGAACTTCGACGACATGGCGCCCGAGCGCGACGGTCCGCCGAGCCGGCGCAGCAGATCGCCCTCGAGCGGCTCGAGCTTGATGATCTCGGCACCATGGTCGGCCAGGGTCTGGGTGCACACCGGCCCGACGACCACCGCAGTCAGGTCGAGCACCCGCACGCCGGCGAGCGCGCCGCCGGTCATCCGGCGAGCTCGGCGCTCGCCTGCAGCGCGAGCGCGCCGTCGGCATCGAGCACCCAGAGCTGGGCGCGCCCGTCGGCTGCCGCCGTGCCGCACAGGCTGATCGGCCGGTCGACGAACAGCGGCCGGACGTTGCGCGTCGCCACCGCGGCGAACGGACGCCGGAGCTCGGCACGCGCCGCTTCGAGCAGCAGCAGGGTGGTGAGACCGCCATTGACCACGCGCTCGGGATAACCCTCGACGTCGCGCGTGTAGTCGGCGTCGTAGTGGATGCGGTGGCCGTTGTAGGTCAGCGCGGAATAGCGGAACAGGATCACGGCGTCCGGCCGCGCGGCGCGCGTCCAGGCCGGCGCGGCCGGCGCGCCCTGCGGCGCTGTCGCGGCCGGCGCCGCGCCCGGCTGAATCGCGGCGCGATAGACGATGTCCTGCTCTTCGGTGACGAGCAGCGTGCCGCGCGCGCGCAGCCGGTGGATCACGGTCACGAAGATCATGCGCCCGCTGCGGCCCTCCTTGGGCTCGATGCGGGCGATCTCCGACACGCGCTCGACCTCGTCGCCGATCTTGAGGGGCGCATGGAACGTGGTCCGCCGCCCGGCAAACATGCGGCGCGGCAGCGCGATCGGCGGCAGGAAGTCGCCGCGCTGCGGATGGCCGTCGGGGCCGATCTGGGACTGCGGCGCGAGCGGACCGAACAGCAGCGCGTACCAGCCCTGCGGCACCGCCGCGCCGTCGACCAGGTCGGCATCGGGCAGGTCGAGCATCGCCGCGGCGCGGCGCGCGGTCTGGCGCGTCATCTGGTCGGTCAGGCTCTCGGTGCGACCGATCCAGCCGGCCAGGTCGTCGCTGCTGTCCACGGCCTGTCTCCTAGCTCCAGTAGAGACGCGTCGGATTGTCGACCAGCACCTTCCGACGCAGCGCCGGGTCGCTGGTGAAGCGCGCGAACAGGTCGACCAGCGCGCCGTCGTTCGGCATGTCGCCGGCGATGTTCGGGTGCGGCCAGTCGGTGCCCCACAGCACGCGGTCGGGCGCCGTCTCGATCAACGCGGCGGCGAACGGGATCGCGTCCTCGAACGGCTTGCCGGCCGTCGACACGCGCTCGGGACCGCACACCTTCACCCAGGCGAGCGGGTTGCGCATCAAGGTCAGGAGCTGCTTGAAGGGCTTCTGATCGAGCCCGCCGGCCGCCTTGACGCGGCCCATGTGGTCGATCACGAACGGCACCCTGAGGCGCGCGATGCGATCGGCGTAGGTCAGGATGTCCTCGGCGTCGAGATGCAGCACGACGTGCCAGCCGAGCGCCGCGATGCGGTCGACCGTGCGGTCGAACACGTCGAGGTCGGGCGCGCCGCCCAGGTGGGCGACGAAGTTGAAGCGCACGCCGCGCACGCCGCCGCGATCGAGCGCGGCGAGCTCGGCGTCGGTGACGTCGCGGCCGACGATCGCGACGCCGCGATAGGCGCCGTCGCTCGACGCGATGGCGTCGAGCATGGCGCGATTGTCGGTGCCATGGCAGCTCGCCTGCACGATCACGGCGCGCGACACGCCGATCGTGCGGTGGAGCTTGCGCAGAGTCGCGACCGGCGCATCGGGCGGCGTGTAGCTGCGGTCCGGCGCGTAGGGGAACTTGTCGGCCGGACCGAACACGTGGCAATGCGCGTCGCACGCGTCCGGCGGCAGCGCGAAGCGCGGTGTGATGGGATGCGGGTCGGGCGGCTTGCAGCTCTTGGTCGTCATGCTCTCGCCTCGGGCGGTGGCGGGGCGGCCCCCATGACCGGAGCGGCATGGTTTCGTGATCGTCGGCCGAGGTCAAATGCAATTGCTCGCCTGTCCGCACCATGAGAGGTTGTGCGACGCCGGGGAGGGCTCCGACGATGCGGATGTCGTTCATCTGGGTGGTTTTGCTGGCGCTGACCGGCTGTACCCAGTCGGTGCCGTTGTCGTCGGCCGGCGGACCCGGCGGGTTCGACGTCAAGGCGTCGGGCGAGCTCTACAAGCTCGATGGCCCGGGCCCGTACCCGGCCATCGTGGTGCTGCACGGCTGTGCCGGCATCACGCCGCAATACCACGTCTGGGCGCAACGCTTGAACCGCTGGGGCTACGTCGCCTTCGTGATCGATAGCCTCGGGCCGCGCGGCTACCAGACGGTGTGCGATACCTTGAACGTCAGCCCGCTCGAGCGCGCGCGCGACGCCTTCGCGGCCGCCGCATGGCTGCGCAGCCAGCCCTTCGTCGATCCGGCGCGCATCGGTGTCATCGGGTTTTCGCATGGCGGGTCGACGGTGCTGAAGGCGGTCTTGAAGCCGGTCGTGCGTGCAGCCGATGCGACGCCGTTCCAGGCCGCCGTCGCGTACTATCCGGGTTGCGCGCGCGATTTCCCTGCGATCGCGAGCGACACCTTGATCGTGATCGGCGATGCAGACACCCAGGCGTCGGTATTGTCCTGTCGAGCCTTCGTCGACTCGGCGAAGGACTCGGCGCATCCCGTCGAGATCAAGGTCTATCCGGGCGCCAATCATCTGTTCGAAGCCATCGGGCTGCCGCGCAACACGGCCTACGATCCGGCGGCGGCCGACGACGCGTTCGCCGTGACCCGGACGTTCTTCGACAAACGGCTGAAATGAACCGATGCAACCCCGTCCTGCGCGGCGTGGTTCGACTGGCGTTGCTCCTGGTCCTGTCGAGCTGCGCCCAGCCGATGGGGCTGTCGACCGGGGCGACCGGCGCGCTCTACAAACCCGACGGTCCGGGACCGTTCCCGGCCGTGGTGGTGCTGCACGGCTGCAACGGCGTGTCGCCGCAGATGCAGGCTTGGGCGCAGCGGCTGAACCGCTGGGGTTACGCGGCGGTGGTGGTCGACAGCTTCGGGCCGCGCGGCTATCCGGACGGCATCTGCGCCAAAGGCCAGCTGGTGCCGGCCGAGACCCGGGCGCGCGACGCGTTCGCGGCGGCGGCGTGGCTACGCAACCAGCCGTTGGTCGACGGCGCGCGGATCGGCGTGATCGGCTTCTCGCATGGCGGCTGGACGGTCATGCGGGCAATCCTCGAGCCCGCGGCGCGCGAGGCCGGCGCCGTGCCCTTCCGCGCCGCGGTCGCCTACTACCCGGCTTGTCCACCGGGCCACGCGACGATCGCGTCCGACACCTTGATCTTGATCGGCGCCGCCGACGACTGGACGCCGGCGCCGCGCTGCACGGCCTACGTGGCCTCGCAGGTCGAGCCGGCCCATACCCTCGAGATCAAGGTCTATCCGGGCGCCACCCACGCGTTCGACGTCATGGCGCCGCCGCGCACGGCGTTCGGCCACTTCATGTCCTTCGATCCGTCGGCGGCCGACGATTCGTTCGCCATGGCGCGCCGGTTCTTCGACGCTCGGCTCAAGGCTAACTAGCGTTGCCGGTCAGACGGCCGGCGCGGCCGCCTTCATGGTATCGGCCAGCACGGTGAAGGCGGCGGTCCACGCTTCTTTCACCGCCGGCGAGAAGGCGTCGCCGAGGCCCTTGCCGAGTGTCCACAGCAGCGCGTCGCCGACGATGGCGTAGTGCGAATCCTTGACGCCGTAGCCGGCGTGACGCCGCCCGAGCGCCTGCACCGTCGGGACGATCTTGGGCAGATCGTCGAGGCTGCCGACCGCCAAGCCGATCACCTCCATCAGCATGCGGCCCTGCTCGGCCATGTCGCGCTTGAACAGCGGCCGCACCTCGGGCGCGATCTCGAACAGCCGACCGTAGAACAGCTCGGCGGCTTGGGGCGCGATCGGCGCGACCTTGGCGAAACTCTCCTTTACCAACGTCACTTGTTCGGGGGTCATGGCGCCTGCCTCCTGAGCGGATTGCCCGTCCGATTGCCCGTGCGGCGCGCATCGCCGACCGTCGGACGAGCGCAGCGGGTCGATCTCTCTGGGACGGGCAAGTTGCGTGCCATGGGCCGCGGGCCCGTGTCGCCGCGAGTGGCAGCGTGCGTGCCGCTCGCCTTATAATGGCGCCCATGGAGATCCCGGATAATCCGAACTGGCAGCAGGTCGTGGGCTTCCTGAAGACCCACCTGCGGCCCGACGAGCGCGTCCTCGCGCCCGATCATTTCCTCAACGAGTTCGCGCAGGTCTACCCGCCGCAGATCCGCCGGCACTGGATCGATTTCGACTTCGACTGGTTCGTCCTGCATGTCGAGGCGATCCCGCGCATGGATCGTGCGGTCGTGGCCGACATGTTGGCGCACGCGTTTCCCGTGCTCGCCAACCCGATCTTTTTCGTCTTCACGCGCCGCGAGGATCTGCCCCGCCGATCGCTCCAGGAGCCGGCGCTCCAGCAGCTCCAGATGTACTTGATGGCGAACGGCATGATCGGCGCGGCGCCGACCCAAGCGGTGCGGCGCGGCGCCGTGATCACGACCTACAGTCGTCCGATCATGCTCGTGGACACCGTCACCGCCGTTCTCGCCACCGGGGCCGACGTGATCGTGGTCGACGACGGCTCGGCGCCCGAGCATGCCGCGGTGAACCGGGCGATCGCCGAGCGCCTGGGCGCGGCCTATCTGGGGTTGCCCGCCAATCGTGGGCTGCCGACCGCGCTCAATTGCGGCGTCGGCTACTTCCTGGCCGACGAGGCGGTGACCTGGATCTCGACCTTCAACGACGACGTCGCCGTCGACCCGGCGCTCTATCAGCGGCTCGCGCCGATCGAGGCGAGCGGCACGTTCCCGCTGATGACCGGGTATCTGTCGCCGCACCACAAGGTGCTGGATACCCGCACCGTCGGCGGCGTCGAGGTGAAGCTGCTGCGCTCGCTGTCCGGCCTGCACATGCACGCCGCGCGCGACTATTGGCGCGCCCTCATGCCGGTGCCGACGCCCTATCTAGGCGCGCCCAAGCCCGAGGGTGGACGCTTTCCCGGTCAGGGCGCCGACGAAGACTGGTGGGTCGGCAGCTATTCGCCGCGCGCGGTCGCCAAGGCGGGCGGCTTGATCGCTGCCGTGCCCGGATTGGTCGACCACCGCGGCGCTGCCGCCTCGACCTGGGGCTCGGGATAGGTTACGCGGGCTCGACGTCGACCGTCGTGCCGGTCTCGCAGGCGCGCACGACGGCTTCGAACGCGGCGACGGTGGCGAGCATCTGACCGGCGTCGATCGGATAGGGCGCGCGTCCCTCGACGGCGTCGCAGAACGCCTCGATCTCCGCCCGCTGCGACTCGACCGGGGCGAACTCGAACCGGCGCGGCGGCGCGTTGCCGAGCCGGACGGTGACCTCGGTCTCGCCGTGCAGCTCCGCCGAGCCGCGCGTGCCGAACACGTGGACGCGGAAGAATAGCGGCATGGCGCGCACCGTCGCCATCTGGCCGCTGACGCCGTTGGCGAACTCCAGCGTCACCGCGAGGCTATCGAGCGGCACCGGCGGCGGCTTGCGCTCGAGGAGCTGGGCGTGCGCGCGGCGTACCGGCCCGAGCAGGCTGACGAAGCCGTCGAGCACGTGCAGCCCGGCGCCCGTCATGCCGCCGGCCGGCGATTCCTCGGACGACAGGCGCCAGCCGTCGAGCACGGCGTTCGAGTTCTCGTTGCTGTTGTGGCCCTCGATGTGAAGGATGTCGCCGAGCTCGCCGTGCGCGACGATCTCGCGCAACGTGCGGAACGACGGCCAGAAGCGCCGGTTGTGGCCGACCGCCAGCACGACGCCGGCGGCGCGGCAGGCCTCGACCATGCGTCGCGCGTCGCGCATGCGCAGCGCCAGCGGCTTCTCGCAGAACACCGGCTTGCCGGCCTCGGCGCACGCGACCACCTGCTCGCGATGCAGCGAGTGCGGCGTCGCCAGCACGACCGCCGCCACCGTCGGGTCGCACAGCACGTCGGCCAGGCTCTCGGTGGGGGTGAAGCCGTGCTGCGCCGCGTAGTCGCGGATCTTGCCGGCGCTGCGGTCGACGCCGCGCACGAAGCGCAGCCGCTCGCTCTTGCCCTGCACCGCCTCGACGAAGCCCTTGCCCCAGCGCCCGAGGCCGATGATCGCGGCGTCGATCATGCGTCACCCAATCGATAGACGCGCTGGGCATTGTCGTGAAAGATCGCGCGGCGCTCGGCCGCCGTGCAGCCCGCGAGGCATTCGGTCGTCACCGCGATGATCTCCCCATAACGGGTCCACAGGCTCTCGATCGGAAAATTGCTGCCGAACAGGCAGCGGTCGGCGCCGAACAGCGCGATCGTCTCCTCGATCACGGGGCGCCACAAGGCGACGGAGCAGGCGTGCTCGAAGGTGCCGAGGCCGGACAGCTTGGCGACCACGTTGGGGCAGGCGGCGAGCTGCCGCATGCCGTCACGCCACCGTGCCCAGCCGTCCGGACTGCGATCCTCGAGCATGCCGGCATGTTGCAGGATGAAGGTCACGCCGGCGACGTCGCGCGCGAGCGCGGCGGCGTCCGACATCTGGCCGGCGAATACCTGCAGCTCGAACGAGAGGCCGCGTGTCTCGAGCCGCTTCAGGCCGGCGCGCCAGGCCGGATCGTTCATCAGGTCGGGTCGCGCCGCGAAGCGGTAGCGCGGCGTCGCGTGCCAATGGAGCTGTTGGCGGATGCCGCGCAGATTGGCGTGCGCGCGCTGGCGGTCGAGCGTGTCGGCGAGGCTCGGCGACGCGAGGTCGGCGTAGCCGATGATCGCGTGCGGAAAGCCGGCGCGATCGGCGACCGACTGCACCCAGGCGACCTCGTCGACCTCGGCTCGCGGCGCGACATTGACCTGGACGTAGACCGATTTGACCACTCCGGCGGGTTGCGCCGCGGCGAGATAGTCCTCGATCGGATAGTCGCGGCGCAGCGCCTGATAGTCGCCGAAGATGCGCGGCACCGGCGGCCCGGCGAGCCACGGCAGATCGGCCAGCCGCCAGACGTGATGGTGTGTGTCGATGATCGGTTCGCTCACGCCTCACTCCGGCTTGAGGCCGGCCTCCTGCGCGTCGCGTGCCCACTTGGCGATCTCGGCCTTGATATAGGCGGCG
>DATJNS010000418.1:0-6625 GCA_035507915.1 Candidatus Sulfotelmatobacter sp.
CATGGCGTCGTCGGGCGAGACGCGCCCGATCGCGCAGGCGGCGTAGAAGCCGACGCCGAACGGCGGCGCGAACAGGCCGATGCCCATGGCGAGCACGACCACCATCGCGTAGTGCACCTCGTGCACGCCGAGCGCGTGCGCCACCGGGAACAGGAGCGGGCCGAACAGCACGATCGCCGGAATGCCCTCGAGCACGCTGCCGAGGATCACGAACACGACGATCGAGATCGCGAGGAAGCCGGCGGTGCCGCCGGGCACGCCCGCCATGAGGGTGACGAGCTGGCGCGAGAAGCCCGATTGCGTGAGCGCCCACGCCATCGCGGTCGCGGTGCCGATGATCAGGAGGATGGCGCCCGACAGCGCCACCGTCTCGAGCAGGATCGGATAGAGGCGCCTGATATCGAACTGCCGATAGACGAAGATGCCGACCGGCGGCCCGACCACCAGCGTGTAGACGACGCCGACGGTCGATACCTCGGTCGCGGTCGCCACGCCCTCGATCACGAAGCTGCGGATCACGATCGGCAGGATCAGGGCCGGCAGCGCGATCAGGAAGGTGGTCGCGATGCGCTTGCCCGAGGCGCGCACGACGCCGCTCAGATCCTCGCCGCGCGAGCGCACCGCCACGACGCCGACCAGCGCCAGCGCGCCGATCAGCGCCGGCAGCAGGCCGCCGGTGAACAGTCCGGCGATCGACACGCCGGTGACCGAGCCGATCGTGATCAGCACCAGGCTGGGCGGGATGGTCTCCGACATCGCGCCCGACGAGGACAAGAGCGCGACCAGCTCGCCGGGGCGCGCGCCGCGCCGCCGCATCTCGGGGAACAGCACCGGCGCGACCGCCGCCATGTCGGCGGCCTTCGAGCCCGAGATGCCCGACACCAGATACATCGCGCCGAGCAGCACGCAGGCGAGGCCGCCGCGCACGTGACCGAGCAGCGCCGCCAGGAAATCGACCAGCGCGCGGGCGAGCCCGGTCATCTCGATCAGCAGGCCGAGGAACACGAACAGCGGCACCGAGAGCAGCACCAGGCTCGACATGCCCTCGTCCATGCGGCTCACCACCACGGTCAGCGGCACGCGCGTCACCAGCGCCAGGTACGACAAGGTCGCGACGCCGAACGCAAAGGCGATCGGCACGCCGATGGCGACGCAGGCGGCGACCAGCACGACGAAGAACACGATCAGGTTGAGATTGCCGATGCCGACCAGCAGCGGCTTTGCGAGCCACAGCGCCGCCGCCACCGCGAGCACGAGCGCGAGCCCGCCGGCGACCTGGCGCAGGCTCGCCTGCTCGAGCAGCCGCAGCACGGCGATCGTCATCATGAGGAGCGCGCCGACGCCGAGCGCGGCGACGCGGAACGCGTCGTGGATCTCCAGCGCCGGCGTGATGATCAGCCACTGGTCCTCGATGTAGTCGCGCGCCGGCGCCAGGATCTCGAGCACGAACAGCGCGACCACGAGCGCGCCCAGCACGTCCCAGCGCGCGCGCCAGCGCGGGCCCGCGTAGCCGACGATCGCGGTCAGACGCATGTGCCCGCCGCGCCGGAACGCCACCACGGCGCCCAGCATCGCGAGCCACAGGAACAGCGCCGAGGCGAGCTCGTCGGTCCAGGTCAGCGGTCGGTTGAAGCCGTAGCGCGACACGACGCCGGCGAACAGCACGGCGACCTCGACGACGACGAGCAGCGCGGCCGGCAGCTCGGTGATCCAGCCGATCGCGCGGTCGAGCCGCGCCAGCCGTCGCGCCAAGCCGGGCGCCGCGTCCGCCGAATCCGCCTCGGCCGTCACGGCGTGTCGCGGTCGCTCAGCCGAGCGCGCCGGCGTACTTCTCCAGCAGGCCCCAGGCCTCCGGGCCGAACTTGTCGCGCCACTCGGTGTAGAAGCCGGCGCTCTTCAGCGCGACGCGGAACGACTCGGAGTCGGGCTTGTTGAACACCATGCCCTTGGCCTTGAGGTCGCCCTCCAGCGAGTCGTTCAGCTTCTTCACGTCGACGCGCTCGTCGAGCGCGCTCTGGTTGAAGTTGCGCGCGATCACGTCCTGGACGTCCTTGGGCAGCGCGTTGAAGCCGCGCGCGTTGGCGAGGAACCAGAAGCCGTCCCACATGTGGTTGGTGGTCGAGAGGTACTTCTGGACCTCGTAGAGCTTGGCGGTCGCGATGATGGCGAGCGGGTTCTCCTGGCCCTCGACCACCTTGGTCTGCAGCGCCGAGTAGACCTCGCTGAAATTGATGCCCGTGGGCGCCGCGCCGAACGCCTTGAACATCGAGGTCCACAGCGGGCTCACCGGCACGCGGATCTTGAAGCCCTTGAGGTCGGCGGCGCTCTCGATCGGGTGCGTGCTGCTCGTCATCTGACGGTAGCCGTTGTCGTACATCTTCTCGAAGGCGATCAGGTTCGCCTTGGCGATCGCGCCGCGCACGTGGGCGCCCAGCTCGCCGTCCATCGCCGGCCACACCTGGTCGTAGCTCTTGAACGCGAAGCCGATGCCGTTGATCGACGCCACCGGCACCAGGGTGGCGAGGATCAGGCCCGACAGGGTGAAGAAGTCGATCGCGCCCGAGCGCACCTGCGACAGCATGTCGGTGTCGCCGCCGAGCTGGTTGTTGGGGAAGATCTGGATCTCGACGCGGCCGCCGGTCTGCTGCTTGATCCGCTCGGCCGCCTCGGTGGTGCGGATGTGCAGCGGGTGCGTGACCTGGGAGTTGTGCGCGTATTTCAGCGCGAACTCGGCGGCGCCGGCGCGCCGGGTCACGAAGGCGGTGCCGAACGCGGCGGCGGCTCCCGCGGCGCCGACGAAACGCCGGCGCGTCATCCTGGTCATCCTTACGTCCTCCCTGGCCCGTAGTCGATCGGGGGCGACCTTCAAACCATGGCCCCGGCCGCCCGTCCAGCCGCAACCGCGCAGGGCAGCCATGCCGGCCTTACCGGAGCAGCGCGGGCAGGATCGTCGCGATCTGCGGCACGCAGATGAGCAGAAGGATGTCGAGCGCGAGGATGGCGACGAATGGCAGCACGGCGACCGCGACGCGCTCGACCGCGACGCCGCCGATCGCGGAGATCACGTAGAGGTTGAAGCCGAGCGGCGGGAACAGGAGCCCGAGCGCCGAGTTCTGCGCCAGGATGATGCCGAAGACGACCGGGTCGATCTTGAGCGTCTGCAGCACCGGCAGGATCACGGGCACGAGCACCAGGATCGTCGAGATCCCCTCCAGCATAACGTGCAGCCCGGTCATCAGGATGTTGAGCAGGATCAGGGCGACGATCGGATCGTGCGAGACCTGGAGCAGCAGCGCGCTGAGACGCTGCGGACCCTGGAAGGTCGCCAGCACCCAGCTCAGCAGGGTCGCCGCGGCGATGATGAGCGTGACGCGCGACGCCGCCAGCGCCGCGTCGAGGCACACGCGGTAGAGGCGCGCCGGCGCGATGCCGCGATAGACGAACAGGCCGACCAGCGCCGAATAGACCGCCGCGATCACGCCCGACTCGCTGGGCGTCGTGATGCCGCCGAGGATCGTCGCCAGGATCAGGACCGGCGTGAGCAGCGCCGGCAGCCCGGCCCAGCCGGTGCGCAGGATCGCGCGCGGCCCGACGTCGCGCTCGCGCGGATAGCCGCGCCGGCGCGCATAGACGTGGATCACCAACGCGAACGACAGCGCGACCATCAGCCCGGGCAGGAAGCTCGACAGGAACAGGGTGGCGACCGACACGCTGGTCACCCAGGCATAGACGATCATGGTCGAGCTGGGCGGAAACATCAGGCCGAGCGAGCCGGCGGCGGCCTGCAGCGCCGAGGCGAACTCGCGCGAGTAGCCGCGCGCCTCGAGCTGCGGGATCATGATCGCGCCGATCGCCGCGCTGTCGGCGACCGCCGAGCCCGAGATGTCGGCGAAGATCACGCTGGCGCCGACGTCGGCGATGCCGAGACCGCCGCGAACGCCGCCGAGGATGCTGGTCGCGAACGCGGCGAGGCGGGCGGCGGCGCCGCTCGCCGCCATCACGGTGCCGGTCAGCATGAAGAGCGGGATCGCGATCAGGATCACGCTCGAGGTGCCGTCGAACAGCCGCTGCGGCACGATGTCGAGCGGAATGCCGGTCGTCTGGAGCACGACCAGCGCGGTGACGGCGAGCGCGAACCCGACGGCGACGCCCGACAGCAGCGCGACCAGCAGGGTGGCGGTCAGCACCGCGTAGATCGCCATGCCGTCGACCGGCACGATACGCAGGGCGAGGAGCGTCGCCGCGACCAGCGCCGCGGTCGCCAGCTCGAGCAGGCGCGGCGCGGTGCGGAGGAAATCCGCCGCCGTGAACACGATCATCACGGCCGCGGACGCCGGGATCACGAGATAGGCCCAGACCTGCGAGACCGGCAGCGACACCATGGCGATGTCGCTCGCCTGGACCGCGGCGCGCCAGCCATAGATCAGCAGCACGCCGAACAGCGCGAGCACGGCGCCGGTCGCGCCGGCGGCCAGCAGGCGCGCGACCCTGTCGGGCACGCGCCCGGTCAGGATCGCGATCCGCGGATGCGCGTCGCGGGCGACGCCCGCGGCGGCGCCGATGAACGTCAGCGCGACGAACAGATAGCTCGCGACCTCGTCGGTCCAGGCGAACGGCGCATCGGCGAGATAGCGCGAGACGACGCCGGCGCCGGTGACCGCGACCAGGGCGAGCAGCGTGCCGACCAGCAGGCCGTCGCACAGCCCGGCGAGCCCGCGCAGCGCGGCGTCGACCGGACCGCCGCGCCGCACCCGTGCGCCCGTGCTCGCGGTTCCGCCGCTTGCCGCTTAATTCGTATCGCGAATCGTCTTCAGGTTCTCGGGCCCGACCGTGGCCGACCACTTGTCGAGCACCGGCTGGACCGCCTTGATCCACGGTCCGCGGTCCGGCTTCGTGACCTTCACGCCGGCGGCGAGCAGCGCCTTCATCGCGACCTCGTCGGATGCGGCGTACGCGTCGCGCTCCACCGGAACCGAGACGCGCGCCGCAGCGCGCACAGCGCCTTGCTGTGCCGGCGTGAGCCCGTCGAACACCGTTTTGCTCATCACCATCGGCGCGACCAGGATCTCCCACTGCACCAGCGCGTAGTAAGGCGCCACCTCGTAGAACTTCTTGGCCTCGTAGTTGCTGTTCGCCGCTTCGGCCGCGTCGACCGTCTTGTTCTGCAGCGCCACGTAGAGCTGGTTGTACGGGATTGGCACCGGGTTGGCGCCGAGCGCGCGGAAGGTGTCGAGATTGATGCTGCTCGGGATCACGCGGATCTTCATGCCCTTGAAGTCGTCGAGCGTGTTGATCGGCCGGATGCTGTTGAGCACGTTGCGCACGCCGGCCTCGTAGAAGCCGAGCAGGACGAAGCCCTTCGCCTCGGCGAGCTTGGCCATGCGGTCGCCGACCGCGCCGTCGAGCACGTGATAGAAGTGCGCGCGATCCTGGAACAGGAACGGCAGATCGAAGATGTGCAGCTCGGGCACGAAATCGGCGAGCGGTCCGTTCGCCGGCACCGCGATCGCGATCGCGCCGGTCTGCAGGCTCTTGAGCACGCTGCCCTCGTCGCCGAGCTGGCCGTTCGGGAAGATCTCGACCGTGAGCCCGGCGCCGCCCGGCGATTTCTCGAGCGCGTCGGCGAACGCCTGCAAGCCGATCTGGTAGGGCTCGTTGGGCGCCGCGGTGTGGGCGGCGCGCAAGGTCACGCTCGCCGCGCTCGCGGACGCCGCGGCCAGCAGCAGCGCCGCCGCGATCGGGATTGCTCTCATGCCCCCAGCCTCCTGTCGTCCCGCCGGCGCCGGCGGGTTGGTTATTCGGCCGCCGCGCGGCCCAGAATCTTGGCGCCCTCGAGAATGCGGCGCAGCTCGGCGAGGCTCGCCGGATCGTCGATCGCCAGCAGCGGCGGGCGCGGATAGCCGCCGGGCTGGCCGAGCAGCTGCATGCAGGCCTTGATCTGCGCCTGCGGCGAGCCGAAGCGGCCGCTCCAGTCGGGGTTGATGAGCTGGCCCATCACGCTCGCATAGGCGTCCGCGGCGGCGTTGGCGGCGGCGACGTCGCCGCGCCAGAACGCCTGGTAGAACGCGACGGCGAAGCCGGCCGCCAAACCGCCGCCGTCGATGTTGCCGTCGCCGCCGATGCCGCGCAGCACGGCGAGGCCGAGCCGGTTGATGAAGCCGCCGAACACGCGCACCTGGTCGACCACGGCCTCGAGGGTGCGCAGCGCCTGGACGCGGTTCGCCGTGCTGTCCTTGATCGCGACGACGTGCTCGATCTTGGCGAGCTCGAGCGCGGTCTCCCACGCGATCTCGACGACCACGCCGCGCGCCCAGTTATAGACCATGATGGGCAGGTCGACGCGATCGGAGATCGTCCGGTAGAACGCGACGATCTCGCGCGGCGTCGGGGCGGCGTAGGGCGGGGCCGTCGACAGCATGCCGTCGGCGCCGATCTCCTTGGCGTGGCGGCCGAGCACGCTGGTCGCCTCGGCGGTGTAGGTGGTGCAGCCGATCACCACCGGAATCTTGCCCTTCAGCTCCTCGACCGCGATCTCGGCGACGCGCCGACGCTCGGCGTCGGTCTGCGCGAACCACTCGCCGGTCGTGCCGTTCACCAGCACGCCGTGCACGCCCTGACGGTGATA
>DATJNS010000419.1:0-5333 GCA_035507915.1 Candidatus Sulfotelmatobacter sp.
GCGACGCTGCAGATCGACGTCGAGCCCGACTATCAGCCCTATCTCGACAAGTATCCGTTGCCGAGGGCGTGAGGACGCGCCGCCGGACGCCCGCTCACGCGAGCGCGCTGCGGACGGCGTTGACGAAGGTTACGCTGTCGATCGGTTTGCGCAGGCAGACCTTGGCGCCGAACTCGCGCAGCAGCTTGAGATAGACGTCGGAGCGGGGATCGCGTCCGCCCGTAATCCCGATCAGCGGCAGGTCGGGCAGGCTCGCCTGGAGTCGACGGCTGATCTCGATGCCGTCCATATCGGGCATGTAGAGGTTGATGACCACGAGAGACGGCGGGTTGTCGATCAGATGGTAGAGCGCCGTGCGCGGCTGCGTGAACCCGGTGGCCTTGAAGCCGGCGCGTCGGAGAATCGTCACCAGCACGTCGAGATGCGCCTCGTAATCGTCGATGACGACCACGTGAGGTGCCGCGGAGCCCGGGGACACTTCGGTTCCCGCTTCTGTCATGACACGTGACCTCTTGCTCGATGCTCGTTGATAGCGCGGGACGACGGTGACCGGGACCATCGCGGGGGATAGGCGGCGCGGTCATCGGGATAGCCGGATAGCTATCCGGGCAGGGTTCGCTAGGCGTCGGCGCCGGCGACCGCCGCAGCCTGGCGGTCGAGCAGCGCGCGGATGTGCTCCGCGACGCGCCGCGGCTCGATGGGCTTGAGCAAGATCGTGTCGGCCGCCGGCGCGTTGCGCGCGCCCGAGACCGCCCGATCGGCGACCCCGGTATAGAGCACGACCGGGCAGTCGGGACGGATCCGCTTGATGCGCTCGGCGAGCTCCACGCCGGTCATGCCGGGCATCGTCTGGTCGGTGACGACGGCGTCCCACGCCCCGGGATCCTCCTCGAACGCGCGCATCGCCTCGATCGGATCGTTGCTGGACGTCACCTCGTAGCCGAGCCGCTCGAGCCCGATCGACATCATCTCGGTCATGTCGACGTCGTCGTCGACCAACAGGATGCTCTCGCTGCCGCGCTGCGCGTCGCCGACGCGCTCGCGCGGCGCGACGGGTTCGGCCGCCTCCGCGAGCGGCAGGTAGATCGAGAACTCCGATCCGTCGCCGATGCGGCTGGTCACCCGGTACGCCCCGTCATAACCGGTGACGATGCCGTGGATGACCGCGAGACCGAGTCCGGTACCCCGAGTGGGACCCTTGGTCGTGAAGAACGGCTCGAAGATGCGATCGAGCGTCGCCTGATCCATGCCAGCGCCGGTGTCGGCGACGCGGATGGCGACGTAGCTCTGCATCGGATCGAGCCGGCCGCCGATCGCGACGGCCTGCCCGGGCTCGGCGGTGCCGGCGAAGTCGAGGCGATCGGCGTGCGCCGCGTCGATGCGCGCCAGGCGCACCGACACGGTGCCGGGCCCCACGAGCGCATCGCTGGCGTTCAGGCACAGGTTGAGCAGGATCTGATGCGCCTGTCCCTCGTTGATCCGGATCGGCAGCGGATCCGGTCCGGGATCGACCGTCAGGCGTGTCTCCGCCGAGACGGCGGTCTGGAGCAGGGGCTCGTCCTTGGCGACCAGCGCGCTCAGATCGACGACGTGCCGCTCGACCTCGGCGGCGCGCGTGAACGCGAGCACCTGTTTGACCACGTCCTTGGCGTGCTCGCAAACCTGGGCGATCCGCGCGGCGAAGCGGCGCTGCGGCGTCTCCGGCGGCAGATCCTCCAGGAGGAAGCTGGTGAACCCCGTGATGGCGCCGATCATGTTGTTGAAGTCGTGGACGATGCCGCTGGCCAAGCGGCCCACGGCCTCCATCTTGGCGGCCTGGCGCAGCTGATCCTCGATGCGGCGTCGCTCGGTGACGTTGAAGGTGAAGCCGGCCAAACCGTGGATCGATCCGTCGGTCGCGAAGATTGGAAACTTCAAGATCTCGATGTGCTCGAACCCGGGCCGCGCCTTCATCGGCGTGCGCTCGATGCGCTGCGTGCGGCCGTGTTCGAGCACCGCCTCGTCGGAGGCGCTGCTGAGCGTGGCCATTGCCGGCGAGATTTCGGCGTCGGTATGCCCGATGATCTCCTCGACCGGGAGGCCGAGCGCCTTCGCATACTCCTGATTGACCAGCAGATAGCGGCGATCCCGGTCCTTCAGGAAGATCTCGACAGGCGCGTTGTCCATGATCGCACGCAGCTGCTGATCGCGCTCGCGCAGCGCCGCCTCTGCGACCTTCTGCTCGGTGATGTCGCCGATCGATCCGACGACGCGCACCGGCGCCCCGGCGTCGTCGTACAGGACCAGGCCGCGGTAGACGATCCAGCGCCAGGCACCGTCGGATCGACGCATGCGGAAGCTCGATGTGTTGTAGCGTTCGCGCGCCGCGACGACGCGTTCGAACATCTCGTCATATGCCGGGAAGTCGTCGGGATGGATCAGCGCCAGCCATCTCGCTCGATCGCCGTTGAGGCTTCCGTTCGGCACGCCCAAGAGCTCGTGCACGTGCCGCGACAGCCAGATCGTGTTGCTCCTGACGTCGCGATCGAACAGCCCCTCGCGCATCCCCTCGATCGCCAGGGCGTAGCGCTCCTCGCTGGCGCGCAGCGCCAGCTCGGCCTCGCGAATTTCGGTGTAGTCGCGCAGCACGAGGTGGACGTTGGTCAACGTCCCGGCCTCGTCGAAGCGGGGACGGCCGACCACGTGCGCCCATGCGACGCCGCCGTCGGCACGCGTCATGCGGCAGTCGCACGTGAAGGTGCGCCGCTCGGCGATCGCCCGGTCCCGCTCCGCGCTGTAACTGGCCCGGTCCTCCGGAAACACGAAGTCGAGCGATTCGGCTTGCGTGAAGAAGTCGCGCCGCGGAACGCCCAGCATCGCGAACATCGAATCGGACCAATGGACGCGGCCCGTCGCGCAATCCCACAGCACCGAGCCGAGACGGCCCAATCGTTGCGTCTCGAGCAGCAGCTGGTTGCTCTCCAGCAGCGCCGCCTCGGCGTTCTTGCGAACCGTGATGTCGCCGACCGAGCCGACGACGCGCACCGCGGCGCCGTCCGCGCCGTACACGATCCGGCCCCTGGTGGCGACCCAGCGCCAGGCGCCGTCGGCGTGGCGTATGCGGATCGTGCCGGCGTTGTAGGGCTCGTGCGCCGCCATCAGGCGCGCGAGCTCGCCTTCCCACGCCGTGCGATCGTCGGGGTGGATTCGCGCCAGGAAGGCGCTCCGATCGCCGTTGAGCGTGCCGTCGGGGAGCCCGAGCAGGCGATGGGCGCGCTCGGAGAACCAGATCGTGCCGCTCGCCACGTCGCGATCGAACATGCCCTCGCCGCTGCCGTCGACGAGAAGCTGGTAGCGCTCCTCGCTGGCGCGCAGCGCTTCCTCGGCGAGCTTGCGTTCCGTGATGTCCTGGACGACCCCGAACAGGCCGATGCGCTTGCCGGTCGAATTGTATCGAGGCCGAATGCGCAGATGGACCCAGCGGGTGCCACCGTCCGGCTGGACGACGCGCACCTCGACGTCGCCGCCGCCGCTGTCGCGGACGGCGAGATAGCGCGGCAGGTCGTCGGGGTGAAACGCCGATAGCGCGTTCTCGGTCGGGAGATCCGGCGTGGGCTCGCGGCCCATCATCTTGTAGCACTCGTCGGAGAAGACCACCCGACCGCGCTCCAGATCGGACACCCAGTGGCCGATCTTGCCGAGCCGCTGGGCCTCCAGCAGCCCCGCGCGGCTGACGATCATCGACGCCATCGCCGCGTTGCGCTGATCGAAGATCCGCATCAGCAGCAGCGCCGCCAGGATGAAGACGGCGGAGATCGCCGAGGTGGCGGCGATCAGCGCCGCGCGGCTCCGGTTGAACGGGAGCAGGACTTCGTCCTGGAACCGGGTCGCGACGACGAACACGGGATAGTCGGCGAGCGTGCGCCACGTGACGATGCGGAACTGCTGGTCGAACGGGTTCTGCCACATCGCGGTGCCGCTCGGCATAGCGTCGCGCGCCGCGAGCAACCGCGGCGCGATCAGGTGCTCGCCGACGACTCCGAACACGCGGGGCATGCGGCCCGCGATGATCCGGATCACATGATCCATGCCGACGACGGCCATGGTCACGCCATCGTCGCGGCCTTCCGACGCCAGCGCCGCGTGCATCGCGCTCGGATTCAAGGTGAGGGCCACGATCCCGTCGAACGAGCCGTCCGGCCGGTTGATCCGCCGCGAAAAGGCGAGCAGCGGCCCGCCGGTCGCATTCGAGACGTCTGGCTTGCCGATGAACATCTCGCCGGTGTTCTGCGTGACGTGCGCGAGGAAGTAGTCCTGGTCGCCCACATAGGCCGGTTTCCCGGCCGTGGCCTCCGTCATGCCGTCGGGGCCGGCCACCTGGACGTGGATGTCCAAGCCCGCGAGAGGGAAGTTCTGCGAGACGGGGAAGCTCAGGTCGGGGTCGCTCGCGTGCCGCTCGCGCGAGCGCTTCAACAACAGCAGAACCTGATCGACCGCGCTGAACATGCCTTGCATCTGCGCGGCGTAGACCCGGCCGAGGCTCTCGATGTCGCGGCTGGCGTGCTCCAGCTCGAGACGACGCTGGCTCGACAGGTGGTAGAACAGCCCGGCCCACAGCACGGCGAGCAGCAGGACCAGCAGCCCGACCGCGGCGGCCTTCAGACCCGACGCCTCGGGAAGACCGGTGGGAAGATCAGCTGGAAGATCGGCGGTCGGAGGATCCGCGCTCACGTCAGGCGCTCCGTGCCTCGCTCGAGCAGGCCGTGCCGCAATCCCGGCGGCGGCCGGGACGTGCTCGCGCGGCCGGGCTGTCGCCAGCTTGACCCAGCCCCGGCCGTCCCGCAATCGGTCGCATCAGCGACGCTCGTCCGCACCGTCGCACAGCCCGATCCTGAACCCTTGCCACCACTGGCTGGCGGCCCCGCTGCCTTCCGGATAGGGCGCCCGGTGGACCACGCCGTCCGCGTCGTCGCCGGTCCCGTGGCGGTAGCCGGCCCGTCGACCGGCGCGGTAGCCGATGTCCCAGGGGTCGCCCGTGGATCGGCCGACCGCGGCGGCCCCGCTGCCGTCCTCGACCCGGCGTGCGATCCGATCGCACAGGCCGCGCAGCGCGTCGAGCAGCCTGGCCGTGATGCCGCCGCGCAGCGCGGCAGGACGCTCCGTGGTTTCAGTCGACATTGGCAAGTCCTCGATCAACGGGGCGATCTCAGGCAGCCTTGACGTCGGCCAGGAACTGGTCGACCTCGGCGCGCAGCTGCTCGGCCTGGCGCGACAGCTGGCCGGCCGAGCCCAGCACCTGGGTCGCCGCCGCGCCGGTGCTGCCGGCCGCCTGCGACAGGCCGTTGATGTTGCCG
>DATJNS010000420.1:0-8823 GCA_035507915.1 Candidatus Sulfotelmatobacter sp.
GACGTGCTCGACGCGCTGGGCGTCAACTACCGGGTCGCCGGCGGTCCGGGCAGCTGCTGCGGCATCCTGCAGACGCGCGGCGGCGATCTCGCGGCGGCCGGGCGCATCGCCTACCGGACGGCCGACCGCTTCGGCGGAACCACCTCGGGCACGGTGCTGTCGTGGTGCCCGACCTGCCAGGTGCAGTTCGGCGAGACCGTGCTGCCGAGCAAGCGCGCGCAGGACGGCACCGACCTCGAGATGGAGCCGCTGGTGCTGTGGCTGGAGCGCCGGCTCGACGAACTGAAGCGCCTGATGGTGCATCCGGTGACCAAGCGCGTCGCGCTGCACGACCATCCGGGCGTGGCCGGCGCGGGCGCCGCCGTGCGCCGCATCCTGGAGGCGATCCCCGGGCTCGAGTTCGTCGATCTGGCGCAGCTGCCGGTCGGCTACATGTGCAACACGCTGAAGCCCGTGCCCGCCTTCAAACGCGCGCTGCACCAGAACCTGCTCGAGGCCGCGAGCGCCGCCGGCGTGACGACCCTGGCGGGCGTGTATCACGCCTGCCACCGCGAGCTCTGCGCGCACGAGCGCGACTGGCCGTTCGAGGTCGTCAACTTCATGGAGCTGATCGGCGAGGCGATGGGCTTTCGGCGCCCCGACGTGTTCAAGCGCCTCAAGATCCTGCAGGACGTCGACGCCGTCATCGCCGACACCCAAGACCTGATCGACGCCTACGGGCTTGATCTCGAGGAGGTCCGCAGCGTCATCCTCGAGGACATGTTCGCCGACCAACCCTTGCCGCTGCGCGGCGCGCCGGCATCTTAGGCGCGCCGCTCCGCTGTGCGCCGATCGGCAGCGTGGATGGCGGGCCTGGTCGCGATGTTGTCCGCCTGCACTGTCTCGGTCGACGATCACCCAACGCCCACCGAAGCCATCGCAGCCGTGCTGCGGACACGGCTTGCGGAAGCGAAAGCGATCAAGGACGACTCAGTCGAATGTATCGGCGTCTACGGTCCGAATGGGTTGGGTGATCCGGCGCACGACGTCACTGACGATATCCGCGCCGCACACCTGCAGCGGTATCCCGTTTCAGAATGTCGGCTAGACGAGAAGACGTTGGTATATCACGTCGAGTCGAATGGCAGACCTGCGCGGCTGTTCACCTGTACAGCATCTTCCGCCACCGAGCTGTTCTTGCCGCCGCCCACCGACTCAGTACGCGTCAGGTGCACGATTTCGCCAAGAAGCATCATAGATACGATGTCAACATCGGTTGACATCTACGACGTCCATCGTCGAGTCACGGGAGTTTTGACAGTCAAATTGGTCGGCGCCATGGTTCACTAGAACGGACGCCGCTCTAGTCCCAACACCTATTGTCGTCATCAGTCTCGCATGACGGTCAATCTTCGTTTCCCATCGGTCTCGAAACAGGCTACGCCCGGATCTCCTGGCGCTGGAACACCACGTAGGTGATCGCGAACAGCGCGATCACGATGGCGATCAGCGCGGTGATCTGCGGCCAGCAGACCAGCAGGCTCTGCGCGTAGGACAAAGGCGCGCCGGGCACCGCGCCGATCATGTCCTGCGGGAACACGAGGCCGAGGCTGCGGGTCGCCGGCTCGAGCAGCGCCAGCATCGCCTCGGTGAACAGGAAGCTCGGGCTGAAGCGCGACAGCATGAGCTGCCAGCGCAGCTGCTCGATGCTCTGCAGGCCGAGCATGCGCGCCACCTCGTTGGGCGACAGGGCATCGACGACCAGGCCGACGACCCAGGTCCACACCACGGTCACGAGCAGCCACAGGCCCAGCGTGCACAGGGCCGAGGTCGCCGCCGAGCGGAACACCACCGAGAACAGGATCGCGACCGCAAGCCAGACGCCGGCATAGGCGAGCGCGACCAGGAGGAAGGTGAAGGCGCGCACGACCTCCTCGGCGCTCGGCGGCACGCCGAGCAGGATCAGGCCGAGCCCGAACAGGAGCAGCCACAGCACCGTCAGGCTGACGGCGAGCGTCGCCAGCGCGGCCAGGAACTTGCCCAGCAGCACGGCGTCGCGATAGACCGGCTGCGACAGCACGCGGCTCAGGGTGCGCCGGTTGAACTCGCTGTTGATCGCATCGAAGCCGAGCCCGAGCGAGATCACCGGGATCGCGAAGCTGAGCAGCACCGGGAACGACAGGCTCGCCTCGCGCGTCCCGGTGAAGATGCGCAGAAACAGGTACGGATCGGAGACCGTCACCGTCTTGATGTCGCCGATCGTGCTGTAGAGCGCGCCGAGACCGATCAGCACGATCAGCCATTCGAGCACGCGCATGCGCACGCTCGACAGATGATCGGCGAATTCCTTGAGGAAGACCGCGCCCAGGCCGGTCCACGGCGAGCCCTCACGCCGCATCGCGATGCTCCTCGAAATAGCGCGCGTAGATCGCCTCGAGGCTGAGCTCGAGCAGGTTGAGGCGCTTGACCTGCGCGCCGCCGCCGACCAGCGCGGCGGCGAGCTCGGCGCGCACGTCGCGCGCGCAGAACAGCCGGAAGGTGCCGGAGCCCTCGAGCGTCACCCGCCGCACGCCGGCGACGCGCTCGAGCAGGCCCGGCACGCCGTCGCCATCGGCCTCGACCTGGATGACCGTATCGCCGCCGAACACCGTGGTCGCGAGCTCGCCGACCGTGCCGATCAGCGCGATGCGGCCGCGGTTGAACAGCGCCACCCGGTCGCACACGCTCTGCACCCGCTCGAGCAGGTGCGACGACAGCATCACGGCGACGCCGTCGGCCTTCAGGTTGCGGATCATGTCGAGCAGCTCGAGGGTCGCCTGCGGATCGAGCCCCGAGGTCGGCTCGTCGAGGATGGCGATCTCGGCGCGCTTGAGCCAGATCTCGGACAGGCCGAGGCGCTGGCGCATGCCGCGCGAGTAGGTGGCGACGCGCCGGTCGGCGACCCCGGAGAGGCCGACCCGCCCGAGCGCCACCTCCATGCGATCCTCGACCTCGGCGCGCGGGATGCCGGCCAGCTTGGCGGTGTAGCGGAGGTTCTCGCGCGCCGTCATGTTGTCGTAGAAGCCGACCGAGTCGGGCAGATAGCCGACCCGACGCTTGACCGCGAGCGGCGCGCGCGTCGGATCGAGCCCGACGACGCGCACCGTGCCCGCGCTCGTCTCGGTCAGCCCGAGCAGCATCAGGATCACGGTGGTCTTGCCGGCGCCGTTGGGCCCGAGCAGGCCGAAGATCTCGCCGCGCCGGATCACCAGGTCGATGCCGTCGACCGCGGTCACCGCGCCGTAGCGCTTGACCAGGCCATGCACCTCGATGACCGGCTCGCTGGTGGCGGTGTCGCTCATCGCCGGCCGAAGCGCGCGACCGCGCCGACGACGATCAGGAGCGCGACCGCGATGATGGCGATGCCGACGACGCCCCACAGGGTCGAGGTCGTCACCGTCACGCGGTAGTCGGCCGAGCTCGAGTCGCCCTTCGCGCTGGCGCGGAAGGTCGTCATGTAGTCGCCGGCGACCGCCTTGGACGACGGCGTCAGCAGCACCTGCACGGGCGCCGACGCGCCGGCGTCGAGCGCGGCGATCTTCTTGGGCTCGAACTCGGTCTTCCAGTCCGACGGCGGCGAGCCCGACAGCTCGATGTCGGCGGCCGGCGCGCTGCCGTCGTTGGTCACGACGAGATTGATCGGCGTGGCGCTGCCGGCTTCCGCCGCGCCGCTGAGCCGGCCGTCCTTGCCGCTCAGCCTGAGCTTGGGCTGACCCGAGATCTGCATGGTGAGCGGCGTCTCGGCGCTGGCGCCTTCGGCGCTGACGCGCGCGACCACCTGGTACTCGCCGGCCGAGACCGTGGCGGGCGGCTGGACCTTGACCTTGACGTCCTTGGTCTGGCCCGCCTCGACCGGGATCGAGCTGATCTCCTGCGTGCCGTAGGCCTCGGTGTAGGACGCCTGGAAACCCGGCGGCGCGCTCGCCGCCAAGCCGACCACGAGATCCTTGGCGCTGTCGTTGCGGATGGTCAGCTGGTACTCGAAGCTCGACTTCGGCGTGCCGCGCCAGGACGGCTGCTTGGCCTTGAGCCCGAGGCTCGCCGGCAGCTCGCTGCCGAGCGACAGCTTGAGGGGGAGCTCGGCCTTGGCGCCGCCCTGCGCCTCGGCGTGCAGGACCAGCGGCTGGTTGTTCGCCGTGGCGCCCGCCGGCACGTCGACGCGCAGCTGCAGATTGACGGACTCGTTGGTGTCGGGCATCGCGGCGGTGATCGGCTCGCTGCCGCCGACGAACTCGGCCTTCCAGCCCTGGGGCAGCCCGCTGATCGACAGGCCGACGGGCTGCGGCGGCAGGCCGTAGTTGTGCAGCTTCAGCTTGAGCGTGCTGGTCTCGCCCGCGGCGACCGTGACGGTCGGATAGTCGGTGACCAGGAAGATGCCCTGCACATGGGCCGGCGCCTCCGCGGCACGCGCCCCGCCCATCGGCACGAGACAGGCCCCGAGGCAGGCCCCCAGGGAGGCCAGGATCAGCAGACTTCGCCGCATTGTTCTTTTCTCCCGTGGCTCTGGCCGGCCCGGTCGCCGGGCGGACGAGAATTCATGATGTGGCCGGATTTTCAAGAGCTTCGCCCGCGAGACAACGCTTCACGCGGTCGCAGGGGCGATCGGCATGGATCAAGCGTGGGTCAACCGCACCTCATGCGTCGGCCGTCACGGTCGCGCGGGTGAACGCCTCGATATAGTCGAGCAGGCGGTCCGACGCGGCGGCGGCTGCGTCGGCGTCGCCGTCGGCGATCGCCAGCGCCAGGTTGGCGTGCAGCCGCGCCGCCAGCGGCAGGTCGGCGACCTCCTTGTAATGGATGTACCAGAAGCGCCGGGACAGGCCGTGCATCAGCGTCATCGCGCCGGTGGCGAACTCGTTGCGCGCCGCCTCGAGCTCGAGCAGGTTGAGCTCACGGTCGCTGCGCATGAAGGCGATGTCGTCGTTGCTGCGCGCCGTCTCCGCCATGGCGCCGGCGATGGCGCGGAACCGCTGCCGCTGCGCGTCGCCGGCGCGCCGCGCCGCCGAGCGCGCGATCAGCCGCTCGAGCTCACGGCGCACCTCGAGCAGGCGCAGCTGGGTGCGCACGTTGATCTCCGAGACCATGATGCCGCGCCGCGGCAGCACGACCACCAGGCGTTCGCGCGCCAACCGCTGCAGCGCCTCGCGGATCGGCGTGCGCCCGATGCCGAGCCGCGCGCTCAGCGACGCCTCGGAGACCACCGAGCCGGGCGCGATCCGGAGCGTGACGATGAGCTCCTCGATCAGGCGGTAGGCCCGCTCGGTCAGGCTCTCGAGGATCCGCTCGGCGGACGCGCCCGCTGGTTGTGACTCGATGTCGGTTGTGCGCCTTGCAACTGGCATGCTCACGACATATCACACCAATATCAGCGCGAGAACGCCGACGTGGCGCGCATCCACGCATCACGCGCGAGCGCCGATCGGGGAGGCCGTCGATGACGACCACGCGCCGCACCGCGCTCAAAGGGCTGGTCGGCGGCCTCGCCGGGCTCGCCGCGATGCCGGTGATCGGCGCGCCGGCGATTGCGCAGGCGCGACCGCTCAAGATCGGCATCCTGGCGCCGCGCTCGGGCGTGCTCGGCACGGTCGGCGAATGCGGGCTGCGCGGCGTGCAGTGGGGCGTCGACCGCATCAACGCCGAGGGCGGCATCGCCGGCCGCGAGGTCGAACTCGTGATCGAGGAAGAGACCTCGCCCAGGGATACGATCGACCGCTTGCGCAAGCTCGTGCTGCAGGACGAGGTCGACTGCGTGCAGGGTCTCGTGTCGTCGGGCGTCAGCCTGTCGTGCGGGCCGGTCGCGGAGCAGATGAAGGCGCTGCTCGTGATGTGGGACGGCACGACCCAGGACGGCGTCGACGAGACGATGCCGCATCCGCGCTACGTCTTCCGCTCGACCGACAACGAGTGCGAGGCCGTGATGGCCTCGCTCCTGACGGTGAAGCGCTTCAAGGGCAAGTTCGCGAAGGTCGCCGGCATCAACCCGGATTATTCCTACGGCCGCGACAACTGGGCGACCTTCCTCGCGATCATGAAGAAGTTCGAGATCGACGTGACACCGACGGTCGATCTGTGGCCGAAGGTCGGCACGATGGACATGAGCTCGCACGTCGCCGCGCTGCAGGCGGCCAAGCCCGACCTGATCTTCTCGTCGCTGCTGGTCGCCGACCTTCCCGTGTTCATGAAGCAAGGGCACGCCGCGGGGCTGTTCGAGGGTACCCGGCTCGTGTTCCCGGCCGCCGGCTTCCAGCACACCCAGATGAAGAAGGAGTACACCCCAGAGGGCATGATCTTCGGCCACAACACGCTCTACTTCGCGTTCGCGAACGCGAGCCCGCTGCAGAAGGCGTTCGTCGAGCACTACGAGGAGGCCTACAAGGATTACCCGGAATGGGAGGCCGACCGCGCCTACTTCGCCATGGCGGTCTACAAGGCGGGCGTCGAGAAGGCCGCCAGGGCCAAAGGCGGCAGCTGGCCGTCGCAGGACGACATCATCGACGCGATGGAAGGCGTCGAGGTCGAGTCGCTGGGCGGCAAGGGGCGGATGCGCGACGACCACATTGCCGAGCAGACCTTCTATCAGGGCCTGTCGACCTACAAGAATCCCTACGACTTCGTCACCATCGATCTGGTCGACGTGATGTACGCCGACCAGCTGCAGAAGCCACCGGGCGCCGATTTCTGGAACTGGATCAAGGAAGCCAAATTCCCGGTGTAGTGCACGCGGCGCATCACCCCTCTCGCCACCAGGCTGGTCCAACCGCGACGTGCCCGCCGAAGCGGATCCGCTTGCCTCGGGCCGCGACCGACCTCATATCCTGTCGCCCATGACCGTGCGCACGCTCCGCATCGCGCTCCGCCGCATCCTCACCCCGCCGCTCGTAATCGTGGCGGCAGCGTGGATGCTGCTCGAGGAGGTCCTCTGGGTCCGCCTGGCGGCCCTGGTCGCCCGGCTCGAGCGCCATCCGGCCGTCGCCCGGTTCGAAGCGCGTCTCGCGCGCCTGCCGCCCTACGTCGCGATGACGTTGTTCGCGGTGCCGACCGCACTGCTCGTGCCCTTCAAGCTCTTCGGCGTCTACCTGATTGCGACCCGGCATGCGCTGCTCGGCGTCGCCCTCATCGCGGTCGCCAAGGTCAGCATCACGGCAATGGCCGCGCGCCTGTTTGCACTCTGCCGGCCGCAGCTCATGAGCGTGCGCTGGTTCGCGCGGCTGCACGATTGGCTGTTGCGCTGGCGCGACGATCTCTATCGGCGGGTGCGCGCCATGCCGGGCTGGCAACGCGCCCACACCATCCTGCGCACCGCGGGCGCGCTGCTCCGCCGGCTGATGGCCGAGCTCGGACTGCGCCGACGCGTCAGCTGAACTGGATCACGGCGCGCACCAGCGAGCCCTGCTTCACGCCGTCGAAACCCTCGTTGATCTGGTCGAGCGCGATCCGGCGGTCGATCAGCTCGTCGAGCTTGAGCTTGCCCTCGAGATAGAGCCGGGCGAGCCACGGGAAGTCGCGCTGCGGCCGCGCGTTGCCGTAACTCGAGCGTACGATGCGCTTCTCGCCCATCAACGAGCCGAACCGCAGCGAGACGTGCTTGCTCGGATCGGTCTTGCCAAGGATCACGATGGTGGCACCGGGACGCGCGGCCTCGAGCGTGAGCTGCAGCGGCGCCTCGCCACCGCCGGCCTCGAAGGCGAAGTCGGCGCCGCGCCCGTGGGTCAACTGGCGGACCCGCGCGATCACGTCGTCGCGAGTCGGGTTGAGGAGGTCGGTCGCGCCCAGCTTGCGCGCGAGCTCGAGCCGATGGTCGGACAGGTCGACCGCGATGATCGGCTCCGCGCGCGCGATCATCGCGCCCTGCACGGCGTTGAGCCCGACCGCGCCGCAGCCGACCACGAGCGCGCTGGCGCCCGGCGACACGCGCGCCATGCGGACCGCGCCGCCGACCCCCGTCATGACGCCGCAGCCGATCAGGCACGCGCGGTCGAACGGAATCTCCGCCGGCACCTTGATCGCCGATGCCTCGGTGACCACCGCGTATTCGGCATGCGACGACACTGCCATGAAGTGATGCAGGGGCGCGCCGTCGAGCACAAGGCGCGGCGCGCCGTCGCCGATCGTCCCGTCGCGATGCGCGCCGATGTGGCGATCGCACAGGATCGGGACGTCCTGCTCGCAGTAGAAGCAGTGGCCACAATGCGGGTTCCACGAGCAGACGACGTGGTCGCCCGGCTTGACCGCGGTGACGGCGGCGCCGACGGCATCGACGATCCCGGCGCCCTCGTGCCCGAGCACTGCCGGCACGCGCGTCGCGACTGCGCCGTGCATCGCCTCGAGGTCGGTGTGGCACAGCCCGCTCGCGCGCATCCGCACGCCGACGTCGAACGGACCGAGCGCGCCGGCCTTGACCGTGCGCACCGCGAGGGGCGCGCCGACGCGCTCGAGGACGGCAGCCTTGAACTCCATCGCGCTCTCCCGCCAACCGCTGATCGGATGCTAACATATCAGCCATCGACGGACCGGGGAGGCGCGACATGAAGGTCTACGAGGGCGGCCGCAGCCTGGACGGCGCGGTCGTCACGGTCGACGGCAAACGGCTGCCGCCGCGCTTCGATCTCAGGAAGCTGTCGCCGGCCGGCTTCGAATGGACCTACGAGGGCGCCGGCCCGGCGCAGCTTGCGCTGGCGCTGCTCGCCGATCATCTGGGCGACGACACCAAGGCGCTCGCGCTCTACGAGCCGTTCATGCGCGCGGTCGTCGCCGAGCTCGACAACGCCTGGCGGCTGACCTCGAGCGACATCGACCAGGCGCTCG
>DATJNS010000421.1:0-45007 GCA_035507915.1 Candidatus Sulfotelmatobacter sp.
GAGCGCGCGCGCCAGCGCCGCGACCGTCAGCTCCTCGCGATAGAGCGCGATCTTCTGGCCGAAGCCGCCGCCGATGTCGGGACACACGATGGTGACCTGGCTCTCGCTGAGCTTCAGGCGCGCGGCGAGCTGGGTGCGGAACCCGTGCGGCACCTGATTGCCGATGTGGAAGGTCAGGTGCTGGCGCCCCTCGTCCCAGACCGCGGCGCAGCCGCGCGTCTCGATCGGCGCATGGGTCTGGCGGCCTTGCGAAAAGCACGCCTCGACGATCCGATCGGCCTCGCGGAAGCTCTGCGCCGGGCTGCCGAAACTGGCGTGCTGGTGCGACACCAGGTTCGAGGCCAGCGCGTCGTCGACCAGCGGCGCGCCTGGCGCCAGCGCCGCCGTCATGTCGGCGACCGCCGGCAGAGGCTCGTAGTCGACCGCGACCTGCTCCACCGCGTCCTCGGCCAGATAACGGTCGCGCGCGACCACGCAGGCGACCGGATCGCCCTGGAAGCGCACCTTGTCGCGCGGCAACGCGGTCATCTCCATCGGCACCAGGCCTTCGATCGGCGGCGCCATGCGGAGCGTCGTCGTCCAGTCGGCGAGCTCGGCACCCGTCACCACGGCGATCACGCCGGGCGCCGCCTTCGCCGCGCCGACGTCGATCGCGCGGATGCGAGCGTGCGCATGCGGCGAGCGCACGAAGCAGGCGTGCAGTGCGCGCGGGATCACGATGTCGTCGAGATAGCGTCCCTGCCCGGTCAGGAAGCGCCGGTCCTCCTTGCGCAGGAGCGGCTTGCCGATGACGTCGAAGCCGTCGCTCATGCGCGCGCCTTCGCGACCGTCGCCAGCACGGCCTTCACGATGTTGTGATAGCCCGTGCAGCGGCACAGGTTGCCGGACAGCAGGTCGCGCACCTCGGCCTCGGTCGGCGCGGCGTTCTCCTTCAGGTAGGCCTCGACCGTCATCACGATGCCGGGTGTGCAGAAGCCGCACTGCAGGCCGTGTTGCTCGTGCAGCGCCTGCTGGAACGCGGTCAACGCGCCGTCGCCGACGCCCTCGATCGTCGTGATCGCATGGCCCGCCATCTGGACGGCGAAGATCAGGCAGGCGCGCGCGGGCGCGCCGTCGACCCAGATCGTGCAGGCGCCGCAGGCGCCGTGCTCGCAGCCGACGTGGGTTCCGGTCAGGCCGAGATCCTCGCGCAGCACGTCGGACAACAGCTTGCGGGCCGGCACGGCGACCTCGTGGGCCTCGCCGTTGACTCTCAGGGCGAGCGCGACGAGGTCGCTCATGGCGTCCCCCCGTGCGCCCGGGCGAGGGCATCGGCGAGCGCGCGCGCCAGCAGCGCCTCGGCAAGCTCGCGGCGATAGGCGGCCGGCACGCGCGGATCCTCGATCGGGTCGCACGCCGCCGCGAAGGATTTCGCCAGGGCCGCGCACCACGCCGCGTCGGGCGTCTGGCCCTGCTGGGTGTAGGCCATCGGCCCCATGGTGACGGGGGTCGCCTCGACGCCGCCGAGCGCCGCCTGCAGCGTCTCGACCCGGCCCGCCGCGTCGAGCGTCACGATCACGGCGGCCGCCGCCAGCGCGAAATCGCCGACCCGTCGGCTCATCAGCCGGAAGCCCCAGCCCTGACCCGGCACGGCGCACGGCACGCGGATCGCGGTCAGGAGCTCATCGGGTGCGAGCGCGGTCGCGAACACGCCGGCGAAGAAATCCGCGGCCGCGACCGTGCGGACGCCGTGCGCGGTCCGCAGCTCGATCGCGGCATCGAGCAGGCACGCGATCAAGGGCAGCTGGGCCGCCGGGTCGGCATGCGCCAGGCTGCCGCCGAGCGTGCCGCGCGCGCGAATCGCGTGGTGACCGATCGACGCCGCGGCCGCCGCCAGGATCGGACAGTGCGCGCGCACCAGCGGCTGGCTGGCGAGCGCCTGATGGCGGACCAGCGCGCCGAGCACGAGCCGGTCGCCCTCGCGCGCGATCCGGTCGAGCCCGCTGACCGCGTTGATATCGACCAGGTGGCGCGGTTGTGAGAGCCGCATGTTCATCATCGGCACCAGACTTTGGCCACCCGCGATGAGCTTGCCGTCCTCGCCGTGGGCCGCCAGCAGCCCGAGCGCTTCGTCGAGCGAGCGCGCGGCGTGGTAGGTGAAGGCCGCCGGCTTCATGACGCGAGCGCCTCCGCGGTCTCGGGGTCGAACCAATGCAGCCGCGCCGTGTCGAGCGCCAACGTCACGGTCTCGCCCGGCTGGTGCGCCAGCCCTTTGCCGACGCGGAAGAACAGCTCGCGGTCGTCGAACGCGATGCCGAGATACTGGTCGGAGCCGACCGGCAGCACCGACCTGACGGTGCCCTCGAGCACGCAGTCCGCCGCCATGGCCGCCGGCGCGTGCACGTCCTCCGGCCGCACGCCCAGGGTCAGCGTCCGGCCCTCGGCGAGCGCGTCGAGGCGCGCCACGGCCGCCGCCGAGAGGCGGATCGCCGCGCCGTTGCGCCGGAAGTCGGCGCCGTCCGCGCGGCGCACCAGCCGCCCCTCGATCAGGTTGATCGGCGGGTTGCCGAGGAACGAAGCGACGAACAGGTTGCGCGGCCGCTCGTAGATCTCGTCCGGCGTGCCGATCTGCTGCACGAGGCCGTCCTTCATCACGACGATCCGGTCCGCGAGCGTCAGCGCCTCGGCCTGGTCGTGGGTGACGTAGACGAAGGTGGTCCCCATGGTGCGGTGGAGCTGCTTGATCTCAGCCCGCATGGTGATGCGCAGCGCTGCGTCGAGGTTGCTGAGCGGCTCGTCCATCAGGAACACGGCCGGGCGGCGCACCATCGCCCGCCCCAACGCGACGCGCTGGCGCTGGCCACCCGACAGCTGGTGCGGCCGCCGGTCGAGCAGGTGCGCGATCTCCAGCCGCTCGGCCGCCTCGCGCACGCGCGCGGCGATCTCGTCGGGCGGCAGGCGGCGCATCTTGAGACCGAACGCGATGTTGTCGCGCACGCTCTTGTGCGGATAGAGCGCGTAGCTCTGGAACACCATGGCGACGTCGCGCCGGTGCGGCGGCATGAAATTGACGATCTCGTCGTCGAAATACAGGTCGCCGTCGCTGAGATCCTCGAGCCCCGCGATCATGTTGAGCGTCGTCGACTTGCCGCAGCCCGACGGGCCGAGCAGCACGAGGAACTCCTTGTCGCGAACCTCGAGGTCGAGGCGGTCGACCGCGACGACACCGCCATAACGCTTGGTCACCTTGTCGAAGCGGATGCGCGCCATCGCGGGGTCAACCCTTGACCGCGCCGGCGGTCAGGCCCGAGACGATGTAGCGCTCGAACACCAGCGCGAGGATCACGGGCGGGATGACCGCGATCACGCCGGCGGCGTTGATGAACGAGAAGCTGATCGTGAAGTCGGACGCGAACGACGCCACGACGATCGGCACGGTCTGGGAAGCGATCGTCTGGGTGAACATGAGCGCCAGCAAGAACTCGTTCCAGCTGGCGAGGAACGCGAACAGCGTCACGGCGACCAACGACGGCACCGCCAGCGGCAGGTAGACGTGCAGCAGCGCCTGCAGACGCGAGCAGCCGTCGACGCGCGCCGCCTTGTCGAGCTCGTCGGGCAGCGCCTCGAAATAGTTGACCAGGATGAACACGGTGAACGGCACCGTGATGGCGAGGTAGGTGACGATCAGGGAGATCAGGTTGTCGAGCAGTCCGAGCTTGCGAATGAACAGGAAGAACGGCACGACGAGCGCGATGTCGGGCACGACGCGCGTGCTCAGGATGAAGTAGATCGAGCTTGCACGGCCGCGAAAGTGGATCTTGGCGAGCGCGTAGGCCGCCGGCACGCCGGCCAGCAGATTGAGCAGCACCACCGCGCCGGCGACGATCAGGCTGTTGCCCATCGCGGGCAATAGGTTGCGCGCGGTCGACGGAATGTAGCCGCCGCTCACCGGGTCGATCTTGGAGCGCGTCTCGTAGGTCACGGCCCGGGACGGCCGCTCGACGATCGCCTCGAAGTTGCGCAGGGTCGGGTGGTCGGGGATCCAGTGCGGCGGCACCGAGGTAATCTCGGCCTCGTTCTGGAACGACGACGAGACCATCCAGCACACCGGTCCGAGCAGGTAGACGAGCGTGAGCGCCGACGCGACGAACAGGCCGAGCGCGCGCGCGATGCCGGCGGCGCGCGGGCGTACGCGGTATCGTTCGGTACGACGCGTGCCCGAGGCGACCGCGACGCTCACAGGCGCTGCCCCAGGGCGCGGATGATGAAGTACGCGAGCGCAAAGGTCGCGATCGCCAGGATGTAGGACAGCGCCGCGCCGGTGCCGAACGACAGGTTGCGGAACGTCTCGACATAGATCTGCCACGACATCACGTGCGAGGCGTCGGCCGGCCCGCCCTCGGTCAGGATGAAGATCAGGTCGAACTGCCGGATCGCCACCATCGCGACGTAGACGACGACGAGCATGAAGCCGGGCCTGAGCGACGGCAGGGTAACGTGCAGGAAGCGCTGCGGACGGTTGGCGCCGTCCACCGTGGCGGCCTTGTAGAGATCCTCCGGGATCGACTTCATGGTGACGAGGATCAGGATCGCGGCCAGCGGCACCTCCTTCCAGACGAAGGCGTTGGCGATCAGGAGCAGAGTCTTCGCCGGATCGCCCAGCCACGCCAGGTAGTGCCGGATGACGCCGGCCTGCAGCAGCACGCCGTTGAGAGCGCCGTAATGCGAATCGTAGATCCATTTCCACATTAGGCCGTTGGCGACCGACGGGATCGCCCACGGCACGAGCAGCAGCGCGCCCAGGAGACGGCGGCCGCGGAACGTCTGGTCGAGCAGCAGCGCGATCAGGAGCGCGATGACCGCCACCGCGATCACCGACACCACGGTGAAGACCACGGTGCGCGACACCGCGACCCAGAAGATATCCTGCTGCACGACGTCGACGTAGTTGTCGAGACCGACGAACGGCACGCGCAACGGGCGCGTCAGCTTCAGGCTGAAGAAGCTGACGTACAGCGAGTAGAGGATCGGGAACACGGTCACGCCGGCGAGCACCGTCATCACGGGCGCCAACAAGAGCCACGCGGTGCGCGGCTCGTAGGGCAGCCAGAGGACGGAGGACCGGCGGCGGACGACGGACGAATTGGCCAATCTGGCCTCTGTCATCAACCGTCCGGCGTCTGTCTCACGCGTTCTTCTTGAGCTCGTTCCACTTCTCGGCCGAGCGCTTGAGCGCCGCCTCGGGCGTGCTCTTGCCGACGATGGCGGCCTGCCAAGCGGCGCCGTTGACCTCGTCCCACTCGCCGAACCACGGCGTGACGACGTCCTTCTTCATCGCCAGGGACTGCTGCTTCTGGATCAGATCGACGTCGCCGAACGCCTGGTAGGCCTTGCGCATCTCGGGGTCCTGGAACAGCGACTTCACGCCGAACGCGGCGCCCACGTCGAGAAACAGCATCTTCTGGAAGCGGTACTCGCCGTCCGCCTTGCCGCCGAACCATTCCATCAGCTGAACCGCGTCGGCGGTGCGTTGCTTGTCCTTGCGCGCCTGCGCAGTCAACCCGTAGAAGCGCATCCAACCGACCGTGGCGTGCGTGCCCTTGTCGCCGCGCGGCATCATCATGAGCTTGACCTTGCCCGGGATCTGCGACTGCGCCGGATCGTTGAGCGTGCGCACGCGATATTTCGGGATCAGGCCGAAGGCGAACTGGCCGGAGCTGAACGCCTTGAGGCCGGCGAGCTCGCCGGTCTCGACGCAGGCCGGCGACACGATCTTGTGCTTCTGCACGGCGTCGACGATCCACGTGAGCGCCTTGACCGCGCCCTTCTCGGGATCGGCCATCACGGCCGCGCGCTTGTCGTCGGTGAAGTGGCCGCCCTGCGAGAACACCATCGCGGAGATGAACTCGATCAGCCAGGTCTCATGGGCGAGCGACAGCAGCACCGGGTACTCCGACAGGCCCGCCCGCTTGATCTTGAGCGCCTGCTCGGTCACCTCGTCCCAGGTCTCGGGCGGGGTCGTGATGCCCGCCTTGCTCAACAGCTCCTCGTTGTAGAGGAAGCCCATCCAGTCGCTGTAGTAGGTGATGCCGTACTGCTGACCGTTGTAGGTCATCGACTGCACGCAGAAGTCCTCGGCGTCGGCGTTGTACTTCATGAGCTGCGGGAAATCGTTGACCGGGGCGAGCCAGCCGGCCTCGGCCCATTCGGGCAGCCAGCTGTCGGAGACCCACAACGTGTCGATCGGCGCGCCGCCGACGAACTTGGTGACCAGGGTCTCGCGGTATTGCGCCCACGGCGCGGTGCTGAGGTCGACCTTGAGACCGGTCTGCTTCTCGAACCCGGTGATGTGGCTCTTCACGGTGTCGACCGCGGCCGACCAGATGAAGAACTCGACCGGCGACGCCGCCCGCGCCGGACGCACGCCGAGCGCCGCGGTCCCCGCCAGGCCCGCTGCCGCGTATCCCAGGAAATCGCGACGCGCGATCGCCGCCGGATTGCCCCCCGCCCGCTTGGTCATTTGCCCCTCCTTGCGCGCCGCGCGCGCTGCTCGGCCATCATGCACCAGGGATGCGCCACGAGTCAGCCGGCTTCGGATCGCGCGGCTTCGCGATATACTCGCGCATGCCGGGCCGATTGCGACCCGCCACCGCCACGAGTCGAGGAGCATCATGCCGTTGTCCGAGCCTGCCGAGCGCGAGCCCTCCCATGTCCGCCGGATCGAGTGTCGCGGTTTCCTGCGGCGCGACGGGCTGTGGGACCTCGAGGCCCACCTGGTCGATACCAAGCCGGTCGAGACCGCGCATGCCTGGTCGGGCCGGCTGGCGGCCGACGAGCCGATCCACGACATGTGGCTGCGGCTGACCATCGACGATTCGATGAAGGTGGTCGACGTCGAGGGGGTGATCGACCGCAGCCCCTACCCGCCGTGCTCGCGCGCGGCGGCGAGCCTCGCCGCCATCAAGGGCCACACGATCGCGCCGGGCTGGACGATACTGGTCAAGCGCCTGCTGGGCGGCGTCACGAGTTGCACCCACCTGAGCGAGCTGCTGCTGCCGCTCGCCACCGTGGCTTATCAGACGCTGGGCATGGGCCGGCGCGCGCGCGCGCAGAGCGCGCCGCAGACGCGGCCCGCCAAGATCGACAGCTGCTACGCCTATTCGAGCCAGCGCGAGGTCGTCGCGCGCTTCTGGCCGGAGTTCTACGAAGGACCGTAGGAAAACGGCCGTCGGCGCGGTGGCGCTAGCGCTTCAGCGCCTTCACGGCATCGACCAGCGCCGAGCTCGTCGTCGGGACCTCCAGGCGCACCGGCGCGAAACCGGACGACCGCGGCGGCAGCCGGCTGGGGTCGGTCTCGTAGAGGCGCTGGTAGAGCCGGGCCCAGAACTGGCCGCCGCTGAAATAATGCCGCACCCACGCGCTGCCGCGGCGCGCGATCTCCTGGCGCAGCGGCCGGTCGAGGATCAGCTGCTGCAGCCGCGTCGCGAGCTCGACGAAGTTGGCGAACGGCACGTAGTGCTCGAACGGCCGCATGAAATAGGCCGTGTCGTCCGTATACTCGTCGAGCACGACCGCGCCGTACAACGCCGCCTCGACGGTGCGCGACGTCAGCACCGCCTTGCCGTTGCTGCGGGTCGTGAAGCTGACCGTGATCGCGTAACGACTCACCAGGTCGGCGTACTGCTCCGGCGTCCGCTCGAGATAGTTCATCGTCGGATAGAGGTCGATCGGCAGTCCGGAACGGGCGATCTCGGTCCACCAGGCGAGCCGCGACATGTTCGCCCAGTTGATGCCGCCGATGAAACAGCCGCGCTCGAGTACCTCGCTCGGCGGCCGTGGCGCGCGCCGCGGATCGGTGCTGGGGTGCGGATAGCAGAACACCTTGGCGCGCGCCGCGTCCGACAGACGCGGCAGCAAGCCGGGATGAAAGATGTGGAACACATCGACTAGGTCGACCGCCGCCTCGACGAACGCGTCCATGCCGTCGTACCAGGCGTCGGGATAGGTCGCGGCGAGGCGCACGCCGCGCTGGCGGCGAGCCGTATGGAGGATGTCGAGGATCGCGGGCTGCAACGTCGGATCGGCGGACATGCCGGTCGCCAGGAAATCGTCGTAGAAGACGATGTCGGGCTGGAAGTCGGTCATCAGAGCGCGCAGCTGATCGGGGAAGAGATGCCGACGCTCCGGCGCGATCGTGTGGGCATCCAGGATCGCGGGCTCGAGCCCGGCCGCCCGGATGCTCGTATGGTACTGGCGGAACAGCTCCGCTTCGACGACGCCCTTGCCGAAATCGAGCACGCGCCGGGTCACCAGCAGGACGCGGCGTCGGCGCAGCCCGTCGAGCAGCGCCCCGATCGCGGCATCGTCGAGCTTGCGCTCGCGCTCGAACGGCAGCGGCTCGCGCCCGCGATCGTCCGGCGGCGTCAGCGGCGGGCCGATCTCGGGCGCCGCGAACGCGGTACGGTAGAGCCGGCTCAGCTGGGGGTCGACCACGGCGAGCAGGCGGGTGAGTTGCGCGGCCCGCGCCGCGTCGCCGGCCGTCAGATGCTGGAACGCGCGCGAGCGCACGACGTGGACGTAGACCTCGAGGGACGTGCCGGTCTCGTCGGGCGGATCGCCCAGCGTGAGGCTGGATAGCGCCGACGGGTCGGCGAGCTCGATGCTGCAATGCGTTATCGCGAAGCGCGAGGCGAGCGTCGGACCGTTCGCCGCCTCGTAGGCGGACCACATCATCAGCGCGGCACGCCAGTCGCCCCGCTCGAAATAGGTTTGGTGAGCAAGCGCGGCCAGCGCGTCGCCGGTCGACGGCGATGGGGATGGGTTGGCGCTCTGCGGATCCTGGTTCGACATGTCTCGCTAGCGCGATCGGATCGCCGGCGGCGGCGGGCGGAGCGATGTCCGGCCAGCCGCAGCCAAACATCGCTGAAGGAGCACCGACGCGGTGAAATTAATGAGGCGGCAGACCGCTGTCGAGCGGTGTCTGCCGGCCCGAAATCCTTGCCAGGCGTCGGGTCGGGCCATCACGGCTTAAGACAAAATTTACCTCGAGGACCTCAAACATCTCGAACCAGCCCTGCGGTTTCGTCCCGTGTCGATTCCAGGCGTCCGCGTCGTCAATCTGCCGAGAATTCACGATCCCCGCGGGAACCTGACCTTCCTCGAGGGCCTCGAGCATGTGCCCTTCGAGATCCGGCGCGTTTATTGGCTGTATGATGTTCCCGGCGGCGAGTCGCGCGCCGGCCATGCCATGAAAACGACGCAGCAATTGCTGATCGCCGCATCCGGAAGCTTCGACGTGCATCTCGATGACGGCAGCGCGCGGATGAAGCTGCAACTCAATCGTTCCTATATCGGGCTCTACGTTCCGCCGATGATTTGGCGGACCCTCGACAACTTCTCGTCCGGCGCCGTGTGCCTGGCGATCGTCTCCACCCACTACGATCCGGCGGACTACCACCGCGATTACGACGAATTCCTGAAGGCGGCATCACAAACGGCTCGCGCGAAGCACTGAGGCTTCACAGCAAAGCGTGATGGTGGAGTCTCGTCACAGGCGCGCCTGAAGTGCCTCCGCCTCGTCGACCGCCCGATCGAGCTCGCCGAGGTCGAAATTCTCGGCCATGTCCAAGGGCAATCCGGTTGGGTTCGGTAAGCCGGCCGGTGCGCCATAGACCGAAACGATCCGATCCAGGAAGGGCACCAGGAGGACCGCGCCGGCGGCCGCCTGAACGTAGTCGACGTCCCCCAGAAACAGGCCTGACGTCAGACTGATCAAGACCGCGTTTGGCGGCGAGAACACGAAAAAATTTCCATGCGAGGACCCCGGTGCGTTGGCGACGATGCTGGCATTGGCGCAGAGTCGCGCGACCACCGCCAGCGGCATCGTCTCGGGGTAGAGCACCCTGAAGCCGCGGCGCTCGAACAGGGCCGCGACCTCCTCCTCGTTCGCGACGCGGTGACGCGGACGAAGTTTTGCCCGCGACAGGTAGATGCGTCCTCCATGCGCCTCCGGTTCGCCATGAATTTGCGCGAACCGTCGACGCAGCGCGGCAAAACGCTCCGGCACGGGAAACCCGGTCGGAACGGTGAGGGATGGAAACCGGTAGAAGACCGGCTTCGGCAGTGGTGCCTGAAGTCGCAATATCGGATTGTTCAACCCGAAGAAGGCCAGGACCCGCTGCTGCCATTCCGTCACGTCGTTGCAAACCAAGGTTGCGTTCTTCACGACGTCTTGGCATTCATCGAACAGCGCCAGCGCCAAATGATCGGCCAGCCAATGAAGATAGTTCTCTCGGCCACCGATGAAGAAAAATCTCCCTGATCCACTGACCTCGACGACGGACGATCCGCCGAAGCTGAAGATCGCGTTGCCGGAAACCGGCTCGAACGCCTGAATGTAGTCGCAGTAGGGCACATACGTCATGTCGGCGAAGAACGTTGCGTTCTCACGGGTGAATGCCAAGGCCCACTCGTCGGATCGCCCATCCGGATAGAGCCACTTGAAGCAGCCGACACGCGCGCCCGGCGACTCGACGACGCTGCTCGCGACGTCGTATTGCTTGAACGCATAGTCCGTGAGCCAGCGCATTTGCCGCGGCTGGCCTTCGAAACGGGTGGGCTCCGGGGGCCGGGGGAAGCGGCGTTGACTGACGATCGCATTTGGCGGCTCGGCCGCCCAAGCGTCGGGCAGCAAGCAACGCCCCAGAAAGTCGTCGGGAAACGACGCTGCCTTTCCTTGGACGGACGCGAGAACACGTTGAATCTGGGTCGCGGTGAGCGCCAGCTCCGGAAAATGTGGCAGCGCGTCGCGCGCGACCGATTGCCAAAGCTCCATGTTCCAGTGTTGCGATCGCAGGCGCGCCGCGAGACTGCTCGGAAAGCCCGTCGAAGATCCAGTCACCGACGGACTCCGTCTTCCGGCACCCGAGACGTGCGGAACCCGCGGATGCTCTCAACGACGTATTCGAGCTCGTCTTCGCTGAGAAATGCATAGAGCGGGAGCGAGACGCATTCCGAAGCCAGCCGTTCCGCGACCGGGAATGCGCCGCGCTGATAACCGAGATCGCGATACGCGCGTTGCAGGTGGATCGGTATCGGATAGTGAACCAGCGTGTCCACGCCCCGAGCCGTCAGATGGGCACGCAACGCGTCCCGATCGGGATGCGTGACGACGAACAGATGCCAAATGTGCTCGCGATCGTCGTGGACGACCGGAAGACCCACGCCGTCGTTACCGGACAGCAAGGCGAGATAGCGCGCGGCAAGCCGGCGGCGCTCGGCGTTCCAATCGGCGACACGATCGAGCTTGGCCGCCAGGAACGCCGCCTGGAGCGTGTCGAGCCGGCAGTTGTGCCCGAGTTCCACGTGCTCGTACTTGCTGCCCTTGCCGTAATTGGCGAGGCACCGCACCCTTTCGGCGATCCTCGGGTTGTCGGTCGTCACCATGCCGGCATCACCGAGGGCGCCGAGATTCTTGCTCGGGTAAAAGCTGAAGCAGCCGATCTCGCCGATCGATCCGCAGGTGCGACCACGATAGCGCGCGCCATGGGCCTGCGCCGCGTCCTCGATCAGCAGCAGATCGTGCTCCTCGGAGAGGCGACCCAACTGGTCCATGTCCGCCGCCTGTCCGGTCAGGTGCACGGGCATGATCGCCTTGGTGCGACTGGTGATCGCCGCGCGCGCTGCGCGCGGATCGATCAACAGGTCGTCGCCGCAGTCGACCAACACCGGTCGCGCGCCAACCGCGCTCACCGCCAAGGCGCTCGCGATGAAGCTGTTCGCCGGCACGATGACCTCGTCGCCGGCGCCGATATCGGCCGCGGCCAACGCCAAGGCCAGCGCATCGAGGCCGTTGCTCACGCCGATGGCGTAACGGCTGCCGACGAATTCGGCGAACCGACGCTCGAACGCCGTCACCGCGGCACCGAGAATGAAGTCGGCGTCGGCGAGGCTCGCCTTGACGGCCTCGAGCAGCGAGGTCTCCACACTGCGGATCTCGCGGCGCAGATCGAGGAACGGCACGTGCCGCGGCACCGTCAATCCGCTCTCACTTCCCTCCGCTGTCACCCGGCTCAACTTCCTGAATTCGCTCGAACTTCCGAACCCTGGTGGAACATGATGAGTTTTGGGTTAACGGCATTCTGAGACCGCGGCGAATGCGCGCCGAGCGATCATAGCTCGCGCATGAGATCGAGGCGCAGGCCCGACGTCGCGAGGATGTGCCGTTTGAATTCGATCAGGCCGTCGTCGGGAATGCCATCGACCGACGAGATGCCGATATCGACCAAACGCACCCGCTCGGCGAAGGCATGCTCGACCAGGCGATATGCCAGCACGTTGATCGGCGCGAGATCGCGCCGGGTGCGGTCGTCGCCCCAGGCCACGACGTAGTCGCAGTCGGAGCGCACCCGGTAGACCAGTGCGGCGGCGATCAGCGTCCCCTCGGTGGACAGCTGGTACATCCGAATCCGCGGCGAGAAGATGTCGCGCAGGCGCAGCACGTATTCCAAGGAGATCTTGAGCTGAAGACCACGATGCCGCCGGTTGACTGCAATCACCTGATACGCCGCCGCCCAAGCATCGGCGGTCTCTGCCTGGTGAAATTCGAGTGCATCGAGGCCGTGCCGAAGCTCGCGCCGGTGAGACGATTTCAGGTGCGCGACATACTCTTCGGACGAACTCAATCCACCGAGGTCGATGCCCTGCGTCAGCTCGCAGCGTTCGACCGCGAAACCCAGGTTGAACAGCGAGAACAGGACAACCGCTTCGTTGCGCGAGTGGAACTCCGGGCGCGCACGCACCCGGATGGCACGCGCACCCTCGCGGCGCGCTGTCGCGATCGCGCCTTCCAAAAATCCACGCACGATACCAGCGCTCTCGCCCGAGCGCACAAGATCCGGTCCGCCGTACGGTGCGCTGTAGCCGCAATCGACGACGCCTTGATCGACCATACCGGTGAGCGTGCCGACGAGGCGCGTATTCTCCCAGTGGTCGTAGCGGAAGAGCCGCTGGCCGGCACGCATATTCATCGCGTGGTAGGCGGGGTGATTGAACAAGGTGAGATGGGCCTCGCCGGCGCCGCGCCCGGCGTCGGTCGGCGCGTTCGGCGAAAGCCCCTCAGGCGGGACCGACGCGGTCACGACGATGGCTGCGGGAGCCGGTGATCCGCTGAGGGTGTCCGATTGCGGATCAACGATCGGCTGAGATATCCGGCACCATGGAAGATCGGGTCGGGGCGGCCTGCATATCGCTTCGCCGCGGCGAGCACGCGCGACTGATGGTCCGATGGGCAGCTCGACATGCTTACGCGTCCTCGATCCTTCGCGCATCCGCCAGCAATGAGGCCCAAAGGTGCCCCACGCTGTGCGGTCAAGAGTTTAGGTTAACGGAAATTTAAAGGCGCGCATCAGGTTATTGAGAGTCCCCCACGTGTTGGCGCTGCTGCCTCTCTCAACCGGCCAAAGCGTGCGATGAAACGCCTTCCTCGACCCACCACGATCCCGCCGACCGCTGCTTTGAAGCACGTCAATTCCTATATCCGAAAGAATTTCGTCGAGCTGAGCGAGTTGCCGCTTGATGCGCGCTTGTTCAACCTGATCGAAAACGATCTCGTGAAACATGCGGGCGACCACATGCCGGCTTCGTCCTGGGCGCGCGCCGGCGGCGGCGAGGCCAACAAGCCGCTCGAGAATTTCAGGGCCAGCAACCTGCTTTCGCCGTGGCTTGGCTTTGGCAAGAATCGGGTCGCACCGGAAAGCCTTCTGTGGCACTACCAATATCTCCGAGACATCGACGCCTTCGGCCTGTGCGATTCCTATTTTGAAAGCGCCGACAAGCTGAAGCCGGCCGCCTCCGATCTGCTCGTCGCAGACCTTGGCACCATCCTGGAGATCTGCCTGATCGCGCCATTTTTGCGCGAGCCCGCCGAAGACCCCCTGCTGATCGTCGAGGTCGGCGGCGGCTACGGGCGCCTCGCCGAGGCGTTCCTGAACGTCTTCCAGGGAAAAGCAAAATACGCGCTCATCGATGCCGTGCCCGCGAGCCTGCTATACGCTCACGAATATCTGAAGCGCGCCAATCCCGAAATCAGGATCGGCTCGTTTTATCACGGCGACTCGTTCGATATGAAAACCTTCGACGTCTACATATGCCCAATCTGGCATTTCGATGGGATCGCCAAAGGCCGGTTCGATCTGGCGATCAACATCCAGAGCATGCAGGAAATGGAGCAGCACCACTGCGACTTCTACTTGAACTGGTTCGATTCGGTGCTGAAGCTGAACGGCATCGCGTACCTGAACAATCGGCGCGACCATCTATTCCGGGGCGCGTGGAATTTCCCGGAGAACTGGGAGTGCCTGCTGAAGGTCCGCACCCCCCGCTCCTGGACTCGCGATTTTCCGTCGGAGATATACCGCAAGGGCAACCGCAGCTACGCCAGCGAGAACCGCATCCGCGAGACCTTTTATCGGCGCGACCTCATGAATGCGGACGACGCGGTGCGAGCGGCGGCGGCAAAGCGCGGCCACCAGATCTATTGAGCGACACGAAGTGGTAGAGCCCGTCGAGGCGCGTCTGGCGCGGCCGGATCTGGCCAACCAGGCATCCCCGGTTTATCCTCGCCTTGTGTGACAGGATCGGGTCGGGTAATGGCCGCTCCCACCGAGCAACGATATACGGACTTCGCGACATTTCGCCGACGGGCCGCCGATCCGACGCTCAGCGCACACGAGAAGATCGATGATCGCCGCAATCTGCGAGCTGGAAAGCTGGAGCCGATATTGGCCGACATTCGCGCCAAGCTCCCGCAACTCACGCTCCGCGCTCAGCGCGTGGTGGATATCGGATCAGGGTGCGGTGTCCTGCCCGACACGCTGATTCATGACGCCGAGATCCTTGGCCATCAGCTCACCTGCATCGACTCCCCGGAGATGCTTGCGGCACTGCCCGCGTCGCCGGCGCTATCGAAGGTCGCAGCGGAGTTCCCGCACTGCCCGGAGTTCATCACCGCGGCTCGCGCAACCTGCAATGCGGTGTTGGCCTATAGCATGTTCCATTACGTATTCGAGCACGGAAATCCCTGGGGTTTCGTCGACGCCGCCCTGACGCTGCTGGCGCCGGGCGGTCGATTGCTCCTCGGTGACGTTCCCAATCGGAGCAAACGCGATCGCTTCCTCGCGTCCGAGGTCGGGCGGCGACTGCATAAGGCACACGGCGGATCCGAACCAAACCTGGTTCCCCGTTTCAATCAACTGGTGCCCGCCGAGATCGACGACGCGGTGCTGTGGGGATTGGCGGCGCGCGCGCGTGCCGCAGGGTTCGACGCGTATATCCTGCCCCAACCGGAGGCGCTGCCACTGGCCGACCGGCGCGAAGACCTGCTGTTCGTCCGCCCCTAGCCGCCTAGCTCCGGATGTCCCGCCAGATCGCCGTGAAATTCTCGACGATGTACTCGATAGCGGCACTGTCCAGGCCTTGATGATTGGGAAGAAAGTAGCCGCCGCCGCCGTAGTAGACGCTCGACTCGATCCCTGCCCGGTTCATCCGCTCCTTGAGAATCTGCGCGGCGGCCTCGTCGTCGACCGCCACGACGAACGCATGCGGCAGAGTGCGTGGACCCGCGGTGAACCGGGGCGCGAAGCCGTGGGCGGCAAATCGCTCCTCGTACGCCAGGTAGTTGGCCCGCCGGCGAGCAAACGCTTGATCCGCCGACCTCAGATAGTGCGTCAGCTGCGCCAGCAGGTGGGCTCGACTCGCCGGCGTCAGCCGCGACTCGAGGCCGGGAAGCGGACGCCGTGACGTCAACAGCCCGCCATACTGAAGCGGAAACGCCTTCGAAAAGCTGTAGACGACGAAATCACCGATCGTCCCGACCGTTTGGGTTTCATTCTGCGATCCGAATGCGTAGGCGCAATCCTCGATGATCGGCAGCCCGTCGAGATCCAGCCCCGCCGGCAGGCTGGCGGGGAATCCGAATTCATGAATGAGAAATACGGCACGCGTGCGCGAGCTTCGGTGTCGGCTGTGGCGGCATACTGGGTCGATCTGGCCGGTCACGCAACTCGTGACGTACGGGCTGCCGGTCGTGTTGACGATCAGGACTTCGTCGTCCCGTTCCAGCCGCAGAGCACGGAGCGCCAACCCGATTGCCTCGCGCCCTGCGGCGGTCACGATATGGCAAGATGCCGGCCCGACGAGCGCCGACCAATCCGGCTCGGCAATGCTTCCGGCTTGCCGGACGAGAGCGTAGTTCTTGGACAACGCCGCATTGTCGAATGGCCCCATGTGAAACATAGGAGTCTCGAACTCCATCGGGAACAAGACTTCGGCGGCCTGGACGGGCATGGGTGGTTGACTTCCGAACCCCTGGCGTCACGCGCTGCTTGGCTGACGCCTGAAATCGCGCATGGATTACTCGATCATGCTATTCTAGTGGCTGCCGATCGTGCTATCCAGCCTCGACAATTGCCGAAAGGCGAAGCGAACTTGCCCAAAGCGCCGCCTCCGAACCAGACTTACGAGGCCATCCTCGCGTCGCTGCTGCCACAGGATCTGCACGAGGCAGAAGTTGGGCTCGGCGCCGACCTCCGGACATGGCCCATGCCGGACGGCGAGCTCGCGGAGAATGTCGGCCTTTTCCAGACGGTGCGCGCCGTCAAACGGTTCCTGTATTTGAACGAATTGTATCGGCGCATTCTGCCCGTGCATGGCATCGTCATGCAGTTCGGCGTGCGCTGGGGACGCGACATCGTCGCATTGGATACGTTTCGCACGATTTACGAGCCGTTCAACATCGCGAGGCCGATCGTCGGGTTCGACACGTTCGACGGCTTCCCATCCGTCGATCGGAAGGACGGAACCGACAAGATGATGGTCGAGCACGGTCTCGGCACCGTCGAAGGATATGCGGGCCGACTCGCCGGACTGCTTGCTCAGCGGCGCAGTCTCGATCCGCTGCCTCATCTCGAGCGCTGCAGCATCGTGGTTGGCGACGTGATCGAGACCGTGCCCCGCTACCTGGCCGCTCATCCGGGCACGATCATCGCTCTCGCTCATTTCGATCTCGATCTCTATGCGCCGACCAAAGTCTGTCTCGACGCGATTCGCCCGTACTTGACCAAGGGAAGCATCGTGGCGTTCGACGAGCTGAACTCTACGCTGACCCCGGGGGAGACCGAGGCGCTCAGGGAAACCTGGGGCCTGAGCACCCACCGCATCGAGCGCTCTCCCCTGCATTCCGGGCAATCTTCATTCATTGTCATCGAATAGCCTGATTCGGCCCAAGTCGGGCGCTGAATAACCTTTGCTCGATGACGGCGTTGGAGCCGGAGCGAAAAACAGGAATGAGCGATTATCTCCCGGGCATCGAGGGACGGATCTTCATCGCCGGAACCGGCCGCAGCGGCACGTCCATGCTCCACGGGGTTCTCGGGAGCCATCCGTCCGTGTACATGGTTCCGTACGAGTCCAAGTTCATCGTCGAGGCCGATGGGCTCGAGGAGCTGGTGTCGTATCTGACCGATCGATTTTCGATAACGCACGCGGAACGCGCCCTCTATCGTTTCGACCGCCTGATGCGGAGCGCACTCACCGGCGAAGAGCCGTTGGCCATCAAGAATTGGCGCTTCGACGTGCTGATCGGGCAGGACATCTACTACGCGTCCGTCAACTCGTTCATCAAGTCTCTGATCGACTACGAATACGAAGAGGCGGTCCCCTGCGACGCCTACTCGACCGCGTTTCAAACCCATTGGCCATCGCAACCCCTATCGGTGCGTCGCGTGCTGCCAAAGATGTTCGAGCAGCGGGCAGATGCGATCGCGCTCGGCCGCCAATTCGTCGACGGGATGTTTGGCGCCGCGACACTGCGAGCGCGCAAGACCTATTGGTGCGAAAAGACCCCGTCCAACCTGTTGTCGATGGCGTTCCTGTGGGAGCTTTTCCCCGACGCGGTCATCATCCACATCAAGCGCGACCCGCGCGGCGTTTTTCACTCCCTCATGCAGCAGGACTGGGCACCGCGCAGCGCCGAGGCCACGGCAGCGTTGCTCCGCAGCCTTTATGTTCGATGGGAACGTTTCAAGAAAAGCTTTGATTTCACGGGACGTCGCTACCTCGAGCTCAAGATCGAGGATCTGGTGCGCGATCCGGAGCCGGCGCTCTCGGCGATCACCACGCTGGCAAAGCTGCCGACATGGTCGATCGACCCGCGCATCCTCAGCACCGAGGCGCCGGACAATTGGCGTGCCAAGATGCCGCCGGCGGCGCGTGAGGTGTGCGAGAACGCGCTCGGCCGGTTCTTTCCGTTGATGGGCTATGGCGCATGAGCGAGCGTTCGAGCCGCAGCTGCTGAAAACCCCTTCGCGACGATCCGGGCGACCCCGGTCACGTCGCCGCGTCGCCACCGACGATCTCGATCGCGGGCAGCGGGAAGATCATCCGCCCCCCGGCATCGAGATAGGCGCGCTCGCGGGCAATCAAATTGTCGCGGAAATGCCAGGGCAACACCAGCAGATAGTCCGGCCGATCCGCCTTGGCCTCGGCCTCTGAGACGATCGGGATCCAGGTGCCCGGCGTGACGCAGCCGAACTTGTCCCGGTTGACCTCGCCGATGCACGGAATGTCCGCCTCGGTGAGGCCGCAATATTGCAGAATCACGTTTCCCTTGGTGGATGCTCCGTAGCCGACGACGCGGCGCCCGGCGGATCTGATGTCGCGCAACGTCTCGCGAAGCCGGTCGCGGTGCTCGACCACGCGCGCCGCGAACGCGGCATAGGTTTCTGCTCGCCGCAGACCGTCTTGGGCCTCCTGCACGATGATGGTGGCCATCTGGTCGAGCGCCTCGGGGTAAGGCGCGTCGCGGTGGGCGACGCTGACCGCGAAGCTGCCGCCGTTCACGTCGTTGAAGGACACGTCGATGATCTTCAAGCCGGCGCGATCGACGATCCATTTGATCTGGCCGAGGCCGTAATACTCGAGATGCTCGTGGCAGATGGTGTCGTAGGACGTCCGATGCAGCATCGACGGCAGGTAGCTCTGCTCGAAATGCCAGACGCCGTCCTCCGCCAGGATGCCGGCGATCTCGTCGGCGAACGCCTGCGGCGCGTCGAGGTCGTAGAACATCGCGACCGACGTGACGAGGCGTGCGCGCCGGTCGGGAAAATTCGCGCGCACGACGCCTGCGGAGAAGAAGTCCGCGATGACGCGGATGTCAGGCCGGTAGTAGCTGCGAAACTTCGCGGCCGTGGGATCGATCCCGACCAGTGCCGGACCGCCGGCCGGATAGTTCGACAGCAACGTCCCGTCGTTGCTGCCGACGTCGATCACGAGATCCGCGGCGGTCAGGCTCACGCGCCGCCGCAGCCTCGCGACCTTGTCCGCGAGGTGCCGCACCATCGAGCCGTTGAGCGACGATCGATAGCCGTAGTTGGCGCCATACAGCTCGGCATGATCGTAGGAGTGGCGCAGCTGGACGAGACCGCAGGCGTCCTCGCCGTCGCAGCGCATCAACTCGAGCGGTCCGCGGGTCAGGCGCGGGTCGCGCCCATGCGGGAAGACGCCCGTCAGGTACTGCTCGCCCAGGTTCAGCACGGACACGAGGCGGCGGTTGCCGCAGATGCGGCAGCGATCGATCGCGCGATATGCGGCCGGCGCCGTCAAGCGGCTGCGCCCTCTTGGTTGCCGAGCAGCGCCAGCCAATTCTGGTACTGGAAATTCTCCAGCCGAACGTTGTAGCGCGCGAAATGCTGACGTCCCTCGGGGTGGATCTTGTGCAGCCTGTACGGGGTGCCCTCGAAGAACGCGAAGAAATCCTTCAGGAGGTCGCGCGAGTCGGCGTTGGCGGAGCCGTACTCGAACTGAATGCAACGGATGGCGCGGCGCCCGATCAGATCCGCCGCCCCGCGCAACACCTGCAGGTCATGGCCCTCGGTGTCGATCTTTAGGTAGTCGATGGTGGCGATGCCGGCGCTTCGGCAATAGTCGTCGAGCGTCGTGATCGGCACGGCCTCGCCCGCGGTCGGAAGCATCCCGTAGTCCTCCAAGCCGGCGCGCGGGTAGAGCGAGCGCATCTCGGTGTCGGCGCCGATCGCAAAAAGCGTGCGCTGCTCGACGACCGCGCCCAACCCGACATTGTTGCGTCGGACCTGAGGCGGCAGCTGCCTCGCCGCGAGTCGGGCAAAGCTGTCGCGCGCCGGCTCGAAGGCGTGGATCTCGAGCGCCGGATTGAGGCTGAGCACGGTTTCGCTCCATGCCCCCGTATTGGCGCCGACGTCGAACACCACGCGGCACTGCGGCATGAACTCGGCCAAGGTGCGCCATTCGCCGTTGGTCGCCGGCTCGGGATCGTTCTCGCCATCGAACCGCCAGACGTAGCTGCGGCACGCCTTGTAGAGCTCGACGTCGCGCGGTGCGTCCCGCACGAACTGCTCGACCGTCGCGATATCGATGGGCATGGGTCGACCTCTTGGCGAAAGCTCGTCAGCCACCCGGGGCCTCATGCTTCAGCCTGAATTCCACGGGCACGTTGACCGTAGTCATGACTGTCTTGCCGTTCCGCGTGGGCGGCGCGAACCGCCATTTCTTCATCATAGCGACCGCGGCCTGATCGAGGCTGCCGAAGCCGCTGCTCTGAAACAGCTTGATGTCCTTGGGTACGCCATCCGCGCCGATTGAAACGACCAAGTAGACGACGCCCTCCTCGTGCAATTGAAGCGCGATCTCCGGGTAGACCGGCTTCGGCATCACGATCGGGTGAATGGTGGCCTCCGACGCGAGATCGGTACGTTCCAGGTTGTGGCCCGATTCGGGCGCGGACGGCCGCGCCGCCATCTGGGGCCGGGGCGGTTCGGCGTGCCGAGGCGGTTCGGGCTTCTTTGGCTCGGGCGGACGCTGAACGTGCTCGGCCGGCTTCTCGGGCTCGGGTTTGGGCTTGGCGGCCGCACCTGCGGCCTCCTTGGGCTCCGGCGCCTTGGCCGGCCCGGCTTCCTTGGGCAACGGTACCTGTCCCGGAACCGGCGCCTTCTCGGGCGCCTGCGTCGGCGGCTCCGCGGCCACCGGCGCGGCCTTCTCCGGCGGGGTCTCCTGCTTGGGCGCCTCGGCGGCGGCCGGGGGCGCGGCAGGTGCCGCGACCGGGGGCGGCGTTGCCGCGGACTGCGCGGGGGCCCCCGCGGCGGCGTCCGGAACCACGAGATCCACCTCGATCGGCGGCGGCGGGGCGTGGTTGGCCGCGTCGAGCACGGCATCGCCGACCAGCGCCGCCAAGCCGAGGTGGAGCAGCACCGAGGCCACGAGCGCACTGCGCCACGCCCAGCCACGCTCCTTGGAGAGCAGCAGCAGAGGCGCCGCGGCGGCGACGCCGATCGGCGTCGTCCAGGCGAGACGCGGCTCGACGCGGGTCATCGGCCGGCAGGATACACCGGCCGGCCGATCCGCGCCGCCCGGTCAGGCGCGCTGGTAGATCTGGCTCCCGGTCGACTTGAACCGGTCCGACATTTCGGCCATGCCGGCCTCGGCGAACTCCCGGACTTCCTGGGAGATCTTCATCGAGCAGAACTTCGGCCCGCACATCGAGCAGAAGTGCGCCACCTTGGCGCCCTCGGCGGGCAAGGTCTGGTCGTGGAACTTCTCCGCGGTCTCCGGATCGAGCGACAGATTGAACTGGTCGCGCCACCGGAACTCGAAGCGCGCCCGGCTGATCGCGTCGTCGCGCTCGTGCGCCGCCGGCATGCCCTTGGCCAGATCGGCGGCGTGCGCCGCGATCTTGTAGGTGATCACGCCGACCTTGACGTCGTCGCGGTCGGGCAGACCGAGATGCTCCTTGGGCGTCACGTAGCACAGCATGGCGCAGCCGAACCAGCCGATCATCGCGGCGCCGATGCCGCTGGTGATGTGGTCGTAGCCGGGCGCGATGTCGGTGGTGAGCGGCCCGAGCGTGTAGAACGGCGCCTCGTCGCAGCACTCGAGCTGCTTGTCCATGTTGTGCTTGATCTTGTGCATCGGCACGTGGCCGGGGCCCTCGATCATGACCTGGACGTCGCGCTTCCAGGCGATCTTGGTGAGCTCGCCCAAGGTCTCGAGCTCGGCGAACTGCGCGGCGTCGTTGGCGTCGGCGGTCGAGCCCGGACGCAGCCCGTCGCCCAGCGAGAAGCTGACGTCGTAGCGCCGCATGATCTCGCAGATCTCGTCGAAGTGGGTGTAGAGGAAGTTCTCCTTGTGGTGGGCCAAACACCACTTCGCCATGATCGAGCCGCCGCGCGACACGATGCCGGTGACCCGCTTGGCGGTCAGCGGCACGTAGGCGAGCCGGACGCCGGCGTGGATGGTGAAGTAATCGACGCCCTGTTCGGCCTGCTCGATCAGGGTGTCGCGGAAGATCTCCCAGGTCAGGTCCTCGGCGACGCCGTCGACCTTCTCGAGCGCCTGGTAGATCGGCACGGTGCCGATCGGCACCGGCGCGTTGCGGATGATCCACTCCCGGATGGTGTGGATGTTGCGTCCGGTCGACAGGTCCATGACCGTGTCGGCGCCCCAGCGGGTCGCCCACACGAGCTTGTCGACCTCCTCGGCGACCGACGAGGTGACGATCGAGTTGCCGATGTTGGCGTTGATCTTCACGAGGAAATTGCGGCCGATGATCATCGGCTCGCTTTCCGGATGGTTGATGTTCGACGGAATGATCGCGCGGCCGCGCGCGATCTCGTCGCGCACGAACTCGGGCGTCACGTAATCCGGGATCGCCGCGCCGAACGACTCGCCGTCGCGCTCGAGCGCCGCCTCGAGCCGGGCGCGCCCGAGATTCTCGCGGATCGCGATGTACTCCATCTCCGCGGTGACGATGCCGCGGCGCGCATAGGCGAGCTGGGTGACCGCGGCGTCGCCACGCGCACGCAGAACGCGGCGCCCCCCGCGATCGAACTGCGGCACCGACGATTCCTGTCCGGCCTTGAGCCCGTCGTCCTCCGGGCGCGCGGCGCGCCCGGCATAGTCCTCGACGTCGCCGCGGCCGGTGATCCAGGCGGCGCGCAGGGCCGGCAGGCCCTTGCGGATGTCGATCGCGACCTGCGGATCGCTGTAGGGGCCCGAGGTGTCGTAGACGCGTACCGGCGGCTCGCCCGACGACGGCGTCAGGTCGATCTCGCGCATCGCCACGCGAAGGTCGCGGTGGCGCTCGCCCGGCACGTGGACCTTGCGGGACGCCGGCAACGGACCGGTCGTGACGCTGAAATTGGCGGACAGGCCTTCGGGCATCGAATCCTCCTTGCAACCATGGCCCCGACGGCGGGCTTGGCGGAGGACGGGCGGCGGGTTCGAAGCGCGCAACCCGTTCCTACGCCGGTATGACCCGGATCAGGTTCGAAGGGTTTCCGCGCTGCCGCGAGGCCGGCGGTATCTCAGCTCCCTGGCGGAGCTCCCCTGGGTGTCGATCAAGCTCGATCCGGGGGGCGGCAATGTCAAGAGCGGTATGCATGGGCCGCGCATCAGGCGGCGAGCCGCCGAAACACCGTGTTGGTGTAGTCGGCATAGACGGTCTCGTAGCCGGAAGCCTCGATCAGCGCGCGGACCCGATGCGCCGCCGCGGCGGCAGGGCTGACGGGCTCGGCCGGCGGCCGTCCGCTCGGAGGCACGCCCGGCAGCTCGACGATCAGGACATGCGGTCGCCAATGCCCCAGGTCGAATGCCCCGAATAGCGGCTCCTCCGCGCCCTCCACATCGACCACCAGGAGATCGAAGCCGGGGGCGATGGCCGCCTGGGTCAGCGCACTGGCGAGCCGCAGCTGCGGCACCTCGATTCGCTCGTAGTCGGCCGGCGGCATCCAGCCCTCGGCGATGCCGTGGTCGATGTGGCCGCGCACGGTCGTGCTGAACTCGCGCGCCACCCAGAGCGCGGCGGTGCCGTCGCTGTCGCCGATCGCGCAGTTCAGCACGGTGACCCGCGGATTGGCGGCATGGCGCCGCAAGCATTGCTGGAACGAGGCCGGCACCGGCTCGACATAGAGCCCGCGCCAGCCGAGGTCGGCGAGGCCGGCGGTGTTGCCGTAGGTCTCGCCGTCGAACGCGCCGACTTCGACGAAACAGCCATCGGCGCGCCGACCGAACAGCTGCTCGTACAGGGCTCCAAGGACCGGGATCTGGCAGAGGTGGGGCTGCCGGTAGAAGCTCTGGCCGCCGCGCACGGCCAGGATCGCCGCCGCGGCTGCCGCCAGCGGCTGGCCCCACGCTTGATAGAGCTCGCCGAGCGCACGGTAGCACGCCGCCAGGCCGACCGGCGGCACGAAGCCCGGCGGCGCCCAGCGATGCAGGTCGAGGGCCGTCGCCAACTCTTGCACGGCCGCGCGATCGCGCCCCGCCGCACGATGCGCGCAGCCCAGGTCGTAGGTGGTCCGTATCGCCTCGGCGAGCACCGCGGCGATCTCCTCCTGCAGCGCTTCCGCGTCGCGGGGCTCGTCCCGACGTTGGTGCTCGGCCAGCGCCGCATAGAGCCGCGCGAGCCGGCCATCCCAATCGATCTCGGCGCGCGCCCCCGACATACGCGTCACCGAGCCTGTCCGGTCGCACGCCGCATGTCAGCGTGCGGCGACCGGTTTGGGAATGTTCGGTCGCGACTGGTCGCTTCAAACGGCGCGATCGAGAGGATAGACTGGCGCCGATTGATCGTCTCATGCAGCTGATTCCCGGCGTCCGCCAGCTCGACCAAGCCCAGATCGACTATGCGCACGGCGTCTTGCGCGCTTTCGGGCCGGCGGGAAGCGTGATCGCGGCGCTGCAGTACGACCAGATCGCCGAGGCCGAGCGGGCACTCGTCGCGCGCTACGTCGCCGATTTGACCAGCCGCATGAAGGCGTCCGGCGCGCCCGAGGACCCCCTGGTCGACGTGCTGCTCGTCGCCGTGCAGTTCGACCGGTCGTCGACCGACGCGTGGAACGAGGGCGCGTTCTCGGCCGTGTTGGTGCCGGCGCTGCGCGGCTTCGCCGTTTGCGGCATGTGGTGGGCGGTGCAGCGCCTGTGCCGCCTGATCGGGTACATCAGCTTCCATGGCGGCCGGACCGCCGAGTGGGTGCAAGGCGTCCTCGACGCGATGGAGAACGCGCTCGCACCGGAGCTCGCGCGCTGGCCGAAGCCGCCGCCGCGGGCGCATCACCGATCGCCCGACGGAGGTCTCACGATCGCGATCGTCAGCGACTATCGCTTGGCCGATCTCTCGGGCATCCATTACCTGATGCGCTCCCTCGAGGCCTATCATCGCAGGTTCGAGGGGCAGGACCGGATTCATCTGGTGATCGAGCAGGCGGCGATCACCGAGGGAAGCGCGCCGTATCGCGCGCGGATCCAGGCGGCCGGCGTCGACATCGTGACGTACGATCAGTCGGCGAGCGATCCGCAGACGCCCGTCGGCTTCGGCAACCTGAGCCGTGTCTGCGCCGCGCTGGAGCCCGACATAGCGGTGTTCTATTGCAGCTACTGCTTCGCGTTGCTCGCCGCCTGGTGCCGACTGGCCCCGAAGCAGGCCTACTGGTCGACATCCTGGGACGCGGCGCCGTCGCGGCAAATCGAGCTCGTGCTGACGCTGTCGGAACCGACGCCGGCCGAGCCGTCGCCGTCGACGAGGGTCGGCAAGCGTGTCTGGACGGCGGTGCCGCCGCTGTTCGCCATAACGCGTCATCCGGTCGAGCCGGTCCGCCGCGACGGCCCGCTCGCCCGGCTGGGTCGACCGCTGTTCGCCACCGTGGGCAGCGTCCAAAAATTCCAGAACGACACATTCGGCGGCATGCTCGTGCGCCTTCTCGACGAATTCCCCGACGGGGCGTACCTGTGTCCCGCACGACCGAGCCATCGGCCGATCCGCGAGTTCTTCGAGCGGTTCGGGATCGCCGACCGCTGTCACAATATCGGCTACATCGAGGTCGACGACGTCGGACCGCAAATCGATGTCCATCTCGATTCGTTCCCGTACGGCACGGGGGAAGCCGCGATCCGGATGCTGGCGCGCGGCTGTCCGACCGTCGGGATGGCCGTCAAGCTGAGCATGCATAGCTTTGTCTACCATCAGTTGATGGCCGATGGCTTCGGCAATTCCGCGCTGCATGCGCGGGCTCAAGCGTTGTTCTTTCCTCCCGGCGAGCGGTCGCGTCTGCTGATCGCGCATACGGTCGACGAGTATCTCGCCTTCGCGATCGCGGTGGCCCGGGATCCGGAGTATCGCGCGGCCTGTGCCGAGGCGCACCGGGCATTGTTCGGGGAGGTGCTGGCCGACGGAGCCTACTCGACCGAGGCTTGGCGCCGCGCGCTGGTGTCGGCGGTCGAACGATAGACGCACACCCAGCGCGCTCGTCGAGGGATGCGACCGATCGGTGGGAGAGCGCGTCGAGGAACGCCGCTCAGTAGTAATTGATTTGGCCATCCAGCGATGTGATCGAAACCGTGCGCGCCCACATCCGGCGCTCCCACCATGCGCGGTTCGCCAAGTACCATTCGATGGATTTCTGCAATCCGGACTCCCAGCTCTCCTCCGGCTGCCATCCCAGCACCCGCTTGATCTTGGCAGCATCCCCCGCGTGCCTGGAGACCTGGCCCGGCCGCTCGGGCACGTAGCGCGCCGCGGCTTCGGCCTTGCCCATCAGGCGACGCACGTCGTCGGCGATCTCCACGATGCTGCGACCAACGCCGCTTGCGACATTGAAAACCTCGCCCAACACCTGTTCCCTGGGGGCGCCCATCACCCTATGGATGGCGCGGCAGATATCCCCAACATACGTGAAGTCGCGGGCCGCGGAGCCGTCGCCGTGGATGGTGAGCGGCTCACCCAAGATCACGCTCGTGATGAAGCGGGGTATCAGCTTCTCGAGATGTTGGCGCGGCCCGAAGACGTTGAACGGTCGGATGATCACGCAAGGCGCGCCATACGTCTCCCAGTACGAATAGATCAGTCGGTCGCCGCCGCACTTGGCGCTGGCGTACGGGCTGCGCGGATTGAGCGGATGATTCTCGTCCATCAACGGGGAAATCGCGGTGCCATAGACCTCGGACGTCGAGATGTGAATCATCAGCTTGACGTTCTTCGCCTTGATCACCGAGTTCACGATCGTCTGCGTGCCCATCACGTCGGTCTCGTAGAACACCGCGTTGTCGAAGATCGAGCGGGTGACGTGGGTTTCGGCCGCAAAGTGCACGACGATGTCGGCTTGCTCGACCAGCGTGGCCACGAGATCGGCATTGCGCACATTGCCGTACCAGAACTTCACCCGGTCGGCCCGTTCGTCGAGTTGATTCGCGCCCAAAGCATCGACGTCGCCGGCATAGGTCAGGCTGTCGAGCACGAGCAACCGGCAATCTCGGTCCTTCTCGAGGATGTATCGGCAGAAATTCGATCCGATGAACCCGGCCCCGCCGGTAACGAGTATCGTCTTCATGGCATCCTATGCTCGACGGTGTGAATGAGGCGCGATCTCGTCGTCAGGCAACCGAACGGCCGCCGACCGCGGGTGCATGGCCGAGGTCGGCGAGGATCGTGCCGAGCGCCGCAACCACCTCATGGACGGCGCTCTCCGGTAACTTCGGATAGAACGGCAGCGACATCACGTGATCGCCGATGTGCTCGGCGATCGGGAAGGCTCCCGGACGGTAGCCGTATTGCTCGGCGAAATAGCTGAGCAGATGGATGGCGCGGTAGTTCACCACGGCACCGACGCCGGCGGCATTGAGACGGCTGATGACACGGTCCCGTTCGGGCACGAGCACAGGCATCACGTGGCGCGCATGAACGACGTTCGAGTGGCTGGTCAGGACTTCGGCGCCGATGGCCGGCAGCAATCTCTCGTATAACGCGGCGAGCCGCTCGCGCTTGGCGAGATTGGCGTCGATGCGCGCAAACTGCGGCAGCAGGAGCGCCGCCTCGATGTTGCTCATGTTGTACTTCCAGCCCATCAGGACCATGTCCCAATGGGAGTAACCCTCCTTGTGACGATCGATGGCGGTTTTGGTGACGCCATGGAGACGCAGCAGCTTGGCGCGCTCGAACAGCGCACGATCGTCGGTCACCAACGCCCCGCCCTCGCCACAGGTCAGATTCTTGGTGGCGTAGAAGCTGAACGCCGCGGCTTCCGCGAGCTCGCCCGGCCCGACGCCGTCGCGCCGGCCCTCGATGCAGTGGGCGGCGTCCTCGACGATCGCCAGCCCGTGACGATCGGCAATCGCGCGGAGCCGGCGCATGTCGCACATCTGACCGTAGAGATGGACCGGCATGATCGCCTTGGTGCGATCGGTCAGCGCCGCCTCGACCCGCCCGGCATCGAGATTGCCGGTGCCGCGCTCGACGTCGACGAACACCGGCTTCGCGCCGGCGGAGAGGATCGCGGTGGCGGTGGCAACGAAGGTCATCGGCGTGGTCACGACCTCGTCGCCGGGGCCGATATCGAGCGCCAGCAAGGCCAAGTGCAGGCCACCAGTGCAGCTGGTCAGCGCGAGCGCGTGCCGCCGGCCGAGGTACTCGGCAAACCGGGTCTCGAAGCGCGCAACCGTGTCGCCCGTGGTGAGCATCGGGCCGGCCAGCACGTCGGCGACCGAGTCGAGCTCGGCCTGGCCAAGATCATGCTGATAGAACGGGATGGGCATAGGCGCTCCGGTTGGTGGGGGCAGCCCCTGGGAGGCTCCGATTCGGGCGGTTATGCCCCAAAATGGTAAATTTCAAGCGAATTCCCCGTCCGACCGCCCCTCACCGCCGGCCACGCCGGTCGTCTCGAGGCTTGGAGCGCCCGCCGCCTGTATGCTATCGACGCGCGCCGGTGCGCCGCCGGGTGCCTGTGAGCCGGATTTCGCCGGCGCTTGCGTGCGAGTCGCTATGGCAATCAGCCGCCCGATCTTCGAATACTGGAACGCCCGCGTCAGCGCCTTCGGTCGCCGCGCCGCCCTCAGCTTGCGGCACTCGGACGACGAGTATCAAGCGGTGACGGACGCGCACAAGCGGGAGACCTTCCCGCACCTGAAGCGCGCCTTGCGCGGGGACGAGCGCCTCGTGCTCGATTTCGGATGCGGTCCGGGACGTTTCACCGGCGACCTGGCAAGAGCCGTGACCGGTCGCGCGATCGGGCTCGATCCCATGGAAGGGTTCCTCAAACTGGCGCCGCGTGGCGAGGACGTGGCATACGTCAGGGCGGCGTCGGACATGATGCCGTTCCCGGATGCCTGCATCGGAGTCGTCTGGATCTATCTGGTCCTCGGGGGCATCGACGACGGCGCTTTGAAGGCGATCGCACCGGAGATCCTACGCGTGCTCACCGACGGCGGACTGCTCTTCATCGCCGAAGAGACGGCGAACGATCGGAGCCAGCGGCGGCTCCACACGGACGACGGCGGCACGGGTCCCGACGCCTACTGGTTCGTACGAACGGTCGACAACTACAAACGGTTGTTCGCCGGTGCTCCGCTGATCGAGGTCCACACCTACCAGGACGTGGACTATCACGTTTCCGTGATGACGGGCAAAAAGGCGGCTTGAGCCCATCTCGTTTTCACCGCCCACGCTGGCACCGCCCAATCGATCACTCGCATGGCGCGCGCTCTCAGCCGGGCGTCACGGCGCTCTCCGGAACCTGACCGGTGCGCGCGTCCGAAACGAGGTCGTCTCGATTCAGCGTCCGCCAGTCTCGCGGCGTCCGCCCGGCGAGCAGAAGATGGGCGTAGCGCGGTCCGGCACCCAGCGCGGGGTGCGGCGCGACGATTTTCTTCGACGAGTTGGGGTTGAGCCAGGCGGCCCACCAGCTGAACGAGCTCACCGAAACGATCTGGTGGTCGCATGCGGCAATATACGCGAAGTCCTCGATGTCGGAACGGCCGCGCGAGACCTCGATGACGCCGCCGAGATCCGCGAAAGTTTCGGCGCACCAGTCGCGGTCGGCGGCCGTATCGGAAAAGATCACGATGGCGCGGTCATCGGGGAAATGCCGCAGGGCGGCGCGATAATAGTCCACCGGCAACGGCGCGTACGCGTTGCGATAAGCCGGCGCGAGATGATCACCGCGCCGTACATGGAGACCGATGACCGGACCATGGCGTCGTAGCTTGGCCACCGACTCGGCGGCCGCGCGACCAGGCGCGGGATCGCGCAGCCGCAACGTTTCGCGGAGCTCGGCTTCGACGCCTCGGAAGTAGCGCGCGCTCGGCCAGCAACCGAGCAAGCGGCAGTCGCCGCGATCGTTCATCAACGCAGCGTCGGGCCTCGTCAAGTCATGGACATGCGCGTACGGCTCCACGCGCGCCAGATCGTCGGGAGTCGCGATGGGAACGTCGATCGCGAAGGGTCCGAGGGCGAACGGGCGCGTGCCGATGCGATCCGAGCTGAACAGCGAAAGATCGAACTTGAGAACACCTCCGCTGCAACGGGCCCGTCGCAAGGCTGCCGCGTATTGAAACAGCTGATTCCCCATGCCATTGACCAGACTCACCACGACGAGAGGGCCACCGGCATCGGCGTGCCGGCCGAGAGGCGGCTGATTCCACGATGGTTCCTCGGTGGGTTCGGCCGCCACCGCCAGCTTTTCGAGCAGCACCGCGGGATCGTGCTGCCGAAGGTCGAAGCCAAGCCCAGCGAGGGCATCTCGCAACGGCTCCCAATCTGCCAAGCCGGCCAGCGTTTCGCGGACTGCGCTCGCGCGTTCGTCCGCCGCGAAACCCCCGGCGAGATAGAAAGCGATGTTTGCGGCTTCGTGGCGCGCGCCCATCATCAGCGCGAGAAACATTCGCAGGCACAGGACCGGGGGCGTCGAGAACCAAGCCACGTCTGTCAGCAGGAACTCGAGCTTGGCGAGGCAGGCGTGTTGGGCGCCTTCCCTCAAATCCCGACACGCCTGCTCGAGCAGGTGGCGTTGAAAGCGGTTTTGGATCGACAGAATGCCCGCCGTCATGCCGAAACCGACGGTCCCTCCGCCGTCGAGACGCGCGATCCAGCGATAGTTAAACTGTCCGCCATTGCTCTTTGAAAGATACCATCAAACGACGTGCGAGGCGAACCGTCCTACGGCACCGCCACATCGTGCGCGGGTCGGTCGAACGGCTATAATGATCCATGTCGATCACGGGCCCACGAGCGGGAGAATAGTGCGAGCATGGCGGAGCCTGCCATTTTGGACATCTTCAAGGGTGCGCGCATCGTCGCGACCCTGCCGCAACTGGCCGACAATGGCGGGTGGCCCCACCGGTTGGCGCTTCAGCAAATTGCGGCGATGCGCGCGCTGGGCGCAGAGGTCTTTCCGTTCGATGTCGGCTACAGCGCCACCGGGGACATGAGCGCGCTCTATCGGCAGGTGTCCCAGCTGGCCGAATTCAAGCCCGAGGTCGTGGTCTCGACGCCGGGCGTGATGCAGGTTCTGCGATGCCGGACCGGCAACCTCGTCGCCCGCGACGGCTGGTACGTTCCCAACAATCTGTTCGTCGACAATCTCGGACTTCCCACGATCATGATGTGGGACACCATGGCGGTGTTCTTCAATGCCATGCGCGTCGTCAGCCTCGATCCCAAGGAGTCGCGCGCCGGCATGCTGGTCGCCCTGCGCGAGCAGATCAATCACCCGCTTTATTACCATTGCCCGGTGGATCAGCAGCACGTCGATTGCTTGCAGGCCCTTGGCGTCCTGACCACGGCCAACGTGCGTGCCAGACTCTCGCACGCCTATCCACAGTATGTCGCATACGGCAAGGCGAACGCGCCGCAGCGACACGACGGCAAGATCGTCTTCACCGGAAATCTGTTTTCCCCGGCGCCCCAGTTCGCCACCGAAAAGCGTGTGCAGGCGACGCTCGACCGGTTCCGGGAGGCGGTGCTTCGCCGCTTTCGGGCGGACATCGGCACGTCGTACTGGGCCGCCGTCGAAAGCGCGCTCGCCGAGCTCGACGAAGCCAATGCTCGCGAGGCCAAGCTCGCGTACGACGAATCGTTCTTCTGGACCTTTCTCGCGGCCGATGTGGTGGCACGCGTGATCACCGAGAATCGCGTGGGTGCGTTCACGGCGTCACGCTCGCCGATCGACGTCTACGGCCTGATGCATAGCCCCGAGTCGGTGAGCATGCTCGATGATTATCCCCACTTGACCTACAAGGGCGTGGCCGACTTCGACACCGGAATGCCGCCTCTCTACGCGCGATCGGCGATCGCGCTCGACATGGTCGCGGCACACTTCCCGACCGGCGTGACCGCCAAGATCCTCGGCTGCTTCGCAGCAGGCGGTCTGTGCGTGTTCAATCGAAAGACCGCGTTCGCCGAGAGCTTCGGGGAGATCGGCGAACACGTCATGTTTCGCGACTACGACGACATGAACGCCAAGATCGAGTGGCTCTTGACCCACGAGGCGCAGCGCCGCGAGCTCGCCGCCGCACTACAGGCGCACACGCTGCGGAATCACATCTTCGTCAAGACCGTCGCGGAAAATCTGGCCTGGGTGCGCAGCGGTCGACCTGATTAGCTGCCGGCGATCAACGGCCTGCAGGCACGACGGAAGCGCGTCAGACCGCCCCGAGAATGAACTGCATCGTGCCCAATGGACCATCCGCAGCCGTCAGAGCGGTCCGGGTCGAGCCGCCCAAAACGTGCTCCAGCGACTCGTTGACCGTCCGTGCATCGGACGGCTCCAAGGGACGGACCAACGTCAGGCGCGCGAGCAGCCAGCGCATTCCGGTCGGCGGCGGCAGCACCGTGTTGTGCAGCAACACGCCAAGTGCCGTGACCACCTCGATCGGCGCCATGCCGCTCTCGCCGGTGAGCGAGATTTGTCTCTCTGCGAGTCGGGCCAGATCCCAGATCCGGCGCTCGTCATACGGCCGACGGACCGTCACCGGCCGATCGGTCGCGATGATGCGGCCGTGGAAGGTGTGCAATCCGACCGCGAGCGCGAACCGTCCCGCGGCATCGCTATCGCCGACGGCGGTCTCGCCGTCGAAGCGGAATTCGGGCGCGGTCCTGATCAGCTGCTTGATGCGCAGGTCGATGGCGACGAGCGGCGTCCATCCTGCGCGCGCGGCGCCGACCATCAGTTCCGCGTAGAGATCGGTCGAATGGACGTAGATGCGCGCTCCGCGCAGCGCAACGTCGGGTCGATAGATGGCGCGTGACGCGTCGGTCGGACGCTCCGCCGTCATGCCGTGAGCCCGCCATCGACGACGATGGTCTGACCGGAGATGAACGAAGCCTCCGGCGAGAGCAGGAAAGCGACAACTCCGGTCACGTCGGCTACGCGGCCCGCACGACCGAGGGGCGTTCTGCGGACGATCTGATCGAGCTTCTCGGGGTCCATGTCGGCGGTGAGCGCCGTCTCCATGTATCCCGGTGCGACCGAATTGACCGTGATGTCGCGGCCCCCGACCTCGCGGGCGAGAGCCCGTGTCATGGCGTCGATGGCACCTTTGGTTGCCGAATAGGCGACCGTGCCCTTGTAGCCGCTGACGCTGACGATCGAGCTGACGTTGACGATACGTCCGTGGCGCCGAACCATCATGCCTCGAAGCACTTGGCGCGTGAGCAGCAGCGTGCCACGGAGATTCACGTCGATGAGCCGGTCGATCGCAGCGACGGGCTGACGCGCCAGAAACGCCTCGTTGACGATACCGGCATTGTTGATCAGCGCGGCGATGGGACCGAGCATCTTCTCGACGTCGGCGACCAGCGGGCCCAGCGCCTCCGCGTCGGCCAGATCGCCCGTGCTGAACAGCAACCGGTCGCCATGGACGCGCTGCAGCGCCGCGATCTCGTCGGTCGGCTTCCGACTGAAGGTCGCCACCCGATAGCCGCGCGCGAGCAGCGTCTCGACGATTGCCAGGCCGAGGCCGCGGCTGCCGCCACTGACGAGGACGGTTTCCGGTGTATCAGCCATCGGGATGAGCCGTCGGGATCAGCATGGCGCGACCGTCCGCACCTTCTTGGCACGGTCGCTCAATTGGGTGTCGTGTTCGACGACGTCGATGCGAATCGGCACCTTGAACTTGCTCAGACGCTCGCGGCAGTGGCCGCGCAGGCGCTCGACGACCGCTTCGTGCGCCTCGGGCGCGAGCAGGGAAACCCGGGCGCAAACCGCCTGGCCGAGCAGCGGGTGCGCTCGCCCATAAACGGTGGCCTCGGCGACTCCCGGCGCCTCGAGCAGCACGCCCTCCACCTCAGCCGGAAAGACCTTCTGCCCACCGACGTTGATGACCTCCGACACGCGCCCCATGAATCGCAACATGCCATCTCGCTCTTCGACCACGTCGCCGGTGTTCATCCAGCCCTCGGCGTCGATCGGGCTCGGTGCATTGAGATAGCCGACCATGTTGGAGATCGATCGGATATGCAGCACGTTGTCGACGACACGGGTCTCGAATCCCGCACCACCGACCCGCAGCCACAGCGACTCGCGATCCGCGGACTGTGACCGCAGCACGCCCAGCTCGGACAGACCGTAAGTCTGCTGCAGCTTGGCGTTGGGAAATACCGCCGCGATGCGCTGCAACGTTGCGACCGGCATCGGCTCCGCGCCGTAGGTGATCAAGCGCAACGAAGACAGGTCGTACTTGCGCCAGGCCCCCGACGCCAGGAGCATATTGAGAAAGGTCGGCGTCGTCGGCAGCAGGTCGGCGCGATGGCTCTCGATCGATTGACAGACGGCCTCAGGCGTCCGCTGGCCGACGCAAATCCCCACCCCGCCGTGTTTCAGGCAGGAGCAGAGCGTGTTGATGCCACCGAAGTGGTCCATCATCAGGAACAGGATCGCCCGCCAGCCCGGACGCGACACAGCGAACTTGGCGAGCACGCGATCGAAATCATGCAGGATCCCTTTCGGGCGCCCGCTCGACCCAGACGTGAAGACGACCAATCCGGGATGACCGGTCGAGCGGAAGGCTTCGACGAGCGGATTCGGCGACGTCGCCGAGACCGGCTCGATCGAAGGACCGCCGTCACCGACCGATCGAAAATCGATCAACCAGCGTGCACCCGCTATGGCGAGGAGTTCACCCATGGCCGGCACCGCGCCCGGCGAAAGCGGCATCGCGACCGCGCCGAGGCGCATCAGCGCCAGCAGGAGCGCGACCGTGTCGCCGGCGTAGTCGCCGATGAAGCTGCAAACCGTGCCGGAACCGACGCCCCGGCTCGCGAGTTCGCCCTCCCAACCAACCGCCCGCCGAAGCAGCTCGTCGCTGGGTATCTCGCGGCCAGCCTCCGCGAGAACGGAGGTCGAGGCGCGATCTTGCAGATGCGCCAGCAGCGTGCGGACGTGCTCGCCGGTTCCGGCGGTCATGCCGCTACTTGCCTAACGCACAAGACATTGACAGTGACCCGTGACGTGCTCCGCGCCGTCCATCGTGATGGCGAGTGAGAGCTGCGCGACGCTCATCGCACGCAGGATGCGCGCCACCGTGCAACGATAGACCAATTCGCGATCGGCGTAGACGGGCTGCCGGTATCTGAGCTCGATCTTCTGGAGGATCGCCCGCTCGCCCGGCAGATACATGCCGATAAGGCGTGAGAACCGCGAGGCAAGCGCGAGCCCTTGGACAATCGGCGCTTCGGAGCCGGCGCCGCGGGCCCGCGCCGGCTCGTGATGGATGGGCGCACGATCCCGCGCAAGCGCATTGAAATGCTGCAGCGCCGCCGCGTCGAAGGTGTAGCGCTGGATCACCGACTGGCCAATGGCGAGTTCCGCGATGCCGCGGTCCCGCGACGGCGTGTCATCGGTGACCTCGAGGCAGTCGCTCCGTGAAATCCCCACTGGTCCGGGGGCGCTAGGCACCGCTGCGCTCTTCGACATAGTGGACGATCTTGTCGATCGTACCCAGCTGCTCGAGGTCCTCCTCCGCCACCACGATGTTGAAGCGATCCTCGATCGCCATCAGGACCGACGCGAAGTCGAGCGAGTCGAGGCCGCTGTCGAGCAGCGGGCGGGCATGATCGCTGAGATCAACGGGGTCCGGCCGACAGACATCGCGGACCATCTCGACGACCGCATCGCGCAAATTCACCATCGAGCCGAATTCCTCAATCTGTATTCGTCGGCTGCGCCGACGCTCCGCGCTCGATCGGCCGCCTGATGACGCGTACGCGGCGTGCGGGATTTCCCATGACAACCGCATGAGGCGGCACGTCCTTGGTCACTGCGGCACCGATTCCGGCGATTGCAAACGAGCCGAGCGCCTTGTGTTCGAGGAGGACCGCATTAGGCCCGAGACAGGCGCCCTTGTCGAGCCGCGCATAACCACAGAGGGTCGCGTTCGGACCGACATAGGCATGCGGGCCAACGACCGCGTGATGCCCGACATTGACGCCCGCGCGCAAACTCGCGAAGGCGCCGATGCGCACGGATGGCTGCACCGTGACGTGAGAAGCAATGAAGCTGCCGATTCCGACATCCGCCGTCGAAGCCACACAGGCCGTCGGATGGCGTAGCGAGACCCAACGATCATCCGGAATGCCCAATCCTTCCAATCGTGCGACCCTTTCCGGCATGAGGCCGACGCGCTGCATGGCCCAAATGAACCCCACGTTTTCATCGAGCGCCCGCCAGTCCTCGAGGCGCCCAAGGATCGGAAATCCGTGAATCGCTTCACCGGGCGCCATGCCATCGTTGAGGAAACCCTCGATCCGAAGGTCCGCGCCGGCCGCTGCTGCCTGCAATATTGCTTCGGCCACGACCGAGCCGTCGCCGGGCCCGCCAAAAATGACAATGCGCTTGTCCATGCGCTCTCGGATACCACGACCATTCTAGCTTTACAGCCGGATGGGGTGCAGCGCTTGCCAACGCCGCCGTCCGTCGCCGCTCCGCGCGAAGCGATATAGTAGGCACGAGGCCAATTTGAGACAAGCGAACCGCCACGGCCGGCCGGTGACCCGGAGGGCGCAGTCCGGGGCGTGAGACAGACCACATCGCCGCGCGCCGCGTGGTGCCCCATCACGCACGCGGCCGGAGCACGGAGATCAGTTTGTATCCCAGTTTGTGCGCATGGATCCACGCGGGCGTCACCTCACTAAGGCGCGACAAGGACGCATGGCCAAGCTCGTTCGCCAGCGCCAACACCTCGGCCGGTTCCATCGCCAGGATCCGGTCGAGCTCGGTGATCACGGTTTCGGTCCACAGGATCTCGTAGCCGGCGCACTCGGCAGCTCGGGCCATTGCCGCCGCGTCAAAATAGCTCCAATGGCTCGGACACCAGTTGTGATCGGCGGCGCCGCGAAGGCGCGTCCAAAGGCTGTCGAGATTCGGAACCTGGAGGAACAGTATCCCGTCGGGCGCGAGATACGGTCGAGTCGACTTCAGGAATCCCACGGGTTCGACCATGTGCTCGAGAACGTCGAGCATCGATATCGCGTCGAAGCGTTCCGACGGTCCGAGGTCCTTGGGAAACCAGCCAAGCCGTGGCTTGATTCCCATCGATGGCTGCACGTTCTGCCAGATTGGGTTAGGGTCGATCCCGTCGACCACCCATTCCCGCTGTGCAGCTTCGTAGAGCAGGCCGCCGTTGCCGGACCCAACCTCGAGCATCCGGCCTCGCCTGGTATAGCGCTCGCAGATATCGACAAAATACTTGTTCCGGCGCGCCTCGGCGCCGACCAGGACGGGGTGTTCCTTGACCTCGAGATAGGCCGTCCATAGCGCCCGGTCCGCGACCTCATACTGCCAAAGATCGAGGTCCTCCGTGTAGACGTTCCTGCTGTAGACATGCGCGCACGATGCGCATCGCACGATTTCCAGCCCCCGCGCGGCGAGGAAGGCGGTGGGTTTGTCCTCGCCGCAGAGCGGGCAAGCACGCACTCTGGCCAGAGCGCCTTCTGATGATTTGCCGGCCATTTCGGCATAGAAGTCTTCTTCGGCGTTCCGCAGCCGGGAATACACCTCGCGGAGCGCGGTGCGCGCGCCCGGAACGAGCGCAACATCGAAGGCGTCCTTGGCCGAACTCGCGGCTTTATCCGACATTTTCCAGGTTCCGACGACGGCGGCTCCGATCCTGTCCCATCCAACGCACACCCGACAACGTCGAGCGGAGAAGCCGGGCGGTCGACCGGTATCCATCGCGCTCGGTGAGCGGTGCGCGCGTGGCCGGGCAGGCAGGCAGCCCGGCCCCCCATCGCGGCGAGTTCGTCATCGCGGAATCGGCTGCGCCATCCCGGCGGGCTCGCGCCGCGCCGGCGCTTGCGTCCTGATCGCGCGGGCCGCGGCTTCGACCACGCGGTCGCGCTGCGCATCGGTCATTTCCGGGAACAGCGGCAGCGAGACGGTGGTTGCCGCGACCGCCTCGGCGATCGGGAAGGCGCCGCGCCGATGACCGAGATGCGCCAGCACGGGGTGGAACGGCACCGCCTCCGCATAATGCACGCCGGTTGCGATGCCGCGCTCGGACAGCGTGGCGCGGAAAGCGTTGCGATCGATCCCGGTCGGTCGGACGACATAGAGGTGCCGCACCGACGGTGCATCGTCGAAATGCGCGCACGGACGCAACCGTTCGGTCAATCCGAGCGCCGCGAACGCGGCGTCGTAGGCGGCGGCATGGCGCCGCCGGGCCTCGGTCCACGCCGCCAGATGGCGCAGCTTGACTTCGAGGATCGCGCCCTGGATCGCGTCCATGCGGAAATTATAGCCCGGCAGCTCGTGCACGCCGCGCGTGAGCTGCCCCCAATCGCGCATCGCGGCGACCTTGCGCGCGATCTCGGCGTCGTTGGTGACGACCGCACCACCCTCGCCACAGGCGCCCAGGTTCTTGCCCGGGTAGAACGAGAAGCATCCGATGGCGCCGATCGTGCCGACGGGCCGGTCCTTGTAGCGACCGAGATGCGCCTGCGCGGCGTCTTCGATCACCGCCACGTTGCGCGCGCGCGCGACCGCCATGATGGCGTCCATGTCGGCCGGCTGGCCGTAGATGTGCACCGGGATGATCGCGCGCGTGCGCGGGCCGATCGCCTGCGCGAGCTGCGCGGGGTCCATGGTCAGCCGGTCCGCCTCGATGTCCACGAAGACCGGCGTCGCGCCGACATAGCCGACCGCCGACGCGGTGGCGAGGAAGGTGTGCGCCGTGGTGATCACCTCGTCGCCCGGGCCGATGTCGAGCGCGTGCAGCGCGAGCTGGAGCGCGCTGGTGCCGCTGTTGAGGCCAATCGCATGGCGGGCGCCGCTGGCAGCCGCGAACGCCTGCTCGAAGCGGGCGACCGGCTCGCCCAGTATGTAGCCGCCGGAGGCCAGCACGCGCTCGACGGCCGGCATCAGCTCGGCCGCGATGGTGCGGAACTGCGCGGCCAGGTCGACCAGCGGGATCGGCCCATCGGCCGAGACGGCGGCGAGCGGCTGCGTCATGATACCGGCTCGAGCGAGACCGCCTCGCCCTGGCGCGCCATCGAACGTTCCGCGGCTTCGAGGATCTGCACCACGCGCAATCCGGCCTCCGGGCCCGTGATCGGCTGCGCACCCGACCGGATGCATTCGACGAAATGACGCGTGGCGAGCGCCAGCGCCTCGGTGCGATCGAGCTGCGGGATATGCACGTCGCCGGTCCGATAGTTCACCTTGAGGTCGCGTGGATTGAGATCGACGCCGCTGTCGAACAGCTTGACCTTGAAGTCGGGATCGAGCTCGTCATAGACGATCATCCGGCGGTCGCCGCCGACCAGCGTGCGGCGGATCTTCACCGGTGCCAGCCAGTTGACGTGGCAGTGGCCGATGAACCCGCCCTCGCAGAAGGTCGTCAGGTAGGCGATGCTGACGGGCTGCCTGACGACATGGGCGACGCCGAGCGCCGACACCGCGACCGGCTTCGCGCCGATCACGTAATCCATGATCGACAGGTCGTGCACCGCCAGATCCCACAGCACGCTGACGTCCGACTGCACGAGCCCGAGATTGACGCGAACCGAGTCGTAGTAGAGCACCCGCCCGAGCTCGCCGGCCGCTACCAGGTCGCGCATCTTGCGCACTGCCCCCGTGTACACGAACGTGTGATCCACCATGAGGGTCAGGCCGCGCGCCTTTGCGCGGTCGACCAGACGCTCGGCGTCGCGCATGGTGGTCGCAAGCGGCTTCTCGACCCAGACGTGCCGTCCGCTGTCGAGCGCGGCGAGCCCCATCGAGGCGTGAAACTGGGGCGGTGTCGCAATGACGAAGGCGTCGATGTCGGTGCGCGCCAGCACCGCGCCGAAATCGGCCGCGGTCTCGACCCCCGGGTAGCGATGACCGATGCGCGCCGCCAGATCCGGCCGCGGATCGCACACGACCCGGACCTCCGCGTCGGTCAGGTCGGACAGGTTGCGCAGCAGGTTGGGGCCCCAGTAGCCGAAGCCGATCAGGGCACAGCGAATCCGTGCGCTCATCGCGACGCCTCCGCCAGGCGCCAATTGACCGGGTCGCGCTCAAGCAGGCGGCTGGGATCCGGATGGCGTCGCTTGAACCAGGCGACGTAATCGGCGAGTCCGGCCTCGAGACCGACCCGCGCCTCGAAGCCGAGCAGCGCGCGCGCGCGCGTCGTATCGGCGACCAGGTGATGCACGTCGCCGGGACGCGGCGCCAAATGCTCGGCCGAGAGATCGTTGCGGCCGCAGGCCCGCGCGACCGCGCGCGCCAGATCCGCGATGGTGACGAGCCGCCCGCAGCCGAGATTGACGATCTCGCCGATCAGCCGGTCGCTCTGCCCGGCCGCCGTCAGACCGCGCACCGTGTCGCTGACGTGGGTGAAGTCGCGCCCCTGGCTGCCGTCGCCGAAGATCATCGGCGCGAGCCCGTTGAGCACGCGGATGGTGAAGCGCGGTATCACCTCGGCGCGCGTGCCCTGGTCGGGTTCGCGCGGGCCGTAGGCGTTGAACGGCCGCACCACCGTGGCGGGCAGACCATAGGTGCGGAAGTAGGCGAGCGTGTAGAGCTCGCCGGCCAGCTTGGCGGCGCCGTAGACCGTGACTGGTCGGCACTGCGCCGTCAGCTCGCCGAGCGGCTCGCTCGAGGTCGTGCCGTAGACCTCGGACGACGAGCAGTAGACGAAGCGCGTGACCGCGGCGCGGCGCGCCGCCTCGAGCAGCTCGATCGTCCCGGTGGCGTTGACCGCATGGTTGTCGAGCGGCGCGCCGAGCGAGGCGCGCACGCAGGCGACCGCCAGATGGTACACGCGGCCGACTCCCGCCATGGCGGCGGCGATGGCGCGCTCGTCGAGGATCGAGCCCTCGACCACGCGGACGTCGCCCTGCCCGGCGGCCGCCTCCAGGTTGTCGCGCCGGCCGGTCGAGAAATCGTCGAGCACGGTGACGGGGACGCCGTCGCCGACCAGCCGATCGACCAGGTGGCTGCCGATGAAGCCGGCGCCGCCGGTGACCAGGGTGCGCATCGCCTGCGCCATGTCAGCGCCGCGCCATCAGGCGCGCGGGCACGCCCGCCACGGTCGCCGCGGCGGGCACGTCGCGCGTCACCACGGCGCCCGCGCCGATCAATGCGCCGGCCCCGATCGTCACGCCGGCAAGGATCACGACGCCGCTGCCGATCGAGGCGCGCGACTCGACCCGCGTCGGAATGACGGTCCAGTCGTCGGCGCCCTGCAAGCGGCCGTCCACCGTGGCGCGCGGACGCAGGTCGTTGATGAACATCACGCCGTGGCCGACGAACACTTCGTCGTCGATCTGCACGCCCTCGCACAGGAAGCTGTGGGACGAGATCTTGCACAGCCGCCCGACCGAGGCGCCGCGCTGGATCTCGACGAACGAGCCGATGCGCGTCCCGGCGCCGATGCGGCAGCCGTAGAGATTGACCAAGGTCGGCTGCGGGATCGAGACGTCCGGCCCGAGCACGACGTCGTCGGCGATCGGCATGATCAGGCCACCGCCTCGGCCAATGCGTCGACCACGCGCGCGATGTCGTCCTCGGTCATCGCATGGAACAGCGGCAGGATCAGGCCGCGATCGCGGCGCGCCTCGCTCGCGCCGAGGCGGGCGCACGTCCCTGGCGCGCACCCGCAGGCGCCGGGCCCATCGACGCAGCGCCACGGCGTCGTCCGATAGGCCTCCTCGCGATGCGCCGTCATCACCCCCGGCCGCGTCGCGATGCCGGCCTCGAGCAGGCGCGCCATGGCGCGGTCGCGCACCGTCTGCGACGGTAGCATGACGACGAAGGACTGCCAGTTGGTGCGCGCCCAGTTGGGCTCCTGCGGCAGCTCGACGGCGGCGACCGGCGCCAGCAGGGCGCGGTAGTGCGCGACCTGGGCGCGGCGCCGGGCCACCATCTCGGGCAGGCGCTTCAGCTGCTCGCGGCCGACCGCCCCCTGCATGTCGGTCAGCCGGTAGTTGAAGCCGACACGATCGTAGCCCTCCTGCACCACGGTGGTCGCGGCGTGGCGGTCGCGATCGGACACCGTCATGCCGTGCTGGCGCAGGCGGCGGAACGCGTTGTCGAGCGCGGGATCGGCGGTGGTCAGCATGCCGCCGTCACCGGTGGTCAGCAGCTTGCGGGGGTGGAAGGAGAAGCAGGCGATGCGGCCGTGCGGCCGGCCGATGCGCTGCCAGCCGCCCTGCCAGGCGATCTCGCTGCCGACCGCGCACGCGGCATCCTCGACGACCGCGAGGCCGTGACGCTCGGCGATCGGCAGCAGACGGCCGAGATCGGCCGGCATGCCGACCTGGTGGACCGCCAGGATCGCGCGGGTGCGCGGCGTGATCGCGGCGGCAACCTCGTCGGGGTCGAGATTGCCGCTGGCGAGCTCGACGTCGGCGAACACCGGGATCGCGCCGACGTAGCGGATCGTGTTGGCGGTGGCGATGAACGAGTGGCTCGCCGTGATGACCTCGTCGTCCGCACCGATGCCGAGCGCGGCGAACGCGACATGCAGCGCGGCGGTGCAGCTCGACACCGCGCAGGCGTGGGGTGCGCCGACATAGTCGGCGAACTCGCGCTCGAACGCCGCGACTTCGGGCCCCTGGGTCACCCAGCCGGACAGGATGGCGCGCCGCGCGGCGGCCGCTTCGGCCTCGCCAAGCTCGGGTTTCGCGACCGGCAGAGGTTCCGGCCTCGGGGACGACGGCTTTGCGATCTTGTTCAACGGCTGAATATCCGGGCCCGGGGCATCCGCCCCAATGCGCGCAACTGTCGAAGGGAATGCTGAATTTTGCGTAAATTACGGTTTTGGACAAACCGCCCGGAAGAAAATCATTTCCTCAAATCAATGGGTTAAAAGCCGCTCGCAGAGGTTAAGCTCACTCAACCTTGATGTCGCCGGCACGCACGACCTTGGTCCATTTGGCGATCTCGTCGGTGACGAATTCGCCGAATTCCTCGGGCGTGTTGGGCCGGATGACGGCGTTGAGGTCGACCAGCCGCTGGGCGATCACCGGGTCCTTGATCACGGCGTTGAGCCCGGCATTCAGGCGCTCGACGATCGGACGCGGCGTCCCCGCCGGCGCGAACACGCCGTTCCATTCGAAGCATTCATAGCCCGGCAAGGTGTCGGACACCGGCGGCAGATCGGGCAGCGAGACAAGGCGCCCGCGGCCGGTGTGAGCGATCGCCTTCAGCGAGCCCGCCTTGACGAAGGGCGTCGAGGCGGTCGCGTTGCTGAAATAGAACTTGATCTGCCCGGCCATCAGATCGTTCAGCACCGGGCCGCCGCCGCGATAGGGAATGTGGTTGAGCGTGATGCCGGCCATCTGGCGGAACAGCTCCAGCGCCATGTGCTGGGCGCTGCCGTTGCCGGACGACGCCCAGTCGAGCCCGCCCGGCGTCGCCTTGGCGAGCGCGATCACGTCGGCCACCGTGCGGACGGGCACCTGGTTGTTCACGACCAGGAGATTGGGCACCAGCACGGCGAGGAAGATCGGCGCGAAATCCTTCTCGGTGTCATAGGGCAGCTTGGCGAGCAGCGACGGGTTGATCGAATGGCCGGTCGCGTCGTGCAGCAGCACGTAACCGTCGGGCGCCGCGCGCGCGACCAGGCCGGCGCCGATCGTGGCGTTGCCGCCCGGCCGGTTCTCGATGATGAACTCGCCGCCCAGGTCCTGGCCCAGCTTGGCGAACAGGATGCGCGCCACCGTGTCGGCGCCACCGCCGGGCGGATACGGCACGATGACGCGCACCGGCCGCTCCGGATAGGGCGCGGCGGCGCGCGCCCCGGCCGGCGCGACCAGCAGAACCGCGGCGCACAGGAGCGCCGCAACGAGACGCAGCATCAGTTGATCAGGTTGTAGAACTTCGCCGCGTTCTCGCACGTGATCTTGCGAACGACCTCGGGCTTCAGGCCGGCGAACTGCTCCTCGATGTACTTCGCCGACTCCGGCCAGATGCCGTCGGGATGCGGATAGTCCGAACCCCACATCAGGGTCTCGGCGCCCATCTCGTCGACCAGCTTGGTGCCGATGCGGTCGAACTGGAAGGTCGCGCGGCACTGGCGGCGCCAGTATTCGCTCGGCTTCATCTTGAGGCCGAGATCGCGGAAGCGGTCCTCCCACTCGAAGTCCATGCGATCGAGCGCGTAGGGTATCCAGCCGATGCCGCTCTCGCCGAACGCGACCCTGATGTGCGGGTAGCGCTCGAACACGTTGGCGCCCATCAGCGCCGCCAGGATGTTGATCAGGTTCATCTGGAAGGCGGACACGCCGGTGAACATGGCGGCGCGCTGCACCGGCCGGGGGTGCTTTTCACGCACGCCCGGCGGCGTCGACGGGAAGGTGTGGAAGTGCAGCGGCAGCTGGACGTCGTTGACCGCCTTCCACAGCGGCTCCCACACCGGGTTCCACATCGGCTCCATGTCCCACGAGCACGACAGCTCGAGGCCGCGCAGCCCCAGCTTGGCGACGCGGTGGATCTCCTCGACCGCCGCGTCGATGTCGCCGTAGGGCAGGCAAGCGAGGCCGATCTCGCGCTCGGGATAGTGGCTGCAGAAATCCTTGAGCCAGTCGTTGTAGATGCGCAGCATCTCGTTGGACGCCTCGCGATCGTTCAGGCGCGAGGCCGCGCCCAGGATGCCGTAGATCACCTCGGCGTCGACGCCGTCGCGGTCCATGTCCTTGATGCGCAGGTGCGGGTCGCTGACCCGGCGCACGTCCTTCTTGCCGTCCTCGTAGAGGCCG
>DATJNS010000422.1:0-58908 GCA_035507915.1 Candidatus Sulfotelmatobacter sp.
CAGGCTCCGCGAGTCGAGCACGTGATCGACGCCGAGCTCGCGCAGGAACGCGCGCTTGGTCGGCGACCCCGCGGTTGCGTAGATCACCGCGCCGCGATGCTTGGCGTACTGGATCGCCGCGATGCCGACGCCGCCGGCGCCGCCGTGGATCAACACGCGCTCGCCCCGGCCGAGCTGCGCCAGGTTGCCGAGCGCGTACACGGCGGTGATGAACGCGACCGGGATCGTCGCGCCGGTCGCGAAGTCGATCGCGTCCGGCAATCGCGCCACGGCGTGCTCGGCGGTGATGACCGCCGAGCCGAGCGAGGCAGGGGCGAACGCCATCACCCGGTCGCCCACCACGACGTTCGCGACGCCGGCGCCGACCGCGGTGACGACGCCACTGCACTCGAGGCCAAGGGTCGGGCCGGCGAAGCCGTCGAGCAGGGCCTCCTCGGGGATCAGGCCCATCGCCCACATCACGTCACGGAAATTGAGACCGGCGGCGCGCACGTCGACCGCCACCTGACCGGGCCCGGGAACTCGACGCTCGTCGGCGGTCCAACGCAGCGTATGGAGCAGACCCGGCTGGGTCATGGTCAGACGGATCGCGGGGGCCGGGGCCGCCGCGGGCGCCGGAACGCCGCGACGCAGCCGCAAGCCGTGGCGTCCGAGCGGTGTCCAGGCGACCTCGGTCTCGTCGTCCGGGACGGCGAGCTCGCGTGCGAGGCACAGTGCGGCCTGCGCGGCGGTGAATGCCTCGGGGAGGTCGATCGTGCGACAGGCGAGCCGCGGCATCTCGTTCGCGATCACGCGCGCGAGGCCGGCGACGGCGCCTTCAGCCGGCGTCCGCCGCGATGAACCGGTCGACTGTTGGGCCTGGCGCGTCACCACCCACAGACGCGCGCGCGCGTCCATGATCAAGCGCGCGACGGTGGCCAGCGTGTCGAGCCGGGTCGTGCCGTAACGAATCGTATCGGCACCATCCCGCAGGGGCGGCGGCAGCACCACGACCTCTTGCGCGTGCTCCGCGGCGCCGCGCAACGCCGCGCCGAGGTCGGCACCATCGGCCGGCTTCGGCGGCGCGACGACGGTGTAGCGGCGCTCACCCTCCGAGAGATGCCCAACCAACGCGGCGGCGACCGGATCGTCGGGTTCGGCGATGATCACGACCGGCGCGTCGGCTTCGGCGCGCTCGACCATGTCGGCGCGTGCCGGCATCGCCTCGGCGACGAGGAGCCAAGCCGGCCACGGCGCGCTGGCCAACGCGACGGCGGCGGCATTCCGGAATCCGGCTTCGGCGAGAGCGCTCTGCCAGCCGGTGTCGTCGCGCAGCGGGCCGATCGGGAAGTCGGGCGACAGGCTGCCGCGCCACCACGCCACGTCCTGCCCGAACGTGAGATCCCATATCGGGTTGGGTCCCGGCTCGACGAGCAGCACCGCACCGCCCGGCGCCAGCACCTCGCCGAACGTGGCGAGCGCTTCCGGCGCGGAGCCGAGCCGTCCGAGCGCATGGGCCGCGACGATCACGTCGAAGCGCGCGCCGCCGAGCGCCGCCGCGGCGCCGTCCTGGCGCGGATCCCATTGGCGCGTCGTGACGTTGGGGTGCAGCTCCTTGATGGCGGCCAGCTGCGCGGCGAGATCGGCATCGGGGTCGGTGGCCAGATAGCTGAGCGCGACCGGCAGCTTATCGAGACGGCGCAGCAGCGCGCTCGCGACGATGCCGCTGCGCGCGCCGACCTCGAGGATGCGCAATGGCCGGCCCGCCGGCCAGCCCCCTGCCAGCGCCTCGACCGCAGCCCCCAGGCCGGAGACCGCACGCGTTCCCGCGGGCGACGCGTAGAGGAAGTGATCGAGCAGCGCCGACGCCTGGAAGTCGGGCGCGTCGGTGCCCTCGCGCAGCACATGCTCGAGGCTCTGGGTCGCCGTGCACAGCAATGCGAGATCGCTGACCAGCTCGGGTTGATCGGCGAGCAGCGAACGCCAGATGTCGCGCGCGTCAGGCAGTGCGGCGTCCGCGAGCAGTCGCCACGACCCGTCCTCGAACGCGGCGCCCTGGTAGCGTTCGACGATCTCGAGCAACGCCTGAGCGAGCTGCCCCATGTTCGGCGCGATGTTGCGGGCTTCGATCAGCTCCGCGATCGTGAACCGCGCGTCATTCCGGACGAGCGGCACGAGCGCCGCGTGCGCGGCCGACGCGATGTAGGCCTCGAGCAGCAGCGTGGCGTCCTCGACGCGCTCGGTAGCCGGCGGCAGCGCACGCGCGACCTCTTCCAGCACGCGATCGAGGTCGAGCGCCGGGGTCTCGTCGTCGCCGACCAGCGGCGCCGGCACGAGATCGAAATAGAAGCCGCGTTCGGCGATGTCCGCGCTGCTGGTCAGCCGGACTCGGCGGAACCAGCAATCCGTGATGTGGGCGATCGGACGCTTCTTGGCGTCGAACAGCGCAATGTCCGCGCTTGCCGAGCGGCTGCCGACGACCTTCACGTTCAGCCGAGCGAAGACGGGTTGGCTGCCGTCGAGCTCGAGCAAGCGCACCCGTCCGAAGCGCCACGGCAGCAACGTCACGCCGGCGGTCGCGTCGACCTGATCGGCCAGCAGCGCGATCAGACCCTGCAGCGCTCCGTCGAGCAGAGCCGGGTGGAGCAGATAGCCGGGCTCGACGTCGCCCAGGCAGGCCGGGTCGAGATGCACGAACGCCTCGCGCGGGTTTGCGATCTCGACGCGATCGACGACCTGGAAGCGCGGGCCGTAACCGAGCCCGAGGCGCGCGGCGACGGTGTAGAGCTCGGCGGCCTCGACCACCCGCGCGATCGATGCGGCCGGCGGCGCCGGCGGGGCATCGGACGATTGCGCGGCACCGACGCGCGCGACCGCGTGCACGGCGGCTTCCTGTTCCGCCAGGCGCGGACGGCTCGACAGCTCGAAGCCGCCGTCGTCGCGCGCCAGGCTGGTCTGCAATTCGTACGTCTGGTCGGGCTCGAGCACCACCGGTCGGCGGATCTCGAGATCCGTCACTTCGAGGCCGCTCGCGTTGGGAGCGCGCGCGCGGGCAGCGGCCAGAGCGAGTTCGACGACCGCGGCGGCCGGCAGTACCGGCGTGCCCTCGACCGCGTGATCCGCGAGCCACGGGAACAGCGCCGTGTCGACGTGGTTGAACCAGGCGGATGCCCGATCCGGACGCTTGAAGCCGAGCAACGGGTGGACGCGCGGGGTCGACAGCACGTCGGTGGCTTCGGACGTGCGCGCGAACCAATGACGCTTGCGCTGCCACGGATACGCGGGAAGCCCGCGCGTCGCCGCGGCACCATCGAACGGCGCGGCCGGCGTGATATCGAACCCGGCGACGAAGCAGTTGGCCGCGACCGTCGCAAACGGATCCGTCTCGGCGACTCGGCGCGACAACGTGGACAGCACGCGCCCCGGCGAGTCTGCGCGCCGCAGGCCGTCGCGCAGATAGGACTGCAATGTTGCGTGGGGGCCGATCTCGACGAAGATCCGGTAACCCGCCTCGATCAGCTGATCGACGCCGTCGGCGAAGCGCACGGGGTCTCGGATGTTCTGCCACCAGTGCTCGGGCCCGAGCTCGGGCCCGTCCAACGGTCGACCCGCCACGCTCGACACCAGCATGCGCTCGGCGGTCTTCGCGGTCAGGCCGCGCAAGTCGGCCAGCAGATCGTCGCGGAACGGGTCCATCGCCGCGCTGTGGAACGCGTAGTTGAGATCGAGCGCGCTGAAGATCCAGCCCCGCCGCTCGGCTTCCGCCTGCAGCCGCTTGAGCGCGGCCTCGGGCCCGGCGACGGTGACCGACTTCGGCGTATTGACCGCGGCGATCTCGATGTCGGCCGCGCCGATCAGTCCGAGCGCCTCGCCGACGGCTTCGGACGAGGCGTGCACCGCCGCCATCCGACCGCGGCCTTCGGTGCGCTGCTGCTGGCGGCTGCGCGCGACGATGACGCGCGCCGCGTCCTCGAGCGACAAGGCGCCGGCAGCCCAGGCGGCAGCCACCTCGCCGACACTGTGGCCGAGGCAAGCGGAGCCGTCGACGCCCAACGCCCGCAGCGCCTCGACGATGCCGACCTGGACGGCGAAGAGCAGCGGCTGGGCAGTGTCGGTGCGGGCGAGTGCGGCCGCGTCGTCGTCCTTCTCGAGCCGCGTCGTCACCGACCATCCGAGCTCGGGTGCGAGGCGTAAATCGACATTCTGGAGCGCGATCCGGAAGGCGGCGCTGTGCTTCAGCGCATCGCGCGCCATCCCGGCCCATTGCGAGCCGTTGCCCGAGAACACGAAAGCGAGCCGCCCGCGCGGCACGGCGCTGCCCCAGATCGTCGAGGGCGCGGACTGGCCGTCGGCGAAGCCGCGCAGCGATTGCACGAGCTGTCCCGGGTTGGCGCCGAGCACGGCGAGCCGGTGCGCGTGCAAGTCGCGCTTGCGCGCCGCGGCGCGAACCAGCGTGGGCACGTCGTCGGGAGACGCCGCCGCGAGCGCGTCGCTCCAACTGCGCGCGAGCGCCTTGAGCGCGCCCTCGGCGCGGGCCGACAACAGCAGCGGCGGTAGCGTCGCCGGCGCCGCGGTGCGCGCGACGGCCGCCGCCGGTGCGGCGCTCAAGACGGCGTGCGCGTTCGTGCCGCCGAAGCCGAACGAGTTGACGCCGGCGATCGGCGCCGAACCGCCGGTCAACGCCAGGGGCTTCGTCACGACGTCGAGATTGAGCTCGCCCAAGCGGATGTTCGGGTTCGGCTCCTCGAAGTTGAGCGACGGCGGGACGACGCGTCGATCGAGCGCCAGCATCGTCTTCAGCAGCCCCGCCATGCCCGACGCCGCTTCGAGATGCCCGACGTTGGTCTTGACCGACCCGATCGGCAGCACGCGCGTGCGATGATGCGCAAGCGCGTCGCTGATCGCCGAGGTCTCGATCGGATCGCCGGCCGGCGTGCCGGTCCCGTGCGCCTCGAAGAACGACAACGCGTCGGGGGCAACGCCGGCACCCTCGTAGACCGTGCGCAGCAGGTTCGATTGCGCCGCGCGGCTGGGCAGGGAGAGGCCGATGGTGCGGCCGTCGGAGTTGACCCCGGTGCCCAGGATCACGCCACGAATGGCGTCGCCGTCGGCGAGCGCGGCCGCGAGCGGCTTCAGGACGACGGTCGCGCCGCCCTCGGCGCGGACGTAACCGTCGGCGCGCTTGTCGAACGCGTAGCAGCGCCCCTTCTGCGACAGCATCGAGGCGCTCGCGAAGCCGACGAAGGGCACCGGCGACAGCAGCAGATTGACGCCGCCGACCAACGCCTGGGACACGCGGCCCTCGCGCAGCGCCTCGCATGCGAGATGCAACGCGACCAGCGAGGACGAGCAGGCGGTGTCGACCGTCAGGCTCGGGCCATGGAGATCGAATATGTAGGAGATGCGGTTGGCGAAGATGCTCAGCGTGTTGCCGGTCATGAAGTACGCATCGGCGCCGGCTGGGTCGCCCATGCGCACGTTGACGTAGTCCGCGGCCGACGCGCCGACATAAACGCCGGTGCCGCTGCCCGCCATCTTGGCGGCCGTGACGCCGGCGTCCTCGAACGCCTCCCAGGTGAGCTCCAGCATGAGGCGCTGCTGCGGGTCCATCTGCAGCGCTTCGCGCGGCGAGATGCCGAAGAACTCGGCATCGAACTGATCGATGTGATCGATCAGCCCGGCCGCCATGGTGTAGCTCTTCCCCGGCCGGTTGCGCTCGGGATGGAAATACAGCCGGGTTGCCCAGCGCTCGTCGGTGACTTCCCGAATCGCCTCGCGCCCCGTGATCAGCAGGTCCCAGAAGGCGTCCAAGTTGGGCGCGCCGGGGAACCGACAAGCGGCCCCGATTATGGCAATGGGATTCTCAGGCATCCGTTTCTAAGCTTAACAAATAACGGCGGTATGGTTGAGCGTAACGCGAGGCGAAATCTCCCTGGCCGGCCGCTCTGAGGCACCCGAACCTCGTTTGTATAGCCGCCATTGGGCGATGGAAACGAAAAATTGGCTAAAACAACCGTGTTCTAGTCTTCGGATATTAGGCGCTGCACGGCGCACGGTCCTGGCGACCTGCTGAGGCCTCAAACGGCGCGGCGATATCGCGACAAGTCCGCCGCAATGCGGGCTTCGACCCGCCGGCGCGGCATCCCCGCGCGCACCCGACTGTGGCTTGGCGTTCAAGGCTAACGGAGCGCCTGCAACCTGGACCGGACGGCAACGGTGTTGGCCAACGACGCTGCCTCCAGACCCCTGATGAACAAGGCCGCGGCGTTGGGCCGTGCGGCGCACACGCCTCATACATGTCGCGCCTATTAATGGCAACAGGCATGAGCGGTAGTTCGGTAGCCGCTGGCGCCTGGGAGACCCGCGCCAAGCCTGGCGTTTGGGCCGATCATCGCGCATCCGCGTCGGTCCCTGTCGGGTCTGTCGGCGCGATGCGTTCGGCGTTCGACACGCGAGAAACACCGGCTCTTCCGATCGCAGTTAATTAGAATTAATCGATATTTGTCCCGACGATGCGCCCGGACGAGCGGTCGACCGCCGCGGGTCGAGCCGGATAGTGCCGGTTGCCGCAGGGATGTACGGGAACCGCGAGCGCACCGTTCCCGCCCATTGCCCGCTTGTAACCATGACGGGTCCGGACGCCGCCGGTTAAGATCGAACGATGGCGCCCCGGCTGGCCCGACTCGAGGTCGCCGCCTTCCGGCGGGACGGCTTCGTGCTGCCGCGCGGATCGATTGCGCCGACCAGGGTCGCCCGATTGGCCGCGCTGGCGGCCGACCGGGAGGCTTCCGCCGGGTCGTGCGCGGCTGACGTCGGCGCGTGTGCCGGCGCACCACCGCCGGCCGATCCCGTCGCGGCGTGGGCGCGGGATGCCGGTTTGGCCGAGCTCGTCGCGCCGCTGCTCGGTTCGCGCGGCCGGTTGTGGCGCTATGCGGTGCTGTTCGTGTCGCCGCACGCCCCGCCTTGGGTGCCGTGGCGTCAAGGCGGGGAAGCGGGGCCGCGCCGTCCGAGCGGCATCGTGTCGGTGCGCGTCGCGCTCGATGCCGCCGATCCCGACAACGGATGCATGCGTCTGCTGCCGCGTTCGCACGAGCGTCTGGTCCGGGAGATTCGCAACGCGGGGGATCGGCGGCGGCTCGCGTTGCCGCCGGATGGCGTCGATCGGGCGATCACGGTTGCGGCGGTCTGTCAGCCCGGCGCGCTCACGCTCTATGACGTCGACACATTCCATTGCGAGCCGGCGAATCGATCCGGACGGCCGCGCGCCGCCGTCGCGTTCCACTACGTGCCGGCCGGATCGCGCCTGGACGAGCTCACCGGCCTCTGAGGCGCCTCGGACCGGCGCGGTGCGGCGCGGGCGATGACAGGCGCACGCCTTCGATGCCATCTTGGGTGCGCGGCGGATCATGGGCCGCGGCGGTCGAGGGACCCGAAGCGAAACGACCATGGCGCGATTCACCGGCCACCTGCTGTGCCAAGCCTTCAAGGTGCGGGCGCTCGCCGAGCTGATCGAGCTGGTGAAGGTCTATGATTGGCATGGCGGCGAGGGCGGCATCGACGTGCGGCCGCGCGAACCCGATTACCTGCTTTGGGGGGCGGCGGCGGTCGAGGATCCCCGATTGGTGCCCTTCGAGGTAGTGCCCGGGCGCGACGGCGAGCTGGTGGAGCGCCCGCTGCGCGATCCCAACGCCTTCCTCCGGCAGATGGCCGACTTCTTGAAGGACGACGGGCAAGCCGTCCTGATGGTGAGCGGCTGGGACCGCTTCGAGCTCCTGATGGCCAACCGGCTCACGCTCACGCGGCAGGGCTGGACCCTGGAGCAGCTGTTCACGCGACCGGGCCGCAGCGAGCCGGGCGGCTACACCAAGCAAGAGGGCCGCTTCTGAGCCTTGGGCGCCGCGCGGGCGATCCGCCCCCGTGGGTTGGCGGCGTTGAGCGACCAGCGCGCCGCCACGGTCAGTTCAGGCGACCAGGCGGCGCCGGGGTGGCAACGGCGCCGGGCGCGACCCCGCCCGCCTGGTGATGGACCAGCCGCCACGCGCCGGCCTCGCGGACGAACATGTTGGTGGCGACCAGGAGGCCGCTCGCCGGGCCGTCGCCGAGCGTCTCGTGGCAGATCACGCACGCGCTGTCGCCGAACACGAGGACCCTTTCGGCACGGCACCGGATCGGGGTCGGCTGGCCGAGGATGTCGCGCCAGCTGGCCATCACGGCGGCGCGTCCGGTCAGGACGTCCCAACCGGGATGGATGCAGGCAACCGGCGCGTCGCGCGCCCACAGCGCATCCATCGCCGCCACGTCGCTCTCGGCGAAGGCGCGATAGAAGGCGCGGTTGACGGCCAGCACGGCGTCGTCCTCGGGCGTCGGCATGGGTCACCTCGGGGTCCGGTTCGCGAGCCTTTGCGAGCCTATCCCGGGAGTGCGGCGCGCGGAAACTGCTACAAACCGCGCGGCTTCGGTGTTAGCGTCCGAAGCCAACAGGGAGAAGGCCTTCTACGCCGCGGTTGAAGCAATCGCCCAGGGCAACGAGGCCGGTTGCTGCGCGACTTTCCGTTCGAGCCCCAGGATGGCGGCGTGGGAATAGAACAAACGATCGCCCATTACGGGGGCTATTTCTATCTCTTGACGTTCGCGTGGACGGCGCTCGAGGGCGAGACCTTCGTGTTGCTCGCCGGCTATGCAGCGTCGCATGGACTGCTCAATCTGCCGATCCTCATGGTCTGCGCCTGGCTCGGCAGCTTCGCGGGCGATCAGTTCTACTTCCTGCTCGGGCGCCGTTTCGGCACGCGCGTCCTGCAGCGCTTTCCGCGGTGGCAACCCGGCGTCGACCGCGCGCTGCGCCTGCTCGAGCGCTACAATACCGGCTTCATCCTGAGCTTTCGCTTCATCTACGGCGTGCGCAACTTCAGTTCCTTCGCGATGGGCATGAGCCCGCTGCGCTGGACGCGGTTCCTCATGCTGAACTTCATCGCCGCCGGCGTGTGGGCGGCGGCGTTCGCCGGCGGCGGCTACGTGTTCGGCGAAGCGCTGTCGGCGGTGCTGGGAGACGCCGCCGAGATTCTCGGGCTCGTCGCGCTCGTCATCTTCATTGTCATCGTGACCTACCTCGTGCGGCGCCAGAAGCGGGTCGGCGGCGTGATCGCCGATCCGCCATCGGCCGAAAGCGCGGCCGGCAACGACGTTCCGGCCGCGCGGGAAACCGATGACGCCAAGCGGCGCGCCTCGCGCTAGCCAGCGCGGCGGTTCACTGGCGATAGAGCCAGAGCGGCAGCGAGGCGAGCGCCCAGAACGCCAGCACGACGACGACGATCGCCGGCAGCAAGACGATCACGACGGCGCTGATTGCTGAGACGGCGCCGCACATGATCGCCAAGGCGCGCCAGAGGACCTCGCGCGGCTCGTCACGCCACTCGAGGCGGCGGGCCGCGATCATGGCCAGGTAGCTGCCGACCACAAAGCCGAGACCGATCGCACCGCCGACGAGGCTGGCGACCACGCCCAGCCCCGCCATGACGCCGGCCGCGCCCGTGTAGAGCCAGTAGGCGAACAAGAGGGAGATCTGAACCGGCAAACGCAGGGAGAGGAGCCACGCGATCGGCGGCGGCGGATGGTAATGCGGGGGCGGCGCCCAGCGCTCGATCACGTCAGGAGCGGCGGCGCGGCGGGGCGCGTCGCATGCGTTCGAGCCGCGCGGCGGCATCGGCCGGCGGGGTACCCCCGCGCCGGCTGCGCCGCGTGGTGGTGGCGGGCTCGCCAGGCGGGGCGCCGCGCGGCGAGGGCTCGACGATAACGGGCTCGACCGGCACCGATTCAACCTCGACGGCCTCGGGCGGCGGCTCGCGGTAGGTCGTGTAGTGCGCGCGGATGGCCGACGGGAGGTGCTTGCCGAGCCGGTCGAGGTCCTGCCAGTCGGTGTCGCGGAACACCGGGTCCTTCAAGCGCTCGTCGCCGGGAGTCGCGAACAGCACCAGCGAGGTGAACTGGAAGTACTGGGCGGCGCGATGGGCCAGCATGCAGAAGTCGTAGACCGCCTCGGTGTCGATCTCGCTCATGGTCGCGAAGTGCCGGAGCTTCGCGTGAACCGCCCGCAGGATCTGGTCGGTCTCGGCCTTGCGGGTGCGCACCCGTTCGTAGAATTCGCGATGCTCGGTCTTGCGCTCGAGCGCGATCGAATTGACCAGCTTCTCCTCGACCTCGAACGACAGCCGGAACAGCCGCTCGGCATAGTCGCGGAAGATCTCGTGCCATTGACGCAGCTGCTGGGCGATCGCGCGCTTCTTGGCGCCGCCGACGGCGCCGAAGCCCGGATAGTGCTTTTCGTGGAGTTCGCTGCGCAACGCCGCGGCCTCGTCGCTGAGCCGGTCGCCGAGCTCGCGGTAGCACGCCTTCAGGCTGCGGCTCTCATAGTCCGTTCGGTCGAAGACCTTGCTCATGCGGGCAATCGTAAGGCGGTCATCATGTGTTTCAGGTCAGCAGATTGTGCGGATTTATAGAGAAAAACATTGAAGAAACAAACGGAACTGTCGGGCATTCCAGAGTTCCCTAAAATTCTTCGCATCTCCGGGCCATAAAGGGTTGCGCACCCCCGTCTATGTGGTTAGAGATGAACCAATCATGCGAGAGCGAATGCTCCGCCGACTCGGGCAAATATCTCATAAACCTAGAAAAATTGCACTGAGGGGCACATGGGCACAGGGCATGGCAGCATAGGCTGCAACAGGGCGGTCGGACACCCCGGAATTTCTCATCGTGTGACGCCGGACGCCGTCCGATGACGTTGCGCGCCGGCTGGGCGCGCGCCAGTCGACGGGCGCGCGTGCTGCAGCAGCGTTGGTTCCCGCCGCGCCAGATCGTCGTGCGCGAGGCGGATCGCGCAATCGCGCTCAGCCTGCGGCCGGGTTTCCAGATGACGGTTGCCGCGGCGCTCGCCGTCGGCATCGTGTGGTCGGCCGGCGCGACCGTCGGCTATCTGGTCAACTGGGGTGGCGCGGCGCTGGCGCGGGCCGAAACCGACCGGTTGCGCGCCGGCTACGGCCAGCTGATCGACGAGGTGTCGCGGCAGCACTCGAAGGTGCTCGACATCACCCAGGACCTGGAGCACGACCGTAGCTACCTGTTGGCCCTGCTCGACCAAGTCACCCATCCGTGGCGCGCGACGCCCTCCTCCGGCCACTCGGCCGCCACCCAGGCTCAAGGCGCCGACGGCGATGCGCAGCGCACGGCGGCCGCCGAGCAAGCGGTGCGCGGACAGCTCGACGACCTGGCGCGCGACCTGGTCGGCGTCAACCGGCGCAATCAGACCTTGGAAACGGACCTCTCGGAGTTGCGCCAAGCGGTCGACGGCGAGAACGATCCCGAGCGTTTCGAGGCTGCGCGCGACATCCTGGAACGCCGCATGACCCGGCTCGAGCAGGACGCCAACGGTGCGGCGACCCGCACCCGCGAGCTCGAGCGGACCCTCACCGACAAGCAGCAGCTGGTCGATGAGGCGCAGACGGCGCGTCGGCAGGCGATCCGAGAGCGCGACGAGATGGGTGCCAAGCTCGCCGACGCCGAGAAGCACATCAAGTCGATGGCGCAGGCCCACGATCAGACGCTGGCGCAGCTCAGCGAAGAGACCCGCAGCGCGATTACCGAGGTCGAGCGCATCGTCAACGCGGCCGGGCTCGACACCCGGCGGCTCGTGCCCGTGCACACCGACGTGCGCCGGCAGAACCGCGGCGGACCGTTCGTGCCGTGGAGCGCGTACCAGGGGACCGAGCCGGGGCCGCGCAGCGACGCGACGCCCCAGACGCTGCATTCGGAGGTCGCCCGGCTCGAGGACCTGCGGGCGCTGCTGCGCGTGCTGCCGTTGGCGGCGCCGATCAAGCAGGAGTTCGCGGTCACCAGCACGTTCGGCTACCGGCTCGACCCGTTCAACAACCTGGCGGCGTTTCACACCGGCGTCGATCTGCAGGCGCCGCTGCGCACGCCGGTGGTCGCCCCCGCGGCCGGCAAGGTGGTATTCGCCGGATGGCATGCGGCCTACGGCCGGATGGTCGAGATCGACCACGGTTACGGCATCAGGACGCGCTATGCTCACCTCGATCGGATTGCCGTCCACGAGGGCGAGGACATCGCGGCCGGGGCGCAGATCGGGCTCCTGGGAGCGACCGGTCGGACCTCCGCGCAGCACCTCCATTACGAGGTGCTGGTCGATGGGCGGCCGCGCAATCCGTTGAGCTTCATGAAGGCGGCGGCGGATGTTCGGAAAAACCGGTAGGCTGGTCGGCTCGGTGGTGGGCTCCGGCGCGACGGCGACCGCGGTGCCGTCGATCATCGGACCCGAGATGAGCGTGCGCGGCGACCTGCAGAGCGACGGCGACCTGCACATCGAGGGCACGGTCCAGGGCGACATCAGGGTCAAGCATCTCGTGGTCGCCAAGGACGCGGTGGTGCGCGGCGACGTCGAGGCGGCGACCGTCCGCATCGCCGGATCGGTGGTCGGCACGCTGCGGTCGCGCGAGGTCATGCTCACGGCGACCGCGAAGATGCAGGGCGACATCTACCACGACGTGCTGTCGATCGAGCCGGGCGCCCAGCTGGAAGGCCATTGCCGCCGCCTCGATCCGGTCAAGGCGGCCGACGAGCCGCTGACCTTGACCCAGACGATACCGGGTGCGGACGGCGGCCGCCTGCTCCAGGCGCCGACGCGTCGCGCGACCCACTGACGGTGCCGCGCGGCTGAGCGCTTGCGCCGCTACCCCCGGCGGACGTTCCAGAACACCGGGTTGCCGTCGAGCACGCCGGTCAGGTTCACTTGGTGAACCGCCGGCAGGAAATATTGGCCGAGCGGAATATAGGGTACGTCTTGGAAGGCCTGCTGCTGCATCGCGGCGGTGATCTTCTGCTGCGCCCCGAGGTCGGTCGCCTCGAACCAGCGGTCGCGCAAGGCCTCTAGCGCCGGGCTGGTCGGCCAGCCGACCGTGGCCGCCGTGCCGTTGCCGCGCAGAAAGACGTGGCCGGCCGGGTTGAGCTGATCGGCGCCGCTCCACGAGGTGTGATAGAGGCTCCAGCCGCCCTGGTCGACGGGCTCCTGCTTGGTGCGACGCTGCACCAGGGTCGCCCAATCCATGGCCTGGTAGTCGACGTTGAGACCGAGCGTCTTGAGGAGATCGTGGGTGACGTCGGCGAGCGCCTTGGCGCTCGCGATGTTGGTCGGTCCGAGCAGCACGATGCGCTCGCCCTTGTAGCCGGCGGCGGTGATCGCGCGCTTGACCGCATCGAGATCGCGCGGGCCGTTCAGGGCGTCCAGTCCGACATCGCTCGCCATCGGCGTGCCGGGGCAGAAGAAGCCGCAGCGGTCGCGCCATAGGCTGGGATCGGTCCCGACCATCGCGATCAAGTAATCGGATTGCTTCAGCGCGCCCAGGAGCGCGCGGCGCATCGCCGGGTTGTCGAACGGCGGGTGCAGGTGGTTGAAGCGCATCGTCGCGATGAAGCCGGTCGGATCGACGACGCGCACCGCGAGCTTCGGATCGCGCTTGAGCGGCGCCAGGAGATCGGCGTCCGGGATCAGCCACCAGTCGACTTCGCCGCGCTGCAGCGCCGCCGCGATCGTACCGCCCTCGGGGATGATGCGCCACTCGACGCGGTCGAAGTGCGCGAGCTTCGGCCCGGCGGTGCCGCTCGGCGTGCCCTGCGCGCGCGGCACGTAATCGGCGAACCGCTCGTAGACGACGCGCGCGCCCGGCATGCGCTCATCCGGCTTGTAGTGATAAGGCCCGCTGCCGACCATCTCGGTGACCTGGGTCTGCGGGTCGGTCGCGGCCAAGCGCTCGGGCATGATGGCGCAGATGCTGGGCGGGGCCTTGCCGAGCGCGTCGGGCAGCAGCGGGAAGGGCCGCTTCATGCGGAACACGATGGTCTTGTCGTCGCTGGCGGACACCTCGCCGGTCGCTGCCATCAGGGCCTGGCCGAAGGCGTCGCGCGCGCCCCAGCGCCGCACGCTGGCGACGCAGTCGCGCGCCAGGACGGGCGTGCCGTCGTGGAACTTCAGGCCGGATCGCAGCACCAGGCGCCAACGCTTGCCATCGTCCTCGGCGACCGCGCCCTCGACCATCTGGGGCTGCGCCTTGAAGCTCGCATCGACTCCGAACAGCGTGTCGAACACCAGGAACGCGTGGTCGCGGGTCTGGTAGCTGGTCGTCCATATGGGATCGAGCACGGCGAGGTCGGCCTGCGGCACCACGGTGAGGACCCGGCTCGATTGGCTGCGCGCAACCGCCGGCATCGCCAGCGTCGCGGCGGTTGCGGCAAGGAATTCCCGTCGTCTCATGCGAAATCCTCTCGGCGCGACGCGATCGTCGGCATCACGGTCGACGCCGGCCGCCGCCGCGTCAAGCTCAGCGGCCGCCGCCGCGTCAAGCTCAGCGGTCGCCGACGACCGCGATCGGCATGATCTCGACCAGCATCTCGGGCCGCGCGAAGCCCGTCACCGTGATGAGCGCGCTCGCCGGATAGTTGCCGTCCGGAAAGTGCTGCTTGCGCAGCTCGATGAAGCGGTCGCCATGGCGGACGTCGACGATGTAGACCGTCATGGTCACGATGTCGGTCAGCCGCCCGCCGGCGGCCGCCAGGCTCCGCTCGATGTTCTTGAACGATTGGCGGACCTGCGCGTCGAAGTCGCCGGCGAGTGAAGCGCCGGCGTCGTCGTGGGTCGCGCCGTGACCTGCCAGCCAGATCGTCGTGCCGCCTTCGGTCACGACGGCGGGCGAGAAGGCGCGCTGCTTCTGCCAGGTTCCCTCGATGTGGCGACGCGGCATGGCGGTTCTCCTCGTGCTGAAGCCCTCACGCGAAGCGGGCGAGGAAGCGGTCGAGCGCGCTCTCGACGGGCGGCTCGTCGAGCGCCGGCGCGTGGCCGACGTCCGGCACCGTGACGCGTTCGAGCGCGGGCAGCTCGTGCGCCATGCGCTCGAAGCATTCCTCGGACAGCACGTCGGAGCGTGCACCGCGGATCGCCAGCACCGGCAGGCGGCGGAGCGCGCGGAACATCGGCCACAGGTCGCCCGGATGGTCGCCCAGCAGCGGCGCGACGATGCGCACGTCCCATTCGGTCTGGAGCCGGCCGTCGGCGGTCTCGCGCCAGGTCAACTCGGCGATGCGTCGCCAGTCGCGCTCGTCGCGCGCCGGCAGGTTGGGGAAGCAGCGCTTGAGCAACGCGACCGCCGCATCCCAGTCCGCGGGCGCAGAGTCGGTCGCGATGAAGTCGAGGATGCCGGGCAGGCCGCGGGCGTCGAACTCCGGCCCGACGTCGTTGAGCACGATGCCGCGCACGACGGTCGGCAGCGCCGCCGCGAGGCCCATCGCGAGCAGGCCGCCGAACGACGTGCCGAGCGCGATCACCTGATGGACCCCGGCGACGATCAGGAGATGGCGCACGTCCTCGACATGCGCCACGACCGCGTAATCACCGGCGCGCTTGGCGCGCTGCGAGCGGCCGCGGCCGCGATAATCGGGACACAGCACGCGCCGGGCGGGCGCATGGCGCGCCGCCAGCTCCTCGAAATCGCGCGCCGTGCGCGTGACGCCGGGCAGGCAGAGCAGGGGCACCGCGTCGCCATGCTCGGGTCCGTAATCGTGAAACACGATCTCCAGCCCGTCATGGCTCCGGAAGCTGCGCTGCCGGTGGCCGCCTGTCGTCACAGATTGTTGTCGCCGGTCTGCTCGAGCCTGAGCGCCGGGGTGAGACCGACCGGGGTGGCGGCGGGGCACGCGATCAGGCACCAGCCCGCAGTGGCCGAGGGCACGCCCGGCGCCAGGTTGGCTACGGCCGGGCTCGGCCCGGTCGTGACGCTCGGCGTCAACGGCCCGCCCTTCGCCATGCGGAGCCGGTAGACCTGCAGGCTCTCGAGCACGCGCTGCACGTAGTTGCGCGTCTCGTTGAACGGGATCTGCTCGATCCAGTCGACCACGTCGACGCCGGGATCGCGTGGATCGCCGAAGTCGTGCATCCACTGACGAACGCGCGCGGGGCCGGCGTTGTAGGCGGCGAGCGACAGCACGTAGGAGCCCGAGAAGCTGTCGAGCACACCGTTCAAGTAGGCTTGGCCGACCGTGAGATTGTATTTGGGATCGGCGGTCAACCGCGGCTCCGAATAGGGCAGGCTGTACTTGCTCGCGATCCACTTCGCGGTCGAGGGCATCAGCTGCATCAGGCCGCGAGCCCCCGCGCGGCTGACCGCATCGGGCGCGAAGTTGCTCTCCTGGCGGATCAGCGCATGGAGCAGCGCCGGCTCGGCGCCGCCGTTGGGCGCCGCGGGCGTGATCTCGGGGAGCATCGGGTAGCCGGCGTCGATCAGGGTGACGCCGTCGCGGAAGGCGCGCCGCGCCACCGTCAAGGCGAGGTCGACGCGGCCGGACTCGCGCGCCAACCGTGCGGTCAGCACCATCTGTTCGGGCTTCTCGGCAACGTCGATGAGCCGCATCACGAACGGGTCGATCCGCGTGGTCTCGCCAATCGCATCGAGGCGCCGAACCACGCGCGGCACCTCGCGCGCGTTGAAGGCCTTGACCACGGTGGGGCTGGGGACCGGCTCCGGCGGCAGCACCGTTTCGGCGGTCGGGCCGAGCTGCGCGAGCGCGAGCTGGCCGTAGAACGTCGTCACGTAGGCGGCGGCCTTGCCGTACCACTCGCGCGCGTCGGCCGGCTGACCCAGCTGCTCGTAGGTGCGCGCCGCCCAGTAGGCGCTGCGCGACTGGACGACCGGCGACCGCGCGTTCAGGAACAGGTTGCGGAAGTGACCGAGCGCCAGCTGGGGATCGTGCGCACGCAGCGCGGTCCATCCGGCGAGCCATTCGGCTTCGGCGAAGTCGTTGCCCTCGGTCAGGTGGTGATCGCGCGCCAGCCTGTACGCGGTCGCGTTGTCGCCGGCGGCGAGCGCGCGGCGCACCTCGATCTGGCGCTCATCCCACCACAGCTCCGGGCGCACCAGGCTGGCGGGCGGCTCGAGCAGGATCGCGCGCGCCTCGTCGTCGCGGTTCTTGACCCGATCCCATTTCAAGCGCGCATAGACGAGCCCCGGATCGCCGTGCAGCGCGGCCGTGACCTTGCTCAGCGCCTCGTGGGCGCCGTTGGCGACCGTGAGGTACAGGATGCGCGCCTCGGCGAGCGCGCGATGGGCGAGATCGACGCGCATCATCTGGCGCTTCGCGGCATCGATCTGGTTGCGCCACAAGAGACGATCGAGGCGGGTGAGATCGTCCTTCGGCTCGAGCAGCGCGCCGTACTGGGTGAGGAAGGCCTTCTCCTCGGTCGGGCTGAAGTTGTCCTCGACCCACACGCGTCGCAGCAACCCGACGCCGTCGGCCTCGCGTCCGAGCGCCCGATAGGCGTTGGCCAGGCGGATGCGGCCGTCGCGCGTCGTCGGCGGGTACTCCTCGAACCACGACACCACGGTGGCGTTCGAGGGATTGAGCGTGAGCCATTCCTCGGCGCGCAGGCGCAGCGCGCCTTGGCCGGGCCAGTCCGGATTGGCCTTGAGGAACGCCGAGGCGGTCTCGAAGCTGCCGCCGCGCCAGCGCGTCAGGTCGAGCCAGTAGAGCACCTTGTCGAGCAGATGGTCGCGCGTCGACGCCACCAGCGCGCGGGCGCCCGCCAGGTCGCCCTGCTCGGCCTTGCGCAGCGCTTGGCGGTAGTTCTCGGCCTGCGACGGGCCCTGGGCGACCGCCGCGGTCGACAAGCTCAACGATAAGATCGCCGCGGCGATCAGCAAGCGCATGCGACCGGCCAATCATCGTTCAAGTGTCGGCAATCATTGTAGCAACCGGTAGATTTACCAACAATGAACGGTGTCGCAGTCGACCGAAACGGCTCAGTCGACGCCAAGAAATCAGCCGGAAACGCGAAACAAAGCGCCGCTTGCGCTACCGCGACGTCCGATCCGATGCGCCGCCGGTCCCGTCGATTCGGCGCTGACGCCTTGGGGGAGCGCGCCTTGCTGGGGCGCTTGGCGCGGCGTATGGTGCGCCACCGCAACGCGTGCGCCAGGAGAAACGACCATGGCTCGAACGGGAGGGCTTCCGCGGTTTCACGGCTCCTGCACGGCGCTGATCACGCCGTTCAAGAACGGCAAGCTCGACGAGGCGGCGTTCCAGAAGCTGTGCGCCTGGCAGATCGAGCAGGGGACCGACGCCCTGGTGCCGGTCGGCACGACCGGCGAGTCGCCGACGCTCAGCCATGAGGAACACAACCGGGTGGTCGAGCTGTGCGTCGAGGTGGCGCACGGCAAGGTGCCAGTGATCGCCGGGGCGGGCTCGAACTCGACCGAGGAGGCGATCGCGATGACGCGCCACGCCCAGAAGGTCGGGGCGGAGGCGGTGCTCAGCGTCGCGCCCTACTACAACAAGCCGACCCAGGAAGGCCTCTACCAGCACTTCAAGGCGATCCACGACGCTTCGGACATCCCGATCGTCGTCTACAACATTCCGCCGCGTTCGGTGGTCGACATCTCGGTCGACACGTTCGCGCGGCTCGCCAAGCTGCCGCGCATCGTCGGCGTCAAGGACGCCACCATGGATCTGGCGCGTCCGTTGCGCATGCGGCTCGCGCTCGGCCTGGAGTTCTGTCAGCTGTCAGGCGAGGACGCGACCGCCGTGCCCTACCTGGCGCAGGGCGGCCACGGCTGCATCTCGGTGACCGCCAATATCGCGCCGCGCCAGCTCGCCGAGATGCACGACGCGTGGCAGGCCGGCGACTTCCCGACCGTCCAGACGATCAACGACCGCCTGCTGCCGCTGCACGATGCCCTGTTCGCCGAGACCAGCCCGGCGCCGGTCAAGTACGCCGCCTCGCTGCTCGGCCTGTGCAGCGACGCCGTGCGGCTGCCGCTGGTCTCGCCGAGCGACGCCACCAAGACCCGCGTGCGCAAGGCGATGGAGCACGCCGGCCTGATCAACTGACCTGGCGCCCTCTCCCGATCCGGGGGAGGGTGAATGCATGGCCCGACCGACCGACAAGTACGTCGCGCAGAACCGACGCGCGCGGCACGACTACTTCATCACCGACACGCTCGAGGCCGGCATCATGCTGGTCGGCAGCGAGGTCAAGACCCTGCGCCAGGGCCAAGCGAGCATCGCCGAATCCTACGCCGGCGAACGCGCGGGCGAGCTCTATCTGTTCAACGCCACCATCCCGCCCTACAAGGCGGCCAGCCGCTTCGGCCACGAGGAGCGGCGCGCGCGCAAGCTGCTGGTGCACCGGCGCGAACGCGACAAGCTCCTAGGCTCGATCAAGCGCGACGGCATCACGATCGTGCCGCTCGGCATCTATTTCAACGAGCGCGGCATCGCCAAGATCGAGCTCGGCCTCGCCAAGGGCAAGCGCAAGGCCGACAAGCGCGCCACCGAGAAGGCGCGCGACTGGCAGCGCCAGAAGGCACGCGTCATGCGCCGCGAGGAGTAGCGGCTAGAGCAGCCCGCGCAGCGCCGCGATCACGGCATCGAACATCTCGACGGTGAGCCGTCCCGTGTTGGTGTTGTAGCGCGAGCAGTGATAGCTGTCGGCGAGCGTGACGCCGTTGGGCAGCGCATGCTGCGCGCCGTGCGTGAACTTGGCGGTGCGCTGCGGCAGGCCGAGCGCGCCCAGCACCGCCTGGTGCGCGATCGCGCCCAACGCCAGGATCGCGGCCAGCCGGGTCAGGGTCGCGAGCTCGGCGGCCAGGAACGCGCGGCAGGCGACGATCTCGGCGCCGACCGGCTTGTTCTCGGGCGGCACGCAGCGCACCGCGTTGGTGATTCGGCAGTCGACCAGCGCGAGCCCATCGTCGGGTCGTGCGGCGTACGTGCCGCGCGCGAAGCCGTGCTTGGCGAGCGCGGCATAGAGCGTGTCGCCCGCGAAGTCGCCGGTGAACGGCCGGCCGGTCCGGTTGGCGCCGCGCAACCCGGGCGCCAGCCCGACGATCAGGAGGCGCGGGCCACCGGCCGGCTCGTCGGCGCCGCGGAACGGCGGCACGGGGGCGTTGAACCAGTCGGGGTGCGCGGCCCGATTGGCGTTCCGGAACGCCGCCAAGCGCGGGCAGAGCGCGCAATCGGGCGTGGGCAGCGGCGCTTTGGACATCGAGCCTTGCTTAGCGTCCCCGCCCACCAGGGGGAAGGCGCCTCGCGCGCGATGTTCCGGATGTTCTTGATATGTTCTATCTGATCGGCTAAGGTACGTGCCCCTTCGGAGCTGATCCGGATCGAGGCGCCGCCATGGAAGACAGCCAGATCGTCCACGACTACCTGTTCGCGCGCTACCGGGTGGCGCTCGAGGATCTGCTCGCCTACGGCAGCGCCGGCGTGGTCAGCCTGGCGCTCGAGCAGGCGGGGGTGCGGGTGCGCGCCGGCTGCCTCCATCGCGAGCGTCACGACGACGGCGGGCTGAGCGAGCTGCACGACGGCACGCTGTCGGTCGCCGGCGCGCTCTACGCCTTCCGGGTCAGCGTCTTCACGGACGCCGACGGCGAGCGCTTCCTGACCGACCTGGTGGATTTCAAGCCGCTCGGTTGGGAGACCAGAGGCCAGATGACGGACGATAGGGGACGGGTGGGCGGCTGACCGATCGCGCTGCGGTCGAGCGGAGCTCCGGTCCTTGGCTACATCTCGTCGTCGTTGAGCGCGCCGTGGGGCTCGCGCGAGAAGCGCGCCGTGTGCTGCTCGTCGCGGACGCTCCGCGCCTCATCGCGCACGCCGTGGCTGCGCGCGATCTGCGGCATCAGATCCATCAGCTCCATGAAGTTGTCGGCCTGCCGGCGCAGCTCGTCGGCGACCATCGGCGGGGTCGACCGGATGGTCGACACCACGCTGACGCGCTTGCCCTTGTGCTGCACCGCCTCGACTAGGCGGCGGAAGTCGCCGTCGCCCGAGAACAAGACGATGTGGTCGAGGAACGGCGCCATCTCCATCACGTCGATGGCGAGTTCGATGTCCATGTTGCCCTTGATCTTGCGCCGGCCGAAGGCGTCGGTGAATTCCTTGGTCGGCTTGGTCACCATGGTGTAGCCGTTGTAGTCGAGCCAGTCGACCAGCGGCCGGATCGGCGAATATTCCTGATCCTCGACCAGGGCCGTGTAGTAGAACGCGCGGACCAAGTGGCCCTTGGTGGCGAACAGGTCGAGTAGCCGCTTGTAGTCGATGTCGAATCCGAGGGACCGCGCGGCGGCGTACAGGTTCGCCCCGTCGATGAACAGGCCAAGACGCTCTTGAGGGTAGAACAACATCCCGTGGACTTCCCAGAACGGCGTGTTGCGCGACTTTAACAATATTGCGCGATCAAAGCTTAAAATCCGGTGTTGAGTATCCAAATGGTTGATGAGCAGAAATCAACCGGGCCGACAGCATGGCGACGCCGCCCGACGCGCCTATCTTGATCGGTCTCGGCGCTAATCTGCCGAGCGCGGCCGGTCTCCCCCAAGACACGCTCGAAGCAGCGCTGCGTCATCTGGCCGCCGCCGGAATCATAACGCTGAAGCGTTCCCGTTGGTTCGTCAGCCCGCCGGTGCCGGCATCCGACCAGGCGTGGTTCGTCAATGGCGTCGCGGCGGTCGCGACCGCGCTCGATCCGGCAGGCTTGCTGGCGGTGCTGCATCGGGTCGAGGCGGCGTTCGGCCGGGTGCGCAGCGTCCCCAACGCCGCCCGGCCCCTCGATCTCGATCTCCTGGCCTATGGCGACCGCGTCGAGGATCCGCCGCCCGGCACCGGGCCGATCCTGCCCCACCCGCGGCTCGCCGAGCGGGCCTTCGTGCTGCTGCCCCTGGCCGACGTGGCACCGGCGTGGTATCACCCGGCCACCGGCCGTCCGCTGTCCGAGCTGATCCGCGCGCTCGGCGATGCCGAAGCGACACGGCCGCTGGAATGATGGGGGTTGCGGGCCGGCCGACCTTGCGTCGCGCCGGGTCGAACCCTATACTTTTTCTACGTTTGTTCTCGTCGATCCCCAGCCAAGAGTGGTGCAATGGCCCGCGTCACCGTCGAAGACTGCGTTCTCCAGATTCCCAACCGTTTCGAGCTCGTGATGCTGGCGGCGCAGCGGTCGCGCGACCTGACGGGCGGCGCGCCGCTGTCGGTCGACCGCGACAACGACAAGAACCCGGTGGTCGCGTTGCGCGAGATCGCCGACACGACGCTCGATCTCGACGTGCTCAAGAATGCCCTGATCAAGGGGCTGCAGAAGGTCGCCGAGGCCGACGAGCCCGAGGAGGAGATCGTCGACTTCCTGGCCACCGAGCAAGACATGGCGCGCGATGCCGCGGCCGCCGAGGACGTGCGCGAGGATGCCCTCAGCATGGCCGAGGACGAGGAGGACGAAGAGGAGGAGGAGTTGCTCGAGGAGCCGGCCGATCAGGATCTGATCGAGGACGTCTGAGCCGCAACGGACGCGCGACGCATCGGCAGCAACGCGGAGCAACGGTCTACGCCGTCAGGAGCAGGGTGATGGATCAGGTTGGATCGGCGCGCGGGCTCGCCTTCCGGCGGATCGCCTAGCCGAGGCGCCGGACCGACATGATCCGACAGTACGAGCTGCTCGAGCGGGTCAAGGCTTACGACCCCCACGCCGACGAAGAGATGCTGAGCCGCGCCTACGTGTTCTCGCTCAAGGCGCACGGCTCGCAGACGCGCGCGTCGGGCGACCCCTATTTCTCCCACCCGCTCGAGGTCGCCGGCATCCTGACCGGCATGCATCTCGACGGCGCCTCGATCGTCACCGCGCTGCTGCATGACGTCATCGAGGACACCCACGCCGATCTCGCGCAGATCGAGAAGCTGTTCGGGCCCGACATCGCGCGGCTGGTCGACGGCGTCACCAAGCTCTCGCGCATCGAGCTGCAATCGGATCATTCCAAGCAGGCCGAGAACTTCCGCAAGCTCGTGCTGGCGATGTCGGCCGACATCCGCGTGCTGCTCGTCAAGCTCGCCGACCGGCTGCACAACATGCGTACCTTGGGGTTCATCAAGGATGCCGCGAAGCGCCGGCGCATCGCCCTCGAGACGATGGACATCTATGCGCCGCTCGCCGAACGCATCGGCATCCAGGACATGAAGGACGAGCTCGAGGACCTGGCGTTCGGCGAGCTCAATCCGGACGCGCGCGCCTCGATCACCGCGCGGCTCGACTTCCTGCGCGAGCACCGCGGCGCCAACGTGGTCGACGTGGTGCTGAGCGAGCTCACGCACACCCTCAAGGAGGGCGGCGTCGAGGCCAAGGTGTCGGGGCGCGAGAAGCGGCCCTACTCGATCTGGCGCAAGATGCAGCGCAAGAACGTCCAGTTCGAGCAGCTCGCCGACATCATGGCGGTCCGCGTCGTGGTCGACACGGTCGACCAGTGCTACCAGGCGCTCGGCGTCATCCATGGCGCCTATCCGGTCGTGCCCGGACGCTTCAAGGACTACATCTCGACGCCGAAGCCCAACGGCTATCGCTCGCTGCACACCGGCGTGATCGGTCCGCAGCGCCAGCGCATCGAGATCCAGATCCGCACGACCGAGATGCAGGAGGTCGCCGAGCTCGGCGTCGCGGCGCACTGGCAGTACAAGCAGGGCGCGCCGCGCACCGACAGCCGGCAATATCGATGGCTTCGCGAGCTGCTCGACATCCTGGAGCACGCCGCGGGACCGGAGGAGTTTCTCGAGCACACCAAGCTCGAGATGTTCCAGGACCAGGTGTTCTGCTTCACGCCCAAGGGCGACCTGATCGCGCTGCCGCGCGGCGCCACGCCGGTCGACTTCGCCTATGCGGTGCACAGCCAGATCGGCGACACCTGCGTCGGCGCCAAGATCAACGGCCGCATCATGCCGCTGCGCACCGTGCTGCAGAACGGCGACCAGGTCGACATCGTGACGTCGAAGGCGCAGACGCCGTCGCCGACCTGGGAGGACTTCGTCGTCACCGGCAAGGCCAAGGCGCGCATCCGCCGGTTCATCCGCACCCAGCGGCGCACCCAGTTCGTCAATCTCGGCCGCGACATCGTCCAGAAGGCGTTCCGCCAGGAGGGCTACCCGTTCACCGAGAAGGCGCTCGAGGGCGTGCTCAAGACCTTCCAGACGCCGGCCGTCGAGGATCTGTTCGCCGCGGTCGGCGAGGGCCTGCACACCGGGCGCGAGGTGATCCACGCGGTGTTCCCGGGCTCCAAGCCGGCGCCCAAGACGCCCGCCAAGGTCGTGCCGCTGACCCGCGCGCGCGCCAAGACGAACGGGCAGGCCCGCGCCCAGGCGGTGCCGATCCGCGGCCTGATCCCCGGCATGGCGGTGCACTACGCGCGCTGCTGCCACCCGTTGCCGGGCGACCGCATCGTCGGCATCGTGACGACCGGCAAGGGCGTCACCATCCACACCATCGACTGCGTCAGCCTCGAGAGCTTCGCCGAGACGCCCGAGCGCTGGCTCGACGTCGCCTGGGACGTCGACGAGCAGCGCGAGGGCCATGTCGGGCGGATCGCCGTGATCGTCACCAACGAGCCCGGCAGCATGGGCTCGCTGTGCACCGTGATCGGCAAGAACCAGGGCAACATCTCCAACCTCAAGATCACCAACCGCTCGCTCGACTTCTTCGAGCTCCTGGTCGACATCGAGGTCAAGGACGTGCGGCATCTGACCAACATCATCGCCGCGCTGCGTGCGACGCCGGCGATCAGCTCGGTCGACCGCGCACGCGGCTGAGCGCCGCCAGGGGAGGGCAGCGATGCGCCGACATTTGCGCCTGGGCGTCAACATCGACCACGTCGCGACGATCCGCAACGCGCGCGGCGGCCGCCATCCCGATCCGGTGCGCGCGGCGCGGCTCGCCGCCCAGGCCGGCGCTGACGGCATCACGGCGCATCTGCGCGAGGATCGCCGCCACATCGCCGACGACGACATCGCGCGGCTGTCGCACGATCTGCAGCTGCCGCTCAATCTCGAGATGGCGGCGACCGAGGAGATGCTGGCGATCGCGATCAAGCACAAGCCGCACGCGGCCTGTCTGGTGCCTGAGAAGCGCACCGAGGTCACCACCGAGGGCGGCCTCGACGTCGCCGGCGCGCACGATCACCTGGCGCCTTTCGTCAAGCGCCTGAGCGACGCCGGCATCCGGGTCTCGCTGTTCATCGATCCCGAGCGCCGCCAGCTCGACGCCGCCAAGGCGGTCGGCGCGCCGGTGATCGAGCTGCACACGGGCGCCTATTGCGATGCGCATGGCGCCGCCCGCGACGTCGAGCTCACGCGCCTGCAGAAGGCGGCGGCGCACGCCGAGGCGATCGGGCTCGAATGCCATGCCGGGCACGGGCTCAGCTTCGAGACGGTGGCGCCGGTCGCGGCGATCCCCACCGTCGTCGAGCTCAACATCGGGCACTTCCTGGTCGGCGAGGCGATCTTCAGCGGGCTCGACCAGGCGATCCGCCGCATGCGTGCGCTGATGGACAAGGCGCGCGCCGACGCCGCCGGCGAGCGCAGCGCCTGATGATCATCGGCATCGGCAGCGACATCGTCGACATCCGGCGCATCGAGCAGACGTTCGCGCGGTTCGGCGATCGCTTCCTCGAGCGCATCTTCACCGACGTCGAGCGCGCCAAGGCGGAATCGCGCACCAACGCGATCGCGACCTACGCCAAGCGGTTCGCCGCCAAGGAGGCGTGCGCCAAGGCGCTCGGCACCGGGTTCCGCAAGGGCGTGTTCTTCCGCGATTTGGGCGTCGTCAACCTGCCGGGCGGCAAGCCGACTCTGGCGCTGACCGGCGGCGCCGCCGAGCGCCTGGCTGCGCTGACGCCCGCCGGCATGACGGCGCAGATCGACCTCACGCTGACCGACGAATACCCGCTCGCCCAGGCGTTCGTTATCATCTCAGCCGCCGCGGCGCGCTGAGGTACGATGGCCCCGGGCGGCGCTGCGCCTTTTTCGATGCGTTGATTCGCCACAGCGCGCTATTCTTGGGTCGATCATGCCGCAGGACCACAGCTATACCGTCATTCTTGAGCCGCAGCCCGGCGGCGGCTTCACCGCGCTCGTGCCTGCGCTCCCCGAGGTGGTCACAGAGGGTGACACAGAGGAGGAGGCGCTGGCGATGGCGCGCGATGCGATCCGTCTCAGCCTCGACTATCGGCGCGAGCAGGGACTGCCAGCTCCGGCGGATGCCGCGCCCGCCGTGCGCAAGGTCACGGTCACGGCTGGATGACCGGCGGGCTGCCCGCGCTGCGTGCGCGGGACGTCGTGCGCGCGTTGGAACGGGCCGGTTTCGTCGAGAAGCGCGTATCGGGGAGTCATTGTCTTCTGGCCCATCGGGATGATCCAACCCGCGCGGTTGTCGTTCCACTTCACGGCACGAGAGACCTGAAGCCGGGAACTCTGCGCAGCATCATTCGGCAGGCTGGACTGACGCTCGACGAGTTCAACACGCTGCTTTAGCGCGGTTCACGACCCGTGCGCCGCGTAAAAGACGGAGCGGAAGGCGGAGATGAGCGAGCACGCAGAGGGCTCTGACGCCACCACGGTTATCGATTGGCCGCGTCGCTGGCACGAGGTCGCCGACGTGGTGGTGATCGGCGCGGGCTTCGCGGGCCTTGCGGCCGCGGCCGCCGCCGCGTCGGCGGGCAGCGCCGTCGTCGTGCTCGAGAAGATGGCGCGGCCCGGCGGCAACTCGGCGATCAATCTCGGCGATTACGCCGCCTGGGACGACGGCCGGCACCGTCGCGTCGCGCTCGGGCGCGGCGAGGACAGCGCCGACGGGCACGCCGCCGACGCGCTTGCGGCCGGTCAGCACTACGGCGATCCCGAGCTGGTCGCGACGATGGCGCGCGGCGCGCCGGCCGCGCTCGACTGGATGATCGCCGAGGGCGGGCTGCGGCTGCACGACGCGCTGCATCGCCAGCATCGCGGCCCGTTCCGCCTGCATCTCGCCGACAGCGGCCGCGATTATGTCGAGGCGCTGCGCACGATCGGCGCCAAGCACGGCGTCACGCTGCGCACCGGCGCGCGGCTCGCGCGCTTGTGGCGCCGAGACGCGCACGGGCCGGTCGTCGGCGTCTCGATCGAAACGACGGCGGGCCGGCGCGACATCGGCGCGCGTCAGGCGGTCGTGCTGGCGACCGGCGGCTTCTCCGCCGATGTCGCGATGCGCCGGTCGTTCCGCCCGGTCCTGAGCGAGGCCTACAACACCACCAACCATCCCGGCGCGACCGGCGAAGCCATCCGGCTGGCGCAGGCGGTCGGCGCCGACGCGCTGCATCTCGCCTTCATCGAGGCACATCCGTTCGCGCACCCCGAGACCGGCGCCCTCGACGCGGCGACCTTGTGCGCGCTCCGCCTGCGCCGGCAAGGCGGCATCATCGTGTCGTGCGCCGGGCAGCGCGTCGTCAACGAGGAAGCGGTGCACGACATGGTGTCGCGCGCCATCGTCGCGACCGGCGCGAGACCGGCCTACACGGTCTACACCGAAGCGATGCTGACCCAGGCCAGCGCGCTGGGGAACGAGGCGGTGGCGGGGATGGCCGAAGCGATCGCGCGCGGCCGCATCCGGCACGCCGCCAGCGTGGCGGCGCTCGGCGCCGAGCTCGGGATGCCGGACGCCGCGCTCGCGACGACGGCGGCGCGTTTTGCCGGATTCTTGGCCGCCGGGACGGATGCGGATTTCGCGCGGCCGCTCACCGCGACCATGCTGCCGCTCGCGGATGGACCGTGCTACGCCGTCCCGCACTGGCCGGCTGTGCATTTCACGTCCGGGGGCCTGCGCATCAACCCGCGCGCGCAGGTGATCGACATCTGGGGCGCGCCGATCCCGCGCCTCTACGCGGCGGGCGAGGTCACCGGCGGCATCCACGGCATGAGCCGCGTCGGCGGCGACACCACGGCCGCCCCGATCGTGTTCGGCCGGATCGCCGGCACCCGCGCGGCGGCGGAGACGAGGCTCGCGCCCGAATCGGGCGGGGGCCGATGAGGTCCGAAAACCGCCAGACAACTGAACCGCCATCGGGGATCATCGGCGCATGGACATGGACGACGACGCCTGCTACCGCGCGATCGAAACCCGCGACCATCGCTTCGACGGGCGGCTGTTCGTCGCCGTCACGACGACCGGGGTCTATTGCCGGCCGTTCTGCCCGGCGCCCACGCCCAGGCGCAAGAATGCCCGCTTCTTTCCGACCGCCGCCGCGGCGCAGGAGGCCGGGTTCCGGCCGTGCCTGCGCTGCCGTCCCGAGACCTCGCCCGATCTGGCGGTGTGGCACGGCAGCGCCAACACGGTGTCGCGCGCGCTCCGGCTGATCGAGACGGGCGCGCTCGACGACGCCAACGTCGAGGCGCTGGCGACGCGATTGGGGATCGGCGGGCGGCAGCTCCGGCGCCTGTTCAAGCATCACCTCGGCGCATCGCCGGTCGCGGTCGCGCAGACCCGGCGGATCCTGCTGGCCAAGCAGCTGATCCAGGACACCGGCCTGCCGATGGCGGAGGTCGCCGCCGCGGCCGGCTTCGGCAGCATCCGACGCTTCAACGAGACGTTTCAGCAGCTGTACCAGCGCCCTCCGCGAACGCTCCGGCGCGCGGGCATCGCCGAGCAGCCGGTCGGCGCGGCGGGTGCGATCGCGGTGAAGCTGGGCTATCGGCCGCCATACGACTGGGAGGCCATCCTCGCGTTCCTGGGCGCGCGGGCGATCCCGGGCATCGAGGCCGTGTCGTGCGACCGCTATGCGCGCACCATCGCGATCGGCGCCGCCCGCGGCGTGCTGGTGGTCGAGCGCGCGGCGCGCAACTGCCTCCAGGCGACCGTCCGCGTCCCCGATCTGCGGACATTGCCCGCCGTCATCGCGCGCGTGCGGCGCGTCTTCGATCTCGCGGCCGATCCGGTGGCGATCGGTGCGCATCTGCGGCGCGACCCGTTGCTGGCGCCGCTGGTCGCCGCGCGTCCCGGGCTGCGGGTGCCCGGCGCCTGGGATGGCTTCGAGCTCGCGGTACGCGCGATCCTCGGGCAGCAGATCACGGTATCGGCGGCGACCAAGCTCGCCGGCAAGCTGGTGTCGCGCTTCGGCGAGCGCCTGGTCGATCCGGCCGCGCACGACCTCGGGCTGACCCACGTGTTCCCCACGCCGCATCAGCTCGCCGCGGCGGACCTCGGCGCCATCGGCATGCCGACGGCACGGCGAACGGCGCTGTCCGCGCTGGCGGCGGCCGTGGTGGGCGATCCGCAGCTTTTCGGTCCGCAGCGCAGCCTCGAGGCGGCGGTCGACCGGCTGCGGGCAATCGCCGGCATCGGCGAATGGACTGCGCAATACATCGCCATGCGCGAACTGCGCGAGCCTGACGCCTTCCCGGCAGCCGACGTCGGTCTATTGCGGGCGCTCGGCGGCGACGGCGCGCGGCCGACGGCGGCGGCGCTGCTCGCGCGCGCCGAGCGTTGGCGACCCTGGCGCGCTTACGCCGCGCTGCATCTCTGGGTCGCCGCGCCTCACGCAACCCGAGCTGTCGAGAAGGTGGATCATGACCAGCAAGCGGCCTGAACGGCTCCGGCTCGACCGGCTGGCGACGCCGATCGGCGAGGCCTTGATCGTCACCGACGAGGCCGGCCTCCTGCGCGCGTTCGACTGGACCGACCGCGAGGCCGCCATGGCGCGCTTGCTGCGCCTGCATTACGGATCGCTGCGGCCCGAGCCGGGCGCGGCGCCGAAACAGATGATGCGGCTGCTGCGGCGCTATTTCGACGGCGACATCGGTTGCCTGCGCGCCATCGACTGGCGCACCGCCGGCACGCCGTTCCAGCGCGCCGTCTGGACGGGTCTGACCAAGATCGCGCCCGGCCGCACGCTCAGCTACGGCGCGCTGGCGGCGCGGCTCGGCCGTCCGACATCGGTGCGCGCCGTCGGGCTCGCCAACGGCGCCAACCCGATCAGCGTCGTCGTGCCATGCCATCGCGTGATCGGCGCCGACGGTTCGCTCACCGGCTACGGCGGCGGCCTCGCGCGCAAGCGCTGGCTGCTCGCCCACGAGGGCGCCGTCTTCCGCGACCAGCCGGCTCGCCACGCCCGCGCGGCGTAGCGCCTCCGCCGCGCGCCGATTGCGCACGAGGTCGCTACGCGCCCTCGTGTCATCACCGTCATGTTTCTCTGCTATAAGCGGCGCGCCGTCCGCGCCGCAGGGGGCCCGCTTGGCCGACTTCGTCCCATCGCCCGCATCCGCCGTGGCTCGCGGCATCACGAACATCCTGCTCGCGATGGCGCTGTTCACCGCCCAGGACGCGATCGCGAAATACCTCGCCGAGGCCGGCGTCTCGATCTGGCAGCTGATGTTCTGCCGCGCCTTCTTCGCCTTTCTGCCGATCCTGCCGTTGATCCACGCGCGGCACGGCTGGGCGGCGTTGCGCACGCGCCGGCCGCGCGACCATCTGGCGCGCGCGCTGGTCGCGATGACGGCGCTGCTGTGCTTCTTCTACGGCGTGCGCGTGATCCCGCTCGCCGATGCGTATGCACTGTCCTTCACGGCGCCGCTGTTCATGACCGCGCTGTCGGTGCCGCTGCTCGGCGAGCGCGTCGGCTGGCACCGCTGGTCGGCGGTCGCGGTCGGCTTCGTCGGCGTCGTCGTGATGATCCGGCCGGGCGCCGGCGTGTTCGAGCCGGCGGCGCTGGTCGTGCTGGCCGGCGCGCTGCTCTACGCGCTCGGCATCATTCTGGTGCGCGGCCTGAGCGCGACCGAGGCCTCGCTCACCATCGTGTTCTATTTCAGCCTGTTCGGCTCGCTGGTCTCGGCACTGGTGCTGCCGGTCGCCGGCACGTGGCCGGCCGATTGGCGCGCCGGCGCGCTGATGGTCGCGCTCGGCGTTGTCGGCGGCCTCGCGCAGCTCTGCCTGACCCGCGCCTACGCGCTGGCGCCGGTCGCCGTGATCGCGCCGTTCGACTACACGGCGATGATTTGGGCCGTCCTGGTCGGGCTCACGGTGTTCGGCGACGTGCCCCAGCTGCCCGTGGTGGCGGGGGCGGCGCTCGTGATCGCGGGCGGCATCTACATCATCCACCGCGAGACGCGCGGCGGCACGGCGGGCGTGGCGCGGCCGAACGCCGCGGTCTGAGGCCCGTGCCGCGGGCGATTCCGCCATGGAAAGCACTTGCCAGCACGCGGCGGGCTGGTTAAGTCCTGCGAACCTTGGGGCGCGACGCGGCTCGGGGTGCCGGGCCTTGGGTCGGGCGCGTTGCTAACCATCTGTGACGGCGTGCTTTTCCCCGGCCCCGGCGTGGCCGGCTCGGGGGCGGGGCGTCGGATTGCCAAGGCCGGACATCCAAAGGCTGTGCTCGGACGTGAGATGAAGGCGCTGAACTCGACCTCGGCCCGGCGCAAGTCGGGCAATCTCGTCGACAACATCAAGACCTTCGTCTACGCGATCCTGATCGCGCTGGCGATTCGCACGGTTGCGTTCGAGCCGTTCAACATCCCGTCCGGCTCGATGATCCCGACCCTGCTGGTCGGCGACTACCTGTTCGTCTCCAAGTATTCGTACGGCTACAGCCGCTACTCGCTGCCGCTCGGCCTGCCGCTGATCCCGGGGCGCATCCTGGTCACGCCGCCCAAGCGCGGCGACGTCGCCGTGTTCAAGTACCCGCCCGACCGCAAGACCGACTACATCAAGCGCATCGTCGGCCTGCCCGGCGACACGATCGAGATGATCAAGGGGCGTCTCTGGATCAACGGGCAGATGGTGCAGCGCAGCGACCCGGTCGACGTCGAGTACCCGACCGAGCGCGGGGATATGCGGCACGCCACGCGCTACGTCGAGACGCTGCCCAACGGCGTGAAGCACTACATCCTCGAGGAGTCCGACGACGGTCCGCTGGACAACATCGTCGACGACAAGGGCAGCCCGCTCGTCTACACGGTCCCCGAAGGCCACTATTTCTGCATGGGCGACAACCGCGACAACTCCGCCGACAGCCGCATCCTCAGCGGTGTCGGCTACGTGCCGCTCGACAACTTCGTCGGCCGAGCCGAGTTCATCTTCTTCTCGACCGACGGCACTGCCGCGTTGTGGGAACCCTGGAAGTGGTTTGGCGCGATCCGCTATGACCGCCTCTTCCAGGCGGTCCGCTGAGGATGTGAGCGCGAAGGGCGCCAAGGCCCGCGCCGAGGCGCCGAGCTTCGATCGCGGCGCGCTCGAGGACCGCATCGGACATCGCTTCGCCAGCGCCGATCTGCTCGACCGCGCGCTCCTGCATGCGAGCGCCGCCAAGCGTGGCGACCGCGGCAACGAGCGTCTGGAGTTCCTCGGCGACCGCGTGCTCGGGCTGATCGTCGCCGACGCCCTGCTGGCGCGCTTCCCGGGCGAGCGCGAGGGCTCGATCGCGCGCCGTCACGCCAGCCTGGTGAGCCAGCCGGTGCTGGCGCGCGTCGCGCAAGCGATCGGGCTCGGCGATTTCCTGACCTTCGCCAAGGGCGAGCGCGACGCCGGCGCCGCCAGCAATCCCGCGATCCTGGCCGACGCCATCGAGGCCGTGATCGCGGCGGTCTATCTCGACGGCGGCCTCGAGCCGGCGCGCGCCTTCGTGCTCGCGCAGTGGCAACCGCTGATCGTCGAAGGCTCGACGCCGCCCAGCGATCCCAAGACCGCGCTGCAGGAGTGGGCCTTGGCGCGCGGCCTGGCGCTGCCCGCCTATCGCGTGGTCAAGTCGGAAGGACCGGCGCACAGCCCGCGCTTCGAGGTCACCGTGACGATCGACGGCATCGCGCCGGCAGCGGGCGAGGGCCGTTCGAAGCGCGTGGCCGAGAAGGCCGCGGCGGGCGCGCTGCTCGCCGTCGTGCAAACCCTCGGTCCGATGCCGGTGGCCGCCAAACGGACGCGCCGCCGTGGCTGAGCGGGATCCGGGTGCGCCGGACGGCCAGGGGGCGCCGCCGCGCTGCGGCTTCGTCGCGATCGTGGGCGCGCCCAACGCCGGAAAGTCGACCCTGCTCAACAGCCTGGTCGGCTCCAAGGTCTCGATCGTCACGCCCAAGGTGCAGACGACGCGCACGCGCGTGCTCGCGATCGCCATCGAGGACAACGCGCAGCTCGTGTTCGTCGACACGCCGGGCATCTTCGGCAACCCGAAGCGGCGGCTCGAGCGCGCCATGGTGGCGGCGGCGTGGACCGGCGCCGGCGACGCCGACGTCGTCGTGATGGTGGTCGATGCCGCGCGCGGCGCCGATCCCGACAGCCTGCGCATCATCGAACAGCTCGGCGCATCGGAGCGCACGCGGTTGCTGGCGCTCAACAAGGTCGACGTCGTCAGGCGCGACAGCTTGCTGGCGCTCGCCGAGCAGCTCAACCGCGCGCCGCCGGGCGGCGGAGTGCCGTTCGCCCAGACCTTCATGATCTCGGCACTGACCGGCGACGGTGTCGGCGACCTTCGGCGCGCGCTCGCGAGCCATGTCCCCGAGGGGCCGTGGCTCTATCCCGAGGACCAGCTCGCCGACATGCCGCTGCGGCTGCTCGCCGCCGAGTTCACGCGCGAGCAGCTGTTCCTCCAGCTGCACGAGGAGCTGCCCTACAGCCTGACCGTCGAGCCCGAAGCCTGGCAGGATTTCGCCGACGGCAGCGTGCGCATCGACCAGACCATCACGGTGCTGCGCGAGAGCCAGAAGCCGATCGTGCTGGGCAAGGGCGGCCGTCGCATCAAGGCAGTCGGGGAGGCGGCGCGCGCCGAGATCGCCGCGATGCTCGACCGGCCGGTCCATCTGTTCCTGCACGTCCAGGTGCGCGAGAACTGGCAGGATGATCCGGCGCGCTATCAGGCGCTCGGCCTCGACTTCGAGAGCTGACGCACGATGGAGTGGGGCGATCGCGGTATCGTGCTGGCCGAGCGGCGTCACGGCGAGAGCGGCGCGATCGTCAGCCTGCTGACCGCCGAGCACGGCCGCCATGCCGGGCGAGTGCGCAGCACGCAGGGCGCGCGCACGCGCGGCGTCTTCGTGCCCGGCAACTTGGTGCAGGCGAGCTGGCGCGCCCGGCTCGACGAGCATCTCGGCACCTACACGGCGGAGCTCGTGACGCCGTTCGCGGCGCGCGTGTTCGATGATCCGGGACGGCTCGCCGGTCTGGCGTCGGCGTGCGCGCTGTGCGAGCAGGCGCTGCCCGAGCGCGAGCCGCATCCCGGCGCGTTCGCCGCGCTGCTCGCCTTGATGGACGACGTCGCGACGCCGGGCTGGCAGGCCGCCTATGTGCGCTGGGAGGTCGGCTTCCTGGCCGAGCTTGGCTTCGGCCTCGACCTCCGGTGCTGCGCCGTCACCGGCACCACGGAGGATCTCGGCTTCGTGTCGCCGCGCACCGGCCGGGCCGTGTCGACGGCGGCCGCCGCGCCGTGGCGCGGCCGGCTGCTCGCCTTGCCGCGCTTCCTGATCGACCGGGCGGCGGCGCCGGAGCGCGACGATCTGCGTGCCGGGCTGGCGCTCACCGGGCATTTCCTGGTCGCGCATCTGTTCGCCCCGCACGGCTGGGCCGAACCCGCCGCGCGTACCCGTCTCTTGGACCAGATCGACCGGCTTGCTACCATATCTGGTAGAGGTGAAACCGAATGACCCCAGCCACTGCGGAAATCCGCGACACCGACCTGGCCGACGCGCTCGGCGAGCGCTATCTGTCCTATGCGCTGTCGACCATCATGGCGCGCTCGCTGCCCGACGTGCGCGACGGCCTCAAGCCGGTGCACCGGCGGCTGCTCTACGCGATGCTCCAGCTCGGGCTCGATCCGGCCTCGGGCTACAAGAAGGCCGCCCGCGTCGTCGGCGACGTCATCGGCAAGTTCCATCCGCACGGCGATCTCGCGGTCTACGAGGCGCTGGTGCGGCTCGCCCAGGACTTCGCGGTGCGCTATCCGCTGGTCGACGGGCAGGGCAATTTCGGCAACATCGACGGCGATAACGCCGCGGCGATGCGCTACACCGAGGCGCGCCTGACCGCGGTCGCCGAGGCGCTGCTCGCGGGCATCGACGAGGACGCCGTCGATCTGCGCGCGACCTACGACGGCGAGAGCGCCGAGCCGGTGGTGTTGCCGGCCGCCTTCCCGAACCTGCTCGCCAACGGCGCCACCGGCATCGCGGTCGGCATGGCGACGTCGATCCCGCCGCATAACGCCGGCGAGCTGTGCGATGCCTTGCTCCATCTGATCCAGCAGCCCAAGGCCGCGGTCGCCGATCTGCTCGGTTTCGTCAAGGGACCGGACTTCCCGACCGGCGGCGTGCTGATCGAGCCGGCCGACGCGATCCGCGCCGCCTACGAGACCGGGCGCGGCAGCTTCCGCGTGCGCGCGCGCTGGGAGACCGAGAAGCTCAAGGGCGGCACCTTCCAGGTCGTGGTCACGGAGATCCCGTATCAGGTGCAGAAGGCGCGCCTGATCGAGCGCATCGCCGAGCTGCTGGCCGAGAAGAAGCTGGCGCTGCTGGCCGACGTCCGCGACGAGTCGACCGAAGCGGTGCGCGTCGTGCTCGAGCCCAAGAGCCGCAACGTCGATCCGGCCGTTCTGATGGAGAGCCTGTTCCGGCAGACCGAGCTCGAGGCACGCATCTCGCTCAACATGAACGTGCTCGACGCCGAGTCGGTGCCGCGCGTGATGGACCTCAAGCAGGTTCTGCGCGCCTTCCTCGATCACCGCCAGGTCGTGCTGCAGCGGGTGAGCCGCCATCGCCTTGCGGAAATCGTGCGCCGCCTCGAGGTGCTGCAGGGCTACCTGATCGTCTACCTCAACATCGATGCGGTGATCCGCATCATCCGCAACGAGGACGAGCCGAAGCCGGCGCTGATCAAGCGCTTCAAGCTCACCGACGTGCAGGCCGATGCGATCCTCAACATGCGCCTGCGCAACCTGCGCAAGCTCGAGGAGATGGAGATCCGCAAGGAAGTCGACGCGCTGTCAGCCGAGGGCGACGACCTGCGCAAGCTGCTCGACAGCGAGAAGCGACGCTGGAAGACGATCGCGGGCGAGATCGCCGAGATGCGCAAGAAGTTCGGCGGCGACACCAAGCTCGGCCGCCGGCGTACCCAGCTGTCGACGCCGCCGGTCGCGCTCGTGATGCCGGTCGACGCCTATGTCGAGAAGGAGCCGCTGACCGTCCTGTGCTCCGAAAAGGGCTGGGTGCGCGCGCTGCGCGGTCACGACGTCGACGCCGAGGAGGTCAAGTACAAGGAGGGCGACGCGGCGCGCTTCGTGCTCAAGGCCGACTCGACCGATCGCCTGCTCCTGTTCGCGACCGACGGACGGTTCTACACGCTCGCCGCCGGCAAGCTGCCGCGCGGCCGCGGCTTCGGCGAGCCGATCCGCCTCGCCATCGATCTCGCCAACGACCAGGACGTCGTCGCGATGTTCGTCCACCAGCCCGGCGCCAGGCTCGTGGTCGCCTCGGACGACGGGCGCGGCTTCGTGGTCGAGGCCGACGACGCGGTCGCGCAGACGCGCGCCGGCAAACAGGTGCTCACGCCAGGCGACGGCGCGCGAGCCCACCGCTGCGCCGAGGTCAAGGGCGATCACCTCGCGGTGATCGGCGACAACCGCAAGCTGCTGATCTTCCCGCTCGGCGAGCTCCCCGTGATGGCGCGCGGTCGCGGCGTCACGCTGCAGAAGTATCACGACGGCGGCCTCAGCGACGTCACGACCTTCAGCCTGGCCGACGGGCTCGCCTTAGCCGCCGGCGAGCGAACCCGCACCATGACCGATCTGGCGCTGTGGGTCGGCAAGCGCGCGCAGGCCGGCCGCATGCCGCCGCACGGCGTCGGGCGGGACAAGCGGTTCGCGTGACGTCGCGCGAGGGCGCGGGTGATGTAGGAGGCTGCGCCGCAAGCCTCGCAGGCCCGTGATGATGTCACGCCAGGCCTGGCAGGTGCTGGTCATCGGGCTCGGCAGCGCCGTGGTGCCGCTCGACTCGTCGGTCAACATCGCGTTTCCTGCGATCACGCACGGCTTCGGCCTGGCGATTGCCGACGTCCAGTGGGTGGTGATCAGCTACACGCTGACCTACACGAGCCTGATGCTGGCGTTCGGCCGGATCGGCGACATGTACGGGCATGCCCGCGTGTTCCGCGTCGGCTTGGTATGGAGCGCGGTCGCTTGTCTGCTCTGCGCGTTGACGCGCGACTTCGCCTGGTTCGTCGTGTGCCGGGTACTGCAGGGCGTCGGCGCCGCGCTGGTGCTGAGCTGCGGCGTCGCGCTCTCGACCGGTCTCTACGGCGAGGAGCGGCGCAGCCGGGTGATCGGCGCGTACACGATGCTGATCGCGGTCGGCTCGACGCTCGGCCCGTGGCTGGGCGGCGCGCTCGTGCACGCCTGGGATTGGCCGGCGGTGTTCTGGTTCCGCACGCCGATCGCGCTCCTCGCCCTCGTCCTGCTGGGCAAGTTTCCGGCGACCGAACGGCCCGGCGGCGGCGAGCGCTTCGATGCGCTGGGCGCCGGCCTCCTGGTGCTGGCGCTGATCGGGCTCGTGCTGACCCTGCATCATGCGCGCGATCTGGCCGGACTGCCGCTCGGCTTGGCGACGCTGCTCGTGTTCGCCGCCTTCGTGCGCCGCGAGCAGCGCGTCGACGCGCCGATCATCGATCTCAGGGTGTTCCGTGCGCCGGGGTTCGGATTGCTCAACCTCGCCAACGTGCTGGTCAATCTCGCGGCGTTCTCGGTCTGGCTGATCGTGCCCTATTACCTGGCGCAGGCGACCGACCTCGGCGTGACGGTCGGCGGTGCGGTGCTCGCCAGCGCGGCGGTCGGCGTGCTCGTCGCATCGCCCGTGGGCGGCCGCCTGATCGTTCGCGTGCCGGCACGTCGGCTCGCGCTCGCGGGGGCGGTCCTGGTCGCGGTCGGGCTGCTCCTGATCGCGCGCTGGGGCGAGCGCACCGCGGCGTCGAGCCTGATCGTCGCGCTCGCGGTCCAGGGTGTCGGCCTCGGGCTGTTCCAGCTCGCCTATATCGACATCGTCGCGGCTACCATCGCCCGGCAGAGCCGCGGCGTCGCCGGCAGCCTCGCGATGGTCACGCGCACGATCGGCGTGATCGGCGCGGCGTCGACCTTCTTTCCGCTGTTCCAGACGCTCGCGGCGAGCGCCGGATTTCTTGCCGCGTTTCAATACAGCTTCGAGCTGGCCGCGCTGCTCGCGCTCGCCGTGACGGCGTTGGTCGGGTGGGGCGTGCGCCGCGCCTAGACGGGTGCGCCGGCGCGCGGCGGGTCAGTCGGCGGCTTCCGCGACCGGCTTCGGCGGGGCGAGCGCGCGCCAGCCGTCGGGGCCGAGCGCCTCGATCGGCATGAAGCGGATCTTGTAGGCCATCTTGCGGCACTCCTCGATCCAATAGCCGAGATAGACGTAGGGGCGGCCGAGCGCCCGCGCGTGCTCGACCAGCCACATCACGATCATGCTGCCGAGCCCGCGCTTCTCGTCTTCGGCCGAATAGAAGCTGTAGACCGCGGACACCCCGTCGGCGGTGGTGTCGAACAGGCAGCAGCCGACCAGCGCGCCGTCGGGATCGCGCAGCTCGAGCAGCTTGGTGTCCGCCGCGCTCTCCTCGACCAGCGCCTTGTAGTCGGCGTAGGTCATCAGCGCCATGTCGCCGTCGCCGTGGCGCGCGCGTTGGTAGCGGCGGAACAAGCCGTACTGCTCGGGCGTGGCGCGTGCCGGCACGACGGCGACCGCAACCGCGGCGTTGGCGCGCCAGGTGCGTTTGAGCGAGCGGCGCGGCGTGAAGCGCTTGACCAGGACGCGGACGGGCACGCAGGCGCTGCAGCTCGCGCAGGCCGGCCGGTAGATCATGTTGTGGCTGCGCCGGAACCCCGCGGCCGTGAGATCGTCGAACAGGCCCGAGCGCACCTGATCGGGCGTCAGCTCGGCGACGATGCGGCGCTCGAACCGCCCCGCGAGATAGGGGCAGGGCAGGGGCACGGAGCGGTGAAAGATCAGCGTCCGATTGACGTCGCCGGCAAGAGTCGCGGTCGGTTGGTCGTTCAAGGCGCTTACTTGGGCTGCTCGGCGCCAGCCCGGGGGATCAGGCGTTCGTCGGGCGCCGGACCGGGCGCCGGCCGCGCGGGGACGTTCGACTCTTCCTTGTTGGCCGAGACCGAGGCCGCCTCCGCCGCCGCAGTCTGCTCGGCGGGCGTCTTCTCGCGCAGCAGCGTGATGCTGATGCGGCGATTGCCCGGCGCGGTCGGATCGCTCGGGATCAGGAGCTCGTGGTCGGCGCGACCGGTGACGCGCGAGACGCGCTCGTCGGGGATACCGGCCTCGACCAGAAGGCGGCGGCTCGCATTGGCGCGATCGGCCGACAGCTCCCAATTCGTGTAGGCGTCGCTCTTGCCGAACGGCGTGCCGTCCGTATAGCCGTCGATCGCGATCTTGTTCGGGATCGTCCCGATGATCTTGGCGACCTGGGCCATCAGCTCGCGGGTCTGCGGCAGCGGCTGGGCGCTGCCGCTCTTGAACAGCTCGCGCTTGTCGCTGTCGACCAGCTGGATGCGCAGGCCTTCCTCGACCGGCTGCACCGTGACGTTGATCTTGTCGGTCACGCCCGGCAGGCCCTCGATGCCGGTGATCGCGTTCTGGATCTGCTTGAAGCGCGCGCCCTCGGCGGGGTTCTGGCCGAACGAGGTGCGCGCCTCGCCCTTGCCCGGGCCGCCGCGCTCGCCGCCGGCCTTGTCGCCGCGCAGCGCCTGCGTGCTGCCCGGATAGCCCGGAACCTGGGTCGTGCCTTCGCCTTCCTGCGGCACGCTCGGCCCGCCGCCCCGGATCGGCGAAACCGGCGCGGTCTCGGTCTTGAGCGAGCCCGGCACCGTGATCGTGGCGCCGCCCAGGATGCTGCCGGCGCCGCTGTTGGTCTTCGACGGCGACGCCGGCGAGAAGTAGTCGGCGATGCCGGTGCGCTGCTCGGGCGTCACCTGGTTGATGAGCCACAGGCACAGGAAGATGATGAACATCGCCGTCATGAAGTCGGCGAGCGCGATCTTCCAGGTCGTCGAGCCGTGGAACGCCCCGCCGTGACCGCCCTTGTGGCGCTTGATGATGATCGGCGGAAGATTGGAGCCGGCAGCCATGATCTAGACCTCAGACCGGGGGCAACGACGATACCGTCGCTTCGACCTCGTAGAAGGTCGGCCGCACGTCGGTCATCAGGGCCTTGCGCGCGAACTCGACCGACACCGCCGGCGCGTAGCCCTGCATGTGGGCGAGGATGCCCGCCTTCATGCACTGCAGGTACTTCATCTCGGCCTCGACGTCCTGGCGCAGCAGCGAGGCGATCGGGCCGACGAAGCCGTAGGAGAACAGCACGCCCATCAGGGTGCCGGTCAGCGCCGCGCCGATATGCGTGCCGATCACCGGCGCCGGCTGATCGATCACGCCCATGGTCACGATGACGCCCAGCACCGCGGCGACGATGCCGATGGCGGGCAGCGCGTCCGCCACCACCTGGAGCGCGTTGGGCACCAGCAGCGCTTCCTGGTGGTTGGTCTCGATCTCCTCGTCCATCAGCGCCTCGACCTCGTGCGGGTTGTCGGTGCCGAGGGTGAGGAGGCGCAGGTAGTCGCACAGGAAGACGAGCGAGCTCTGGTCGTTCATGAACGCCGGGAACCGCTGGAACAGGTTGCTTTCCTGCGGGTTCTCGACGTGCTGCTCGAGCGCCAGCATGCCCTTGGTCTTGGCCAGCTTGAAGGCGGTGTAGAGCAGGCTCAGGAGCTCGAGATAGCTGTCCTTGTTGTAGCGCCGGCCCCGGAAGATCGAGGACAGGTAGACCACCGTGCGGCCAAGCACGTTGCCGCGGTTGGCGATCACGTAGGAGCCGATCGCCACGCCGACGATGATGATGAACTCGAGGGGCTGGATCAGGATCGAGAACTTGCCCTCTTCGAGCGCGAATGCGCCGAGGGCGCAGACGAAGATGATGGCGCCACCGATAATGGGAAGCATTGCGACCCCGTCTAAAGCGACAATTCTAGCCGACCCGCCACCGTCGCGGACTTTCGTTAACAATCAGTATAGTTTTGATGATTTGGCGAGTCGAGGCCACCCCCGAACCGGCTGACCGCGCACGTCTTCTCGGGCATTCGCGCCGGGGCGCGGCGGGGCCGCGAACGGCCCCGCCATCCGCGACGGTTTGACGGCAGGCGGCCACTCGGGGATAAATTTATCCCGTGATCAGCGCGCGGCGCCCACCCGTGGGCCGCCCTTCCGGGGCGGTCCGCACGGCCGCCGCGGCCGGCCCACGATGGGACCGGGGGGATGGCGCGGCCGAGGAAGGCGGCGCCGGGGAGGCGGTCCAGGGAGGCCGATGGACACCAGCTTCAGCTCGCGAGACTTCCGCAACGCCCTCGGCTGCTTTGCCACCGGCATCGCAGTCATGACGACCTGCGATTCCGACGGCCGGTTGGTCGGCATCACGGTCAACTCGTTCGCCTCGGTGTCGCTCGACCCGCCGCTGGTGTCGTTCTGCCTCGACCGCAACGCCCTCAGCCTGGACAGCTTCCTCGGCTCGCCGCATTTCGGCGTCAACGTGCTGTCGGAGGAGCAGGAGCCGCTGAGCGCCGCGTTCGCCCGCTCGAGCGCGGGCGACAAGTTCGTCGGCGTTCCCTACGAGATCGGCGCCACCGGCTGCCCGCTGCTGCCCGACAGCCTGTCCCACCTCGAATGCGTCCGCGAGGCCGCCCATCTGGCCGGCGATCACCTGATCGTGATCGGCCGCGTCGTGCGGCTGGCGCAGCGCGCGGAGGGCCGGCCGTTGCTCTATTTCCGCGGCCGCTACGCCAAGCTGGGCGAGGTGCCTGGGTAGCCCGGAAAACGGCTCGATTCGGCCATTCCGCTGGCATCACCGCCCCGCCTGGTGCAGGGTGTGGACGGACTCCATAGCCTCCACAGCCCGGTAAGGGACCACGCGATGGTGCAGATTGCCGTGCTCGACGACTACCAGGGCGTCGCGCTCGAGATCGCCGACTGGTCGGAGGTCGCCAAGCGCGGCCAGATCACCGTGTTCCACGACACGATCGCCGACCAGGACGCGCTGGCCGCGCGGCTGAAGCCGTTCGAGATCGTCTGCGCGATGCGCGAACGCACGCCGTTTCGCCGCGCGCTGCTCGAGCGGCTGCCCAACCTGAAACTCCTGGTCACCACCGGCATGCGCAACGCGTCGATCGACGTGGCGGCGTGCGCCGACCGCGGCATCACGGTCTGCGGCACCGAGGGCTTGGGCTACCCGACCGCCGAGCTGACCTGGGCCCTGATCCTCGCCATGTCGCGCCGCATCCCGCTCGAGGATCGCAGCATGCGCGAGGGCGGCTGGCAGCGCACGCTCGGCACCGGGCTGAACGAAAAGGCGCTGGGCGTCATCGGTCTCGGCAAGCTCGGTGCGCAGGTCGCCAAGGTCGGTCTCGCCTTCGGCATGAAGGTGATCGCCTGGAGCCAGAACCTGACGCGCGAGCGCGCCGCCGAGGTCGGCGTCGGCTACGTGAGCAGCAAGGAGGCGCTGATCACGCTGTCCGACATCGTCACGATCCACCTCGTGCTGAGCGATCGCACGCGCGGCCTGATCGGCAAGAAGGAGCTCGAGCTCATGAAGCCGACGGCCTACCTGATCAACACGTCGCGCGGTCCGATCGTCGACGAGGCCGCGCTGATCGACGCTTTGCAGGGTCAGCGCATCGGCGGCGCAGCGCTCGACGTCTACGATCAGGAGCCGTTGCCCGCGGATCACCCGCTGCGCACGTTCAACAACACCGTGCTGTCGCCGCATCTCGGCTACGTGACCGCAGAGGGTTACGCGGTCTTCTACGCCCACGTGGTGGAGGACGTGCTGGCCTATCTCGACGGCAAGCCGGTGCGCGTCATCAAGGCAAAGTAGTCTTCTCGAAGCGGCGAAACACGAGCGCGTCGCGCGCCGGCGCGGCGAGCGCGTCATCGATCAGCGCGTGATCGGGCGCCAGCGCGCACACCGGGTCGGTGCGGGCGGCGTCGCCAGTGAGCGCCAGGGCCTGACAGCGGCAACCGCCCCAATCGACCTCGCGCTGGTCGCACGAGCGGCACGGCTCGGGCATCCAGGCGGTGCCGCGGAAGCGCTGGAACGCCGCGGAGCTCCGCCAGATCGCCGCCAGCGCGTGGTCGGTCACCGAGGGGAAGTCGAGATCGGCGATGGTCTCCGCGGCGTGGCAGGGCAGCGCCTTGCCCGACGGCGTGATGTTGATGAAGCGCCGACCCCAGCCGCTCATGCAGGGCTTCGGTTGCCGCGCATGGTAGTCGGGCGGCACGTAGTCGATCACGACGCGGCCCTTGAGGCGCTCGCGCGCCGCCGCGACGACCGCGTCGGCCTCGACGAGCTGGGCCGCCGTCGGCAGCAGCGCGGCGCGGTTGGCGAGCGCCCAGCCGTAATACTGGACGTGGGCGACCTCGAGGCGCCCGGCGCCCAGCCCGGCCGCCATCTCGATCATCGCCGGCAGGCGCGCGAGGTTGCGCCGATGCACGACCAGGTTGGCGGTCAGCGCCAGGCCCTGCGCGACCACCAATGCCGCGGCTGCGCGCTTCTTGGCCTGCGCGCCGGCGTACGCCGCGATCGCGTCGCCGCCCGCGTCGTCGGCGTCCTGGAAGCTGAGCTGCACGTGGTCGAGCCCGGCGGCGGCGAGCGTCGCCAACCGCGCGCCATCGAGCTGCACGCCCGAGGTGATCAGGTTGCTGTAGAGGCCGACCCGCGCGGCGTGACGCACGAGATCGACGAGATCGCGGCGCGCGGTCGGCTCGCCGCCCGAGAAATGCACCTGCAGCACGCCGAGCTGCGCCGCCTCGCTCAGCACGCGCGACCACGTCGCGGTGTCGAGCTCGGCGCCGTGCCCGACCAGCGCGCGCGGATTGGAGCAGTAGGGGCACTGCAGCGGACAGCGGTGGGTGAGCTCGGCGAGCAGCGCCAGCGGCGGCTCGACGGCGGCGGAACGATCGGGCGCGCTCATCGGCGCAGCACCCCGCGATCGACGAGATCCTGCAGCAGCTCGATCACGTCGGCCTCGATGGTGGCGCGCGGCGCATCGAAGCGGGCCGCCAGGTCGTCGACGATCGCGGCGGTCGTGCGCGCGCCGTCGATCAGCTTCAGGATCTCGACGGCGTGCTCGTCGGGCACGAACAGCCGCTCGGGCGCCAGCACGATCCAGGCCTGGCGCGTCTCGTCGAAGCGCAGCTTGACGCCGGGCGCGAACCGATAGGCGGCGTCCGGCCTCTCGTTCATGACGTGGCGCTCATGGCCCGGCCCTCAATGGTCGTCGGGCACGAACGCGCCCGGTGGGATCAGCCGCGGCTCGACATAGGCGAAGTGGAGCGCGTCGAGCTGCGCCCACAGGATGTCGCACTTGGTGCGCAGCGCGTCGAGCACCGCGTCCTGCTGCTCGACCGTGGTCGCATGCTCGCGCACGTAGCCGATCGCGAGGTCGACGTCGCGCGGCGCCTGGGTCAGGCGCGGCGTGAAATAGGCGAGCGTGTCGGCGGTGACGAACGCGTAGTTCTTCAGCATGCCGGACACGCGCTCCGAGATGATCGCCGGCGAGAACATCTCGGTCAGGCACGAGGCGACGGCCTCGAGGACCGAGCGCTCGCGCACCAGGGCGACGTAGGCGTCGACCGCGAAGCGGGTCGCCGGCAGCAGGCCGGCGAGGCTCTCGACGTAGGCGCGCTCGAGCCCGAGCCCGTCGGTCAGCTTGAGCCAGCGCGCGATGCCGCCGGTGCCTTCGGCATCGCCGTCGTGATCGATCAGCCGCGCGCGCCACGCGCGGCGCAGCGCCGACGTCGGCAGGCGCGCGATCACGTAGGCGTCCTTGATCGGGATCTGGCGCTGATAATAGTAGCGGTTGAGCGCCCACGCCTGGACCTGGCCGCGCGTCAGGCTGCCGTCGCGCATGAGTTTGTGGAACGGGTGCAGGTTGTGGTAGCGCTCGGCGCCGATCGCGCGCAACGCGGCCTCGAGCGCGTCGGGCGACATTGGCGTGCGGCTCGTCACAGCTCCAGCTCCATGCCGTCGTACGCAACCTCCCAGCCGGCCGCCCGCGCGGTCTGCCGCTCGGGCGCGTCCTCGACCAGCAGCGGGTTCGAGTTGTTGATGTGGACGAGGATCTTACGCGCGACGCCGAGGTCGCGGAAGGCCGCGATCGTGCCCGCGGGACCGGCGACGCTCATGTGGCCCATGCGCCGGCCGGTCTTGGCGCCGAGGCCGAGCCGGATCATCTCGTCGTCGGTCCACAAGGTGCCATCGAACAGCACCAGCGGCGCGCCGGCGAGCCGCGCCGCCAGGCGCGGCGTCATGGCGGCGCAGCCCGGGATGAAGAACGCGCGCGCGCCCTGCGCATCGCCGATCTCGAGCCCGACCGTGGTGTCGTCCTCGGTCAGGCGCGACGGGTCGAAATCGGGACCTTCCAGATAGAGCGGGACCTTGCCGGGCACCGCGAAGGCGCGCACCGACAATCCGCTGGCGCCGCCCTCGGGGAGCGCCAGCGCCACCGGCTCGTCGAGCGGCAGTGGACGGCGTGCGACGCAGTCGGGCGCCAGCACGTCGAAGATGCGGTTGGCGGCCAGCACCTCGAGCACGCTCCGGGTCGCGTAGACCGTGAAGCGATGGCGTTCGCGCAGATGGAGCAGGCCGGCGATCGCGTCGATGTCGCCGCCGGTCAGCACCGTGCCCGCGATCGGCGAGGAGCGCAGGCCGTGCTGGGGCCACAGGGCGGGCGTCGCCTGGATCTGGGCGCGCAAGTCGGGGGCGGCGTTGAGCAGGAACCACGCTCCGCCGCCGGCCGAGATCGCGAGCGAAGTCTGGCTCCGCGCGCGCGCGCCGGGGTCACCGGAGCGGGCCCGCCGACATCCGGGCGCATTGGAATTCCATTGGGGAAAGCCGCCGCCGGCGGCCGACCCGAGAACGATCAATTTCATGGCCGGCCCCGATCGGAGGCTCGGCCGGGGGAGGAGGAGCTACCGGACCGCGCAGGCGTACGCGTTGATCTCGGTGCCGACCGCGATCTCGACGACCTTGGGCTTCTTCCAGCTCATCATGTCCTCCGGCGCTGCAGGCTGGCGTGGAGGATACGGATCGGGCTCCGGGCCTGTCAATCGGCCGCGCCCCGCCGGCTTGCCAACCGCGGCTCACCGGGCGAACCATGATCCGTCATGGAAACCGTGTCGCCGCCGATCACCGACGATCGGCTTCAGCAGGCCTACGACTATTGGCGGCAGATCGCGGCCGGTCGGGCGATGCCGGCCCGCAAGGACCTCGACCCGGTCGACATCCCCCGGCTGCTGCCGCACGTCATGCTGGTCGAGGTCGAGCGACCCGGACGCTTCCGCTACCGGCTGATCGGCACCGCGATCGCCCAGGAGCAGGGGCTGAACGCAACCGGACGCTATGTCGGCGAGGCGATCCAGAATCCGGAATACCGCGCGCACGGCCTCATGCTTTACGCGCAGTGCGTCGGCGAGCAGCGGACGGTCTATTCCGAGAGCCTGTTCCTGTCGTCAGGGGGCGCTGTCGAGCGCCACACCAAGGCGCTCTTCATGCCGCTGTCCGACGACGGCCGGACCGTGAACCGGGTGTTCGTCGCGCAGGTGTTTCTCTACCTCGATCGCGCGACGCGCGCGCAGCATTTCCTGCAGGCGCATCCGTTCAAGAACATCGTGCACGTGACGCTGTAGCGGCGCCTCACTTGTGGCGTGCGATCGTGTAGGCGAGGTCGCGGATCTCCTGGTCGGTGATCGGCTCGAGCACCTCCGCCATCGTGCCGTCGTAGCCGTGGCGCGCGCTGGATTTGTATTCGCGCAGCGTCTTGACGAGGTAGTCCTCGCGCTGGGCGGCGATGCGCGGCACGTTCTCCGCGCCCGCGAGATCCGGGCGGTGACAGAAGACGCAACGGTCCTTCTCGAGCAGCGCTCGGCCGCGCTCCAGGCGCGCGGCGTCGACCGGCCCGGCCGCGGGCTTGGGTGCCGGCAAGGTGGCGATGCGGTCCGAGATCGCGCGCAGGTCGTCGTCGGTGAGCGGCTTCGCCATCTCGTTCATGACGTCGAACGTGCGCAGCTTCTCCCGGAACATGTAGATCTGGATCAGCGCGTAGGCCGCGGTCTGCGCGCCCAGCGACGGCGTGTTGACGGTCTCCGACTGGCCGTTCTCGCCGTGGCAGGCGAGGCAGGGCGCGATCTTCTCCTCGAGCGTCTCGGCACCCGCCGGATCGAGCGCCGTCAGCCAGGTCGCCGCGAGCATCGCCGCCAGCCGAGCGCTGCGCATGGTCCCGTCACCGCCTCCGTCGGTCGAAAAACGAAGAACCGGGGCCGCGGCGTCGACCGCGCACCCCGGTTCCCGCGTGCCGGCTCAGTGCTTCGCGGCCGCGCCGTAGCTCAGGCGGTAGACCGCGCCGTTGTAGTCGTCGGAGATCAGCAGCGCGCCGTCGTTCATCTGCAGCACGTCGACCGGGCGCCCGACATAGTTGTTGTTCTGGAGGAAGCCGGTGACGATCGGCTCGATGTCCTTGCGTCCGGGGCCCGGGCCCGCCGGCGTGTCCCATTTGTCGAGCGGCAGCCCGTCCTTGCCGAGCTTCACGAGCACGACGTCGCCGCCGAACTTCTTGGAGCGGTTCCACGAGCCGTGGCGCGCCAGGATGATGTTGCCGCGATATTCGGCCGGGAACATGGTGCCGGTGTAGAAGCGGAAGCCGAGCACGGCGGCGTGCGGGCCCATCAGCGCGATCGGATGGACGAACTCGTCGCACGAATGGCCCCAGCCGAACTCCGGATCGGGAATGTTGCCCTGGTGGCAGTACGGGTAGCCGAAATTGTCCTGCCCCGGATGCATCACGCGGTTGAGCTTGTCGTTCGGGAAGTCCTCGGAGAGCCAGTCGCGGCTGTTCTCGGAGAAGTAGAGGATCTTCGTCACCGGCTGGAAATCCATGCCGACGACCTGGCGGATGCCGCGTGCGACGATCTCGGCACCGCTGCCGTCGAGATTGATGCGCCGGATCTGGGCGTGCTTGTCGTCGGGCATGCAGATGTTGCACGGCGCGCCGACCTGGAAATACAGCTTCTCGTCGGGCCCGACGGTCAGGTACTTCCAGCCGTGCGCCTCATCCTTCGGCAGATCGGTGTAGAACACGGTCGGCTTGGGCGGATTGTCGAGATGGTCCTCGATGTCGTCGATCTTGGAGATCTGCGACAGCTCGGCGATGTAGAGCGTGCCCTTGTGGAAGGCGATGCCGTTCGGCCGGTAGAGACCGGATGCGATGACCTTGACCTCGCGCTTGCCGCCCTGGTCGACGATGGCCCAGACCTTGTCCTGCAGGCGGCTGCTGACGAACACCGTGCCCTTGTCGCCGAGCCTGAGCGAGCGGGCGTTCGGCATGCCGCTGGCGTAGACCTCGAGCTTGAAGCCCTTCGGCACCTTCAGCTTGTCGAGCGGCAGCTTGTCGGCGGCGGTGGGCAGCGGCGGCCCGGGTACCGGCGCCAGCTTCTTGGCGGCCTCGGTGTCCGGTTGACCGATCAACGGCGAGCCGGGCGGCAGCGGTTGGGCGGGCTGTTGGGCGAACGCGGGCGCCGCGGTCAGCAGGCCGAGGCAAGCGCTGGTCAGCAGCAGGGTTCGCAGACTCGTCATGCGGGTCATGGTTTCCTCCCCGGGCCGGAGATGACGTCGCGCCTGCGCGATCGTTCTCCCGGTTGCCGCGGGAAGTCTCACCGGTCATCGTGCCGGGCGCAAGCGCCGCGACGGCAGGCCCCCCGGTCGCGCAAAGGCGCTCGAAGAGGGGTGCGATCGATGACGGCGCGGACGCTTCCGGAGACACAGTGATGAGGCTCGCCATGCGCATCCCCGTTGTCGTTGCCCTGCTGGCGTTGCTCGTGTCCGGACCGGCGCTGCGCGCCGCGGACGCGCCGCCGAAGAGCGCCCCGCCGCATCACGCGCCGCCTGAGCACGCGACGTCCGAGGGCGCGACGCCCGAGCATGAAGCCGGTCAACGCGGCGAACCGAAGCGCATCGCGCCGCCGGCCGACGTGACGACCGATCACACGCTGCGGTTCGGCAGCCGCCAGATCGCCTATCGGGCGACCGCCGGCACCTTGCCGTTGCACGACGAGGCCAAGGGCGACGTCACCGCCGACCTGTTCTACGTCGCCTATGCGATGACCGGGCAGGATGCGGCGACGCGGCCGATCACGTTCGTGTTCAACGGCGGACCGGGCGCGGCGTCGGCCTATCTGCATCTCGGCACGCTCGGTCCGCGCGTGTTGGCGTTCACCGACGACCACGACTCGCTCAGCACGACGCGGCGCTTGGTCGACAATCCCGAGACCTGGCTCGATTTCACCGATCTCGTGTTCGTCGATCCGGTCGGCACCGGATACAGCCGCGGCGTCGGCACCGAGGAGGAGATCGCCAAGCGGTTCTGGGGCGTGAAGCAGGACGTCGAGGCGATGGCGGCGTTCGTCCGCCTCTATCTCACGCGCGCCGATCGGCTCGCCTCGCCGAAATATCTGGCCGGCGAGAGCTACGGCGGGTTTCGCGCGGCGCGTCTGGCAGAGGCGCTGCAGGGCCACGAAGGCATCGCGATCAGCGGCGCCTTCATGGTCTCGCCGGTGCTCGAGTTCGAGACCATCAGCGGCAGCGCCTACTCGCCGCTCGCGTGGGCGCTGCGCCTGCCGTCCTATGCCGCGACGGCGCTCGAGGCGGCAGGCAAGCTGAGCCCGCAGGCGCTCGGCGACGTCGAGCATTTCGCGCTCGGCGACTATCTGACGGCGCTCGCGTCGGGACCGCACGATCCGGCAGTCGCCGCGCGCATCGACGAGGCGCTGGCCACGTACACGGGCCTGAAGCGCGAGCTGATCGCGCAGCAGCACGAGCGCATCCCGCTCAATGTCTTCATCAAGGAGTTCCGGCGCGCCGACGGCCGCGTGCTCAGCCGTTACGACACCGCGGTCTCGGACCCCGACCCGTTCCCGGCCAGCCTGGGGCCGCGCGGCGGCGACGCGATCCTGCAAGGCACCATCGCGCCCTTCACGACCGCCTTCGTCGGCTACGCGCGCGACGAGCTCGGCTTCAAGACCGACCAGCCCTATCACCTGCTCAACGGCCGGGTGTCCAACAAGTGGGACTGGAAGAGCGGCGGGCTCTCGGGCGACTTCGGCGAGGGCTTTCCGGGATCGCTCGACGAGCTGCGCGAGGCGCTGGCGCTCAACCCGCGGCTGCGCGTCGTGATCGCGCACGGCATGACCGATCTCGTCACGCCGTATTTCGCGACCCACTATCTGATCGATCAGCTGCCCGCGCTCGGCCCCGAGCCGCGCGTCGTCCTCAAGCTCTATGCCGGCGGCCACATGATGTACCTGCGTCCCGCGATGCGCGCCCAGCTGCACCAGGACGCCGCCGAGCTCTATCGCGCGACGGCCGGCTGACGCCGACGCTGATTTGATTTTTATCAATCGGCGGGACGCTGCCCAGCGTTCACGCAAGTCGCCCAAATCTGGGCCGCCTCGCAGGGGATTCGCCGCCCGGAAAACGTGCAAATCCGCGCCGCAGCACGGTTAATTCGGTGGCACGTCGCTTGCGTCGCGCGCCCTCCAAGAGCGCGGAATTGACGGATCTGGCAGGGCATGACCGACGGCGGTCCGATACTGACCGAGCAGCAGAAGCAGTATCTCGAAGGCTTCCTCGCCGGGGTCAAGAACCGCGGTGCGGGCGGTGCTGCGGTGCCGGCCTCGAGCGGCGCGGCGTCGCCGACGGGCCCCGACGCGATCCACGTCGCGGCGCAGGATCGCTTCCTCGCCGCCGGCCGCAAGCTCGTGCCCGAGGAGCTCGCCAAGCGTGCCAAGCACCCGTTCGACATGTGGGACGAGATGCGCGCCAACGCCGCGGCCGGACGCTTCCCCAAGGGCACCGACGTCTTCCTGCACAAGTTCCATGGGCTGTTCTACGTCGCGCCCAATCAGGACGCCTTCATGCTGCGCCTCAGGCTGCCGGGCGGCCTGATCTCGGCGTCTCAGCTCGGCGGGCTCGCCGACGTCGCTGAGCGTTTCGGCGGAGGCTACGCGCACGTCACCACGCGCGCCAATTTGCAGATCCGCGAGATCGGCGCCGCGCACGCGATCGAGGTGCTGGAGGCGATCGACGAGCTCGGTCTCAGCTCGCGCGGCGCGGGTGCCGACAACATCCGAAATCTCACGGGCAGCCCGATCGCCGGGCTCGATCCGCAGGAACTGATCGACACGCGGCCGATGACCCGCGAGCTCTATCACCTGATCCTCAATCACCGCGAGCTCTACGGCCTGCCGCGCAAGTTCAACATCGCGTTCGACGGCGGCGGCCGACTGGGTGTGCTCGAGGACACCAACGACATCGGTTTCGCCGCGGTCGAAGTCGATGACGGCACCGGCGTTCCGGCCGGCGTGTATTTCCGCATGCTGCTCGGCGGCATCACGGGCCACGGCGATTTCGGACGGGATAGCGGCGTCTTGCTGGCGCCGGAGGAGGCGGTCCCGGCCGCGGTCGCGGTGCTGCGCGTGTTCATCGCGCATGGCGATCGCACCGACCGCCGCAAGGCGCGGCTCAAGTACCTGCTCGACGCCTGGGGCTTCGAGAAGTTCATGGCCGAGGCCGAGGCGTTCCTGCCGTTCAAGTGGCGGCGCGTGCCGCGCGAGGCGTGCCGGCCGCGCGGTCCCGTCCTGAAGCACGGCCACGTCGGCGTTCATGCGCAGCGCCAGCCCGGCCTCAACTATGTCGGTGTCGGCGTGCCCGTCGGCTATCTGCCGGTGGCGCAGATGCGCGGCCTCGCCGACATCGCGGCGCGTCACGGCAGCGGCGGCCTGCGCCTGACCGTGTGGCAGAACCTGATCATTCCAGACGTGCCGGACGCGGCGCTCGACGCGGTCGCGCGCGATCTCGCAGCGCTCGGGCTCACCAGCACGCCGAGTCACATTCGCGGCGCGCTGGTCGCCTGTACAGGCAACGTGGGCTGCAAGTTTGCGCTCAGCAACACCAAGGCCCACGCGCTGGCGATCGGCGACTGGCTCGAGGCGCGTGTGACGCTCGACCAGCCGCTCAATATCCACCTGACCGGCTGTCCGGCCTCGTGCGCGCAGGTCCATATCGGCGACATCGGCCTTCTGGCGACCAAGGTCGATCGTGGCGACGATGAGGTCGAGGGCTATCACGTGATGGTCGGCGGCGGCGCCGGCGCCGAGCGCACGATGGCGCGCGAGATCTACAAGTCGGTGCCGGCCGATGCGGCGCCGGCCAAGCTCGAGGCGATGCTGCGCGCCTACCTGGCGCACCGGCGCGACGGCGAGTCGTTCCACGCCTTCGTCAATCGCCACGAGATCGACGCGCTGATCCGCCTGTTCGATGCGGCGGCGTTGGAGGCGGCGGCCTGATGAGCATGCCCGCCCCCATGTTGCCCGACAACGCGCCGTTCTCGCCCAATCAGCGCGCCTGGCTCAATGGCTACCTCGCGGCCATGTTCGCGACCGAGAGCGCCGGTCCATCGGCGCCGCTTGGTACGCAGGTGTCCGACGATGCCGGCGCCGCGCCGGCGGCGACGCTCGACGTGCCTGAGGACTTCCCGTGGCACGATCCCGCGCTCGCGCTCGACGAGCGCCTCGAGTTGGCGGCCGGCCGTCCGCGTGCACAGGTCCTGATGGCCGCGATGGCGCAGCTCGATTGCGGCCAGTGCGGCTATCTGTGCCAGAGCTATTCCGAGGCGATCGCATCCGGCACGGAAAAGGACCTGGCGCGCTGCGCGCCCGGCGGCAAGGCGACCGCACGCAAGCTCAAGGAGCTGCTGGCCGAGCTGCCGGCATCGGGCGCCGCGCCGGCGGCAGCCGTCGCGCCGGTCGCCCCGTCGCCGGCCATCGCGCCGCCGGGCGGCCGCGCGCCGGCGCCGCTGCTGCGCTGCGAGCCGCTGAACGGCACGGGCTCGGCCAAGGACACGCGTCAGATCGTGCTCGGGCTCGCCGGTCTCGGCCTCGACTACCGGGTCGGCGACAGCCTGGGCGTGCACGCCACCAATTGCCCCGAGCTGGTCGACGGCATCGTCGAATGTCTGGGCGCGCCGCCCGGCCTCGAGGTCGATTGCCCGGACGGCTCGCGCCGCGATCTGCGCGAGGCGCTGCTCTCGGTGTGCGACGTGGCGCGGCCGTCGGACGAGGCGATCGAGGTGCTCGCCTCGCGCGCGCACCACGCCGAGGAGGCCGACCTGCTGCAGGCGATGGCGGAAGGCTATCCGGGCAGCGGGCCGGAGGACGCCGATCTGCTCGATCTCCTGCTGGCGTTTCCGTCGGCGCGGCCGCCGATCCAGGAGCTCGTCTCGGCGCTCGGCGTGCTGCAGCCGCGGCTCTACTCGATCGCCTCGTCGCCCAAGGCGACGCCGGGCGAGGTCCACCTGACCGTGGCGGCCGTGCGCTACAAGCGGCGCGAGCGGCTGCGCAAGGGCGTGGCGTCGATCTTCCTCGCCGAGCGCGCACCGCGCGGCGCGACGGTGCCCGTGTTCGTCCAGCCGTCGCACGGCTTCGGCCTGGTCGACGATCCGCGCGCGCCGATCATCATGATCGGTCCGGGCACCGGCATCGCGCCGTTTCGCGCCTTCCTGCAGGAGCGCCGCGCCGTCGGCGCCACCGGCCGCAACTGGCTGTTCTTCGGCGACCAGCACGGCGCGACCGACTTCCTCTATCGCGACGAGCTCGAGGCGTTCGCGCGCGACGGGCTGCTGACGCGGCTCGACACCGCGTTCTCGCGCGATCAGACCGACAAGATCTACGTCCAGCATCGCATGCGCCAAAACGCCGCCGAGCTGTGGGCTTGGCTGCAGGAGGGCGCGCGCCTCTACGTGTGCGGCGACGCCACCCGGATGGCGCGCGACGTCGACACCGCGCTGACCCACATCATCGCCAAGCAGGGACGCATGGAGATGGCCGGCGCCAAGGCCTATCTCGCCCAGCTCGCGCGCGACCAGCGCTACCAACGCGACGTCTACTAGACAACGCCACACCGGACCGGAGGGCAGCCACATGTTCATGGACACGGTCGACAATTTCGCCAAGGTGGCCGAAGCGAAAGCCAAGGCGTTGCGGGAGCGCCCGGCGGCGTTCTGGGTCAGCGCCATGATGGCGGGCGCTTATGTTGGGCTCGGCATCATCCTGATCTTCTGCCTCGGTGCCCCGGTCGATCCGTCGGTCCGCGGCGTCGTCATGGGCGCCTCGTTCGCGGTCGCGCTGACCCTGGTGATCTTCGCCGGCTCCGATCTGTTCACCGGCCACACCATGTTCATGACCATCGGCTGGCTGCGCGGCACGACCACCCTGCGCGACCTCGCGGCGTCCTGGTCGATGACCTGGCTCGGCAACCTGGCCGGCTGCGCGGTGCTCGCCGCCCTCTTCGTCTCCGGCGGCGGCGGTGCCGCGCTCGGCGCGCCGAGCCACCTGCTCGTCACCGTCGCGGCCGCCAAGATGAACGCCCCGGCGCTCGAGCTGTTCGCCCGCGCGATCCTGTGCAACTGGCTGGTCTGCCTGGCGATCTGGATGGCGGCGCGGATGACCAACGACACCGCCAAATGCCTCGGCATCTTCTGGTGCCTGTACGCCTTCATCGGCAGCGGCTTCGAGCATTCGATCGCCAACATGACGCTGCTGCTGATCGCGCTGTTCGCCGAGCATCCGGCGACCGTCACCTATGGCGGGCTGGTCCACAATCTGATCTGGGTGACCCTGGGCAACATCGTCAGCGGCGCCGGCTTCATGGGCGTCGGCTACTGGTTCGCGTCGGGCGGCGCCGGCGCCGAGCCGCGGCGCGCGCTCGGCACCGCGCCGGCCGAGTAACCGCGTGCTGCCGATCACGCTCGACGTCGCCCGCCTCAAGGTCGCGCTGGTCGGCCGCGGCGATGCGGTGCTGCGCCGTCTCGACGCGCTCGACGCCGCCGACGCGCGGCGCCTCGTCGTGTTCTCGGATGCGCCGTCGCCGGCGCTCGCGGCGCGCGCGGGAGACCGGTTGCGTCGGCGCCTGCCGGCGCCCGGCGAGCTCGCGGGCTGTCGCCTGGTCGTGATCGCGGGCCTGCCCGAGGCGCTGTCCGAGACGCTGGCCGCGCAGGCATCGGCGTCGGGCGCGCTGGTCAATGTCGAGGACGCGACGGCGCTGTGCGACGTCCACATGCCGGCGGTCGTGCGGCGCGGCGCGCTCGCGGTGGCGATCTCGACGGGCGGGCGCAGCCCCGGCCTCGCGCGGTTGCTCAAGGGTGTGCTCGAGCGGCTGCTCGATGCGCGCTGGGGCGCGTGGCTCGACGAGCTGGCGGCGCAGCGCGCGCGCTGGCGCGACGCCGGCCTGACGATGGCGGCGGTCAGCCAACGCACCGCCGCGCTGGTGTGCGCGCGCGGCTGGCTCCGAGGGTTGCTGGTCCCGATTGAAGCTTTCCGAGATCACTCCGCGGTCATTGCGAGCGAAGCGAAGCAATCCAGAATCGTGCGGTGGCCCTCTGGATTGCTTCGTCGCTCCGCGCCTCGCAATGACGAGGGCTTGGGCGACTACTCCTAGCTAGCTCCCCGGGATCGTGCCCTTGGGCAGGCTCATGCAGTAGTCGGCGATCGCGCCGGCGCGCGTGAACCACACGCGCTCCTTGAGCCGGTGCTCGACGCAATGCTGGAGCGCCTGGCGCAGCGGCCGCAGCCGGAACGGCTGGCCGACGATGAAGCCGTGCAGCGACAGCGCGAACACCAGCGGCTGGCGCTCGCTCTGCTCGACCATCTCGTCGAACTGGTCGACGATCATGTCGGCGAACTCGCGGCCGGTATGGTCGCGCGCCACCAGCACGCTGGCGTCGTTGAGCTCGAACGGGTAGGGCACCGACAACAACGGACCGGCGCGCGTGGCGAGCCACACCGGCTGGTCGTCGAGCGGCCAGTCGAGCAGGTGGGTGTAGCCGGCCTCCTTCAGGAGATCGGCCGTGACGGTGGTCTCGAGCGCGGCCGGGCCCATCCAGCCGGTCGGCCGCGTGCCGACGTGGCGCGCGATCGTCTCGGTCACCTCGGCGATCGCGCGCGCCTCGTCGGCCTCCCACATGCCGCGATGCTGCTCGGCGTTGGTGCGGCCGTGGCCCAGCACGTCGTCGCCGCGCGCCTTGATGCGTTCGATGATCTGCGGATAGTGCTCGCACACCGCGCTGTTGAGCAGGATCGAGGCGGGCAGCCCCAGGCGGTCGAGCAGGTCGAACAGGCGCCAGATGCCGACCCGGTTGCCGTAGTCGCGCCAGGCGAAATTGCGCTGGTTCTGCGGCCCGCCGCGATAGGCCGGATCCATGCCGAGGCCGGCGTTGAAGGCGAAATGCTCGATGTTGAGCGCGACGTAGAAGGCGAGCCGCTTGCCGCCCGGCCAGCTGTAGTCGCGCCGCCCGTCGATCGGCAGGTAGTCGTAGCGCCCGTGGCCCGGCAGCTTCATGCGCGTCGTCTCATCGGTTGCAGTTGATGTCGCTGCCGACCACGGCGTCGATCGGGTAGGGCGCGACGATGTGATAGACGGTCTTGGTCTCGCCGCTCTGCAGCATGGCGCCGCCGAGGCCGCGCAGCGCGATGTCGCCGTAGCGCCAGACGCACACGGCGTTGCAGCTGCGCGGGCCGTCCTTGGAGTTGGTGACCACGGTCTGCACCTGCTTGCCGTTGAAGGGGCACGCCACGGTCGCGTCGGCGCGCGCCGCCGGGCTCGGCGTCAGGCCCAGGAACGCGCCCAGGATCGCGACCGCGAGCGCCGTTCCGGGCGCGTTCACCGATGCGACCGCTGCGCGCACTCTCGCCATGACTTGCTCCGCGACCTGACTCCTCGCAAGAATAGCGCAACCTGCCGGCTGCGGGGAGCACGAGATGCCGCGACACCTGGTCTGCCTGACCTTCGATTTCGACGCGATGTCGGGCTTCATCGCGCGCGGCATGACGACGCCGACGCCGATCTCGCGCGGCGAGTTCGGCGTCGTCGCGTCGGCGCGCATCCTCGACCTGATGCGCCGCCACGGGATTTCGACCACCTGGTTCATCCCCGGCCACACGCTGGAGACCTATCCGGCGGCGTGCGAGGCCGTGATCGCGGCGGGCCACGAGGTCGGCCATCACGGCTGGACCCACCAGCCGCCGGCGACCTTGTCGCCCGAGCAGGAGGAGGCCGGCCTCGTGCGCGCCAACGAGGTCATCCGCCGGATGACCGGCAAGCCGGCGCGCGGTTACCGCTCGCCGTCGTGGGATCTCAGCCCGCACACCATCGCGCTCCTGATCAAGCACGGCTTCGTCTACGACACCAGCATGATGGGCGACGACTACACGCCCTATTTCGCGCGCCAGGGCGACCTCATCGAGCTCGAGAAGCCGGCGGTGCTGGGCGCCCCCAGCCCGCTGGTCGAGCTGCCGATCAGCTGGTCGCTCGACGACTACCCGCATTTCGAGTTCGTGCGCACCCAGGCCGCGATCCTGCCCGGCCTGCAGAGTGCCGCGGGCGTGCTGCAGAACTGGATCGACGACTTCACCTACCTGCGCCGCACGCTCGACTGGGGCGTCATCACCTACACGTTCCATCCGTTCGTGATCGGCCGCGGCCACCGCATGATGATCCTCGAGCGCCTGATCGAGGCGGTGCGCGCCGGCGGCGCCGAGTTCGTCACCATGGAGCAGGCGGCGCGCGAATTCCTCGACCGGCGACGCTGAGGGCCCCGGCATGCTGATCGTCGACGCGCAGGTCCATCTGTGGGCCGCCGACACGCGGGATCGCCCGTGGCCCAAGCGCGAGACCAAGCCGCATCGGTCCGAGCCGCTCGGCCGCGCCGAGCTGCTGCGCGAGATGGACGAGGCCGGCGTGCGGCGCGTCGTCATCGTGCCGCCGTCGTGGGAAGGCGACCGCAACGACCTGGCGCTCGAGGCGGCGCGCCTCGAGCCCGATCGCTTCGCCGTGATGGGCCGCCTGCCGCTCGAGAAGCCCGAGAGCCGCGGGCTGATCGAACACTGGAAGCGGCAGCCCGGCATGCTGGGCGCGCGCTTCACCTTCCACACCAGCGAGCAGCGTCCCTGGCTGACCGACGGCACCGCCGACTGGCTGTGGTCGGCCGCCGAGCGCGCGCAGGTGCCGCTGATGATCCACGTGCCCGGATCGCTCGCCAAGGTCGATCCGATCGCGGCGCGCCATCCCGGCCTCAAGCTGGTGATCGATCATCTCGGGCGCTTCAGCAACCTGCGCGACGCCGAGGCGTTCGCCGATCTGCCGCTGCTGCTGGCGCTGGCGCGGCGGCCCAACGTCGCCGTCAAGGCGTCGGCGCTGCCGTGCCTGTCGACCGCGCCCTATCCCTATCGCAACCTGCACACCTACGTGCGCCAGGCGTTCGACGCGTTCGGGCCGAGCCGCGTGTTCTGGGGCACCGACCTGTCGCGCCTGCCGTGCCGCTACCGCCAGGCCGTGACGATGTTCACCGAGGAGCTGCCCTGGCTCGCCGGCGCCGACCTCGAGCAGGTGATGGGCAAGGCGATCTGCGCCTGGCTCGGCTGGCCCGCCTGACGCCGCCACATGACGATTTCGAGTGGTTGGCACATGGCGATTGAAACCGAAGGGATGGTGCCGTGAGCAGCGACGACGACCACTTCACGCTCTACGGCAGCTTCACGTCGAGCTCGACCTACAAGCCGATGCTCTATCTCGCGCTGGCGCGCGTGCCGTTCAGCTTCAAGACCGTGAACCTCAAGTTCGGCCGTCAGAAGGAGCCCGACTATCTGGCGATCAACCGCTACGGCCAGGTGCCGGCGCTGCGTCATCGCGGTCTCACGATCGTGCAGTCGAACGTCATCCTCGACTATCTCGCGCGCGCCACCGGCCGGTTCGAGCCGGCGAGCGAGCAGGATCGTCTGCAGGCGCGCGAGTGGCTGTCGTGGGAGGCCGATGCGATCACCAACGTCGCCAAGGTGCGCCACTACAGCCGCTTCCGCACCGTCGATCCCGCGGTGATGGACTATTTCCGGCCGCTCGCCGAGGCCGCGCTCGGCTTC